>JAXHTL010000001.1:0-106314 GCA_034190095.1 Actinomycetota bacterium
CACCCCCGGAACCTCGACCGGGTACTGCATGGCCAGGAACAGACCGGCACGCGCCCGCTCATCGACCGACATCTCCAGCACGTCCTGCCCGTCGAGGGTGATCGAGCCGGAGTCGACGGTGTACTTGGGGTGACCGGCGATCGCGTAGGACAGGGTGGATTTGCCCGAACCGTTGGGGCCCATCACCGCGTGGGTCTCGCCGGAGCGCACGGTGAGGTTGACGCCCTTGAGGATCGGGATCTGCTCGCCCACCGCGTCGGGGTTGGCGACCGAGACGTGCAGGTCTTTGATTTCCAGAGTGGTCATGGTCAGTTGCTTCTCGATTCGGTGATCGCTAGTTCACGTTCAATGGCTTCGGTCAGTCGCTCACGCACGGCCGGCACGGCGATCTTGGCGATGATCTCGCCGAAGAATCCGCGCACCACCAGGCGCCGGGCCGCTTCCTCGGGGATCCCCCGGGAGCGCAGGTAGAACAACTGCTCGTCGTCGAAACGCCCGGTGGCGCTGGCGTGTCCGGCTCCGACGATCTCGCCGGTCTCGATCTCCAGGTTCGGCACCGAGTCCGCCCTGGCCCCGTCGGTGAGCACCAGGTTGCGGTTGACCTCGAAGGTGTCGGTGCCGGTGGCCGCGGCGCGAATCAGCACGTCGCCGACCCACACGGTGTGCGCGTCGGGCTTCTTGGAGTCCGGGTCGCCCTGCAGCGCGCCCTTGTAGAGCACGTCGGACTTGCAGTTGGGCTGGGCGTGGTCGACCAGCAGCCGCGACTCGAAGTGCTGCCCGTCGTCGGCGAAGTAGGTGCCCAGCATCTGCGCGTCGCCGCCGGGTGCGGTGTAGCGCACCGTGGCCGTGGTGCGCACCACGTCCCCGCCGAGGGTGACGTTGACGTGTCCGAGCACCGCGTCCTTGCCGAGCGTGGCGTGATGGGAGCTGACGTGGACCATGTCGTCGGCCCAGTCGGCGATCCAGATCACCCCGACACCGGCGGAGTCGCCGACGATGATCTCGACGTTGTCGGCATAGGTTCCACTGCCGCGCAGGTCGACGACCACGATCGCGCGGGAGAGCTCCTCGACCCGGATCTGCAGATGGCCGTAGGCCACCGCACCGTCACCGGGGCCATCGATCGCGATCTCGATCGGCTCGGCGACCTCGGTGTCGCGCGCGACGGTGACCACGGTGGCCGAGTCGAACGACGAGAATGCCTGGGCGGCGATCCGGTCGGTGGGCGCCCCGGCCGCCCCGAGCCGCTCGTCGTCGCGGCCGACGGTCTCGACGGTGACCCCGGGCCGCTCGGTGACGGTGACACCGGCCGAACCGGTGGCGGGCGCCGAGCCGTCGTGCAGCCCGCGTAGCCGCCGCAGCGGGGTGAACCGCCAGATCTCGTCCCGGCCACCGGGCACCTCGAAGGCGTCGACGTCGAAGGAGCTGAAAAGCTCGCCCTTGTTGACGGCAGAGAGGGCCGAACCCTCCACTGCCTCAGTCACATTGCTCATCGCTAGCCGACCGCGCCTTCCATCTGCAGCTCGATCAGCCGGTTGAGCTCGAGCGCGTACTCCATCGGGAGCTCCTTGGCGATCGGCTCGACGAAGCCGCGCACCACCATGGCCATCGCCTCGTCCTCGGTCAGTCCGCGGCTCATCAGATAGAACATCTGGTCCTCGCTGACCTTGGACACGGTCGCCTCGTGCCCCATCGTCACGTCGTCCTCGCGGATGTCGACGTAGGGGTAGGTGTCGCTGCGGCTCACCGTGTCGACAAGCAGCGCATCGCATTTGACGCTCGAGCGAGAGCCGTGCGATCCCTTGTTCACCTGGACCAGGCCGCGGTAGGAGGCCCGGCCGCCCCCGCGCGCCACCGACTTGGAGACGATGTTCGACGAGGTGTTGGGCGCCAGGTGCAGCATCTTGGCGCCGGTGTCCTGGTGCTGCCCCTCACCGGCGAAGGCCACCGAGAGCACCTCGCCCTTGGCGTGCTCGCCGGTCATCCACACCGCCGGGTACTTCATCGTGACCTTCGAGCCGATGTTGCCGTCGACCCACTCCATGGTCGCGCCGGCCTCCGCGCGGGCGCGCTTGGTGACCAGGTTGTAGACGTTGTTCGACCAGTTCTGGATCGTGGTGTAACGGCAGCGGCCGCCCGGCTTGACGATGATCTCGACGACCGCCGAGTGCAGCGAGTCACTCTTGTAGATCGGCGCCGTGCAGCCCTCGACGTAGTGCACGTAGGCGTCCTCGTCGACGATGATCAGGGTGCGCTCGAACTGCCCCATGTTCTCGGTGTTGATCCGGAAGTAGGCCTGCAGCGGGATGTCGACGTGCACGCCCGGCGGCACGTAGATGAAGGAGCCGCCCGACCACACCGCGGTGTTGAGCGCGGAGAACTTGTTGTCCCCGGCGGGGATCACCGTGCCGAAGTGCTCCTTGAAGATCTCCGGGTGCTCGCGCAGCGCGCTGTCGGTGTCGAGGAACAGGACCCCCTGAGCCTCGAGATCCTCACGGATCTGGTGGTAGACGACCTCGGACTCGTACTGCGCGGCCACACCCGAGACGAGGCGCTGTTTCTCGGCTTCCGGGATGCCGAGCTTGTCGTAGGTGTTGCGGATGTCCTCGGGCAGGTCCTCCCAGCTCGCGGCCTGCTTCTCGGTCGAGCGCACGAAGTACTTGATGTTGTCGAAATCGATGCCCTCGAGGTTGGAGCCCCAGGTCGGCATCGGCTTCTTGTCGAACGTGCGCAGCGCCTTGAGGCGGATGTCGAGCATCCAGTCGGGCTCGTTCTTCTTGGCCGAGATGTCGCGCACCACCGCCTCGGACAGCCCCCGCTGGGCGCTGGCGCCTGCGACGTCGGAGTCAGCCCAGCCGTAGCCGTACCGGCCCAGCGAGGCGATGGCCTCTTCCTGGGTCAGAGGTGCGGCGGCCTTGGAGACTGCAGCCTCCGGTGTCAGTGTCATTGCGACGCACTCCTTTTGCTCTGGTGGTGGCCCCGGCGCGGGCTGTGCGCCGGAGTTGGTACTCGGTTGCGGGTCAACGTCTGCTCAGGACCCCTGCGGCGCTGCCGGACTCAGCGGAACGTGGGTGGTACAGGCACAGTCACCGTTGACGATGGTCGCGAGCCGCTGGACATGGGTACCCAGAACCTCGGCCATCGCCTGCTGCTCGGCCTCGCACAGTTCGGGAAACTCCTCGGCCACATGTGACACCGGGCAGTGATGCTGGCAGATCTGCACCCCCTGCACCGGCCCGCGCACCCGTGTGGTCGTGGTGGCGTAACCGGCGTCGCTGAACGCGTCGGCGATCCGGTCGGCGGCCTCCTCGACATCTCCGCCGGCACCGTCAGAATGCTCGACACCGGCGAGGATGGTGTCGATACGCCGGCGCGCGAACGTGCGCACGGCGTCGTCGCCGCCGATCTCGCGGAGCTGGCGCATCGCCGCCGAGGCGAGGTCGTCGTAGGTGTGCTCGAGTTTCGCCCGGCCCGCGGCGGTCAGCCGATACCGCTTGGCCGGTCGGCCCCGCCCTTCCTGCTGCCAGGAGGCCGCGGCGTTGGCCTGCGCGTCCCCGGCCTCGATCAGAGCATCGAGGTGGCGGCGCACCCCGGCCGCGGACAGGCCGAGTTGTTCACCGATGTGGCTTGCCGTGGTGGGGCCGGATTCGAGCAGCAGCCTGATGATCGCGCTCCTGGTACGCCCGTGTGCGTCCCCGTCGGCAGCCGGCTTCGACACCGGCGCAGGAACCTGCGCCGGCATGGTCGAACGCTGCGAGCGGATTTTCACAACACCAGTGTGACGCAATTCCCGGGTCGGGTCTAGGTAGGGCACCCTAATCACGCGCTGTTGGGATACTCACATCGCCTCGTCCCGGCCGGACGGGAATATCCGGCGGCTACGCTGCCCTCGTGGCAGGCCGCCTCCTTTCGCTCAGCACGTCGATCGCCGGTTGGCACGGCGACGAGCGCGCGGTCGGCACCCCACTCAACGACGCCGAGCTCATCGCGATGCGGCGCACCCGGCTGTTCGGTGCCACCGGAACGGTGC
Organism: Actinomycetota bacterium; assembly: GCA_034190095.1. GTDB lineage: Bacteria > Actinomycetota > Actinomycetes > Mycobacteriales > Mycobacteriaceae > Mycobacterium. The sequence goes on from JAXHTL010000001.1 coordinate 4,031, forward strand.
TGATGGCCATCGGCGCCCTCGGCGCCGGTGCGCGGCCCGTCATCCAGGATCCGACGTTCGGGGTGCGGCTGCTCAACCTGCCCTCGCGGATCCAGACCGTCTCGCTGACCATGACCACCACCGGCGCGGTGATGATGACCCTGGCCTGGCTGATGCTGGGCCGGTTCGCGCTGGGCGAGCGCCGGATGACCCGCAGCCAGCTCGACCGGACCCTGCTGCTGTGGGCGCTGCCGCTGCTCATCGCGCCCCCGATGTACAGCAAGGACGTCTACTCCTACCTGGCACAGAGTGAGATCTCGCTGCAAGGCAGCGACCCCTACCAGGTGGGGCCGGCCACCGGGCTGGGGCTCGACCACGTCTTCACCCTGTCGGTGCCCAGTCTGTGGCGCGAGACACCGGCCCCGTACGGTCCGCTGTTCCTCTGGATCGGGCGCGGGATCTCGGCGGTCACCGGGGAGAACATCGTCGAGGCCGTGCTGTTTCACCGGCTCGTGGTGCTCATCGGGGTGGGGTTGATCGTGTGGGCCACCCCGCGGCTGGCCCGCCGCTGCGGGGTCGCCGAGGTCAGTGCGCTGTGGCTGGGGCCGACCAACCCGCTGCTGTTCATGCATCTGGTCGCCGGCATCCACAACGAGGCGTTGATGCTGGGCCTGATGCTGGCCGGCACCGAGTTCGCGCTGCGCGGCATCAGCGCCCTCAAGGGCGCGGCACCACGTCTGCTCGCCGGCCTCGACGGCGGCCCCCGACCGTCGACCCGGCCACCCGGCCGCGTCCGGTGTGCGCGCTGGTATCCGGCCGCCATGCTGCTCGGCGGCACCGTGCTGATCACGATGTCCTCGCAGGTCAAGCTCCCCTCATTGCTGGCGTTGGGCTTCGTGGCGATGGCGCTCGCGCACCGGTGGGGCGGCACCGTCAGATCGTTTCTGCTCGCCGGTGGGCTGCTGGGCAGCGTGTCGCTGGCCGTGATGGCCGTCATCGGCTGGGCCAGCGGCCTGGGGTTCGGCTGGCTGTTCACCCTCGGCACGGCCAACGTGGTGCGCAGCTGGATGTCGCCGCCGACGCTGCTGGCGCTGGGCACCGGCCAGGTCGGCATCCTGCTCGGTCTCGGCGACCACACCACCGCGGTGCTGGCGCTGACCCGTGCGATCGGCGTCAGCCTGATCGCGGTGATCGTGACCTGGCTGCTGCTGGCGGTGCTGCGCGGCCGGCTGCATCCGGTGGGCGGCCTCGGGGTCGCTCTCGGCGCCACCGTGCTGCTGTTCCCGGTGGTGCAGCCGTGGTATCTGCTCTGGGCGATCATTCCGCTGGCCGCCTGGGCCACCCGGCCCGGCTTCCGCGCCGCGGTGATCGCGGTCACACTGGTGGTCGGCATCTTCGGGCCGACCGCCAACGGCGACCGGTTCGCGCTGTTCCAGATCGTGCTGGCGACACTGGCCAGCGCGGTCATCGTGGTGCTGCTCATCGCGCTGACCTACCGGCGGTTGCCCTGGCGGGCCCTGCCGCGAACAGCGTCCGGCCGACCGGCCGGCGAGGCCGCCGCGCCGCCCGGGGGGTCCGCGGCGCCACCGGCGCAGCCGACCCCCCGCCCCGACGCCTACGCTGAGTCCCCGTGACCACGCGCCCGTCTGCCGCCGGCCCTTCGCGCCAGCGCCCGTCGGCGCCGGTGCGGCTGCGCGGGGTCAGCAAGCGTTACGGATCCACCGTCGCGGTGTCCGAACTCGATCTCGAGGTCGGCCCTGCCGAGGTGTTCGCCCTGCTGGGCCCCAACGGCGCGGGCAAGACGACCACCGTGGAGATGTGCGAGGGCTTCCTGGCTCCCGACTCCGGATCGATCGAGATCCTGGGCCTGGACCCGGCGGCCGACAACGCCGCGGTGCGGGCCCGGACCGGCGTGATGCTGCAGGGCGGCGGCGCGTATCCGGCCGCCCGGGCCGGCGAGATGCTCGACCTGGTCGCCGCCTACTCGGCCGATCCGCTGGATCCGGCGTGGCTGCTGACCGTCCTGGGCCTCAACGATTCGGCCCGCACCCCCTACCGGCGGCTGTCCGGCGGACAACAGCAGCGCCTCGCCCTGGCCTGTGCCGTGGTGGGCCGCCCCGAGCTGGTGTTCCTCGACGAACCCACCGCCGGGATGGACGCCCATGCGCGCATCGTGGTGTGGGAGTTGATCGACGCACTGCGCCGCGACGGGGTGACGGTGGTGCTCACCACCCACCAGCTGGCCGAGGCCGAGGAGCTGGCCGACCGGATCCTGATCATCGACCACGGCGCGGCGGTCGCCACCGGCACCCCGGCCGAACTGACCCGCAACGGCGCCGAGAACCAGCTGCGGTTCCGCGCCCCGCGCAAGCTGGATCTGAGCTTGCTGGTGTCGGCGCTGCCGGAGAGCTACCGCGCGGTCGAGACGGCGCCCGGCGAGTACCTGGTGGAAGGCCACATCGACCCGCAGGTACTGGCGACCGTCACCGCATGGTGCGCGCGCCTCGATGTGCTGGCCACCGACATGCGCGTCGAGCAGCGCAGCCTCGAGGACGTCTTCCTCGACCTGACCGGCAGGGAGCTACGGCCATGAGCGACAACCGGTTCGCGGCGGGAACGTTCACCCCGGATCCGCGTCCGGCGCCGGTGACCCGGATGCTGGCCGCCCAGTTCGGCCTGGAGCTGCGCCTGCTGCTGCGCAACGGCGAGCAGCTGCTGCTGACCATGTTCATCCCGATCACCCTGCTGGTCGGGATGACCCTGTTGCCGCTGGGCTCGTTCGGACCCAACCGGGCCGCCACCTTCGTGCCCGCGATCATGGCGCTGGCGGTGATCTCCACCGCCTTCACCGGTCAGGCCATCGCGGTGGCCTTCGACCGCCGTTACGGTGCCCTGAAGCGGCTGGGCGCCACCGCGCTGCCGGTGTGGGGCATCATCGCCGGCAAGTCGATGGCCGTGGTCGCGGTGGTGATCCTGCAGTCGGTGCTGTTCGGCGCCATCGGGGCGGCGCTGGGCTGGCGGCCGCCGATCGGCGGGCTGGCGCTGGGCGCCGTGATCATCGCCGTCGGCACCGCCGTGTTCGCCGCGCTGGGGCTGCTGCTCGGCGGGACGCTACGCGCCGAGATCGTGCTGGCCGTGGCCAACCTGCTGTGGTTCGTCTTCGCCGGCCTAGGCGCCCTGACCTTGGACAGCGGCGCGGGGGGCATGGTCCCGTCGGCGGTGGCCTGGGTGGCGCGACTGACCCCGTCCGGCGCGCTGACCGAATCGTTGTCCCAGGCGATGACGTTGTCGGTGGACTGGTTCGGCATCGCCGTGCTCGCCGGCTGGGGAGCCGTCGGCGCGGTGTGCGCACTGCGGTGGTTCCGCTTCACCTGAGCCGCCCCTACTACGGGGTGTAGTTAGCAAGCCTCTACCATCACAAGGTGCCCGTGAAACGACTCTTCATGCGGCTCGTCGACCTGCTTCCGGAACCGAGCCTGCGCGTGCAGCGCATCGTCGCCGCCGCGGTGATCCTCACCCAGGGCGGTATCGCCGTCACCGGTGCGATCGTGCGGGTGACCGCATCCGGACTGGGCTGCCCCACCTGGCCGCAGTGTTTCCCGGGCAGCTTCACACCGGTTCCGCATCCCGAGGTCGCCGGCATCCACCAGGCCGTGGAGTTCGGCAACCGGCTGTTGACGTTCCTGGTGGTGCTGACCGCGGCGGCGGCCGTGATCGTGGTGGTGCGGGCACGACGGCGCCGCGAGGTGCTGGTCTATGCATGGCTGATGCCGGCCTCGACCGTGGTCCAGGCCGTGATCGGCGGTATCACCGTGCTGACCGGGCTGCTGTGGTGGACCGTGGCGATCCACCTGCTCGCCTCGATGACGATGGTGTGGCTGGCGGTCCTGCTCTTCGTCAAGATCGGCGAGCCCGATGACGGTGTGGCACGTCCCCGGGTACCCGCGCCGCTGCGCCATCTGACGCTGCTCAGCGCCGTCGCGCTGGCCGCGGTGCTGGTCACCGGGACGATGGTCACCGGGGCCGGCCCGCATGCCGGCGACAAGAGCATCGAGCGTCCGGTTCCGCGGCTGCAGATCGAGATCACCACGCTGGTGCATCTGCACTCGTCGCTGCTGGTCGCCTATCTGTCCCTGGTGATCGGGCTGGGCTTCGGACTCGTGGCGGTGCACGCCTCACGCGTGGTGCGCAAGCGCCTGGTCGTCGTCGTCGCACTGGTTGCCGCGCAGGGCCTGCTGGGTGCGATCCAGTTCGTCACCGGGGTGCCCGAAGCCCTGGTCGCCCTGCACGTCGCCGGTGCCGCGGCCTGCACCGCGGCCACCGCGGCACTATGGGCGTCGATGCGAGAGCGGACCGAGGCCGAAGCGCTCCAGAGCTGACTCGACGGCCAGCGCGAACACCCGTTGTTGACGCGCCCGGGTGGCGTCGTCGAGTTGGCGCCAGCCCAGGGACGGCTCGACGAGCTCGAGTTCCAGCAGCAGCGGAGCGTCGGGCCCGCCCAGTACGTCGACCCGCGCGTAGAGCAGATCACCGGGCTCGATCCCGAGATGGGCGGCGGCGGCGGCCAGGGCGGCATGACCGACGTCCCACAGCGCGAAATCCGGATCCGCAGGCGAGAGTCGCTCCTCGGCGTAGGTACCCGACTCGTCGAAGATCGGTGCGTCGCCCGGCGGCGGCAGGATCGGTCCCTTGGTGAAGGCGTGCGAGGCCGCGCCCCCGAGAAACACCAGCGCCGTCTCGCCGGCACTCACCCTGGGGTCGTAGGGCTGCACCAGCACCGTCTGCCCCGCCTCGTGCAGGGCCGCGGCATGCGCCGCGGCCGCGGCCGGGTCGCAGAACCGCAACGCGCCCACCGACCCCGCTCCGACGGCGGGCTTGACGACGACCTCCTCGCCGCCGCCCGCCGGCAGCGCGAAGCGCTCCCCCGGCGCGACGAACACACTCGGCACGGTCGGCACCCCGGCGGCCGCCAGGTCGGCCAGGTAGCGCTTGTCGGTGTTCCACCCGACCACCGCAGGCGGGTTGAGCAGCCGGCGCACCCGCCGGGTCCAGGCCAGGAACTCCTCGAGGCGTTCGGTGTAATCCCATGCCGCGCGAAGGATCACCAGGTCGGCGTCCAGGGTCGCCGGGTCGTCCCAGGGCAACCAGCGCGGGTGCAGTCCGCGATGGCGCAGCGCCGCCAGCAGACCGTCGTCGTCGCCGTCGCCCTCGGGCAGCGCCGGACACCCCGCGAGCACAACGCGGGGGTGGAACAGATCGGGGCGGGCCAGCTTCATGGGCGGAGAAGATGTTACCGAGGGAGCATGATGGCCCTATGTACGCCATCGAAGTCGCCGAGACCGGCGGGCCGGAAGTCCTGTCCCACGTCGAGAAGCCCCGACCCGAACCCGGCCCCGGCCAGGTGCTGATCCGGGCCGAGGCGATCGGCGTCAACTTCATCGACACGTACTTCCGATCCGGGCTCTATCCGCGGGAACTGCCGTTCACCGTGGGCAGCGAGGTGTGCGGGGTCATCGAGGCCGTCGGCGACGGGGTCGCGGCGCTGCGGGCCGGCGATCGGGTGGTCACCGACAAGGCTTCCGGCGCCTACGCCGAATACTGCCTGGCCCCAGCCGACTTCGTCGCCTACGTGCCCGACGGGGTGGCCCCCGACGCGATCGCATCGGCGCTGCTGAAGGGCATGACCGCGCACTACCTGCTCACGTCGACCTACCCCGTGCAACAGGGCGACACCGTGCTGATGCACGCCGGCGCCGGCGGCGTCGGGCTGATCCTGACCCAGTGGGCCACCGCCATGGCGGCCCGGGTGATCACCACGGTGTCCACCCCGGACAAGGCCGAGCTGTCCCGGCAGGCCGGCGCGATCGAGGTGCTCGACTATCCCGACGAGGGCGACGGCGGCGCACGGGCGTTCGGCGCCCGCGTTCGCGAACTCACCGACGGCAACGGTGTCGCCGCGGTCTACGACGGGGTGGGCGCGTCCACCTTCGAGGCCAGCCTGGCCAGCCTGGCCGTGCGCGGCACGCTGGCACTGTTCGGCGCGGCCAGCGGGCCGGTGCCCCCGGTGGACCCCCAGCGCCTCAACCTGGCCGGGTCGGTCTACCTGACCAGGCCCAACCTGGCTCACTACACCCGCACCTCCGACGAATTCTCGTGGCGGGCCGGTGAACTGCTCACCGCCATCGCGGACGGCACGCTGTCGGTCACCGTCAGCCACCGCTACCCGCTGCGGGACGCGGCCCAGGCACACCGGGACCTGCAGGGCCGTCAGACCGTCGGGTCGGTGGTGCTGGTGCCCTGACTCAGACCGAGAACAACGCGGGCAGCGCCAGCGCCGAGTCCACCGCCAGCGCCAGGAAGACCACGGCGAGGTAGTTGTTCGACTGCAGGAACAACCGCAGCGGTTTCACCGGCTCACCGCGGCGCACCCCGGCGTAGAGCTGGTGGGCCATCACCAGGAACCAGGTGCCGGCCAGGATGGCCACCGCGGCGTACAGCCATCCGGCCGCCAGCGCGAGCGCCAGCGTCGCCGCCACCGTCAGCCAGGTGTAGATCAGGATCTGCTTGGTGACCTGCTGTTCGGTGGCCACCGCAGGCAGCATGGGCACCCCGGCGGCCTTGTAGTCCTCCTTGTAGCGCATGGCCAGCGCCCAGGTGTGCGGAGGTGTCCAGAAGAAGATGATGAGGAACATCACCAGCGCGGGCCACTGGATCGTGTCGGTGACCGCCGACCAGCCGATCATCACCGGCATGCAGCCGGCCGCCCCGCCCCACACCACGTTCTGCGAGGTCCGGCGTTTCAGCAACAGCGTGTAGACCAGCACGTAGAACGCGATCGTGGCGCCCGCCAGGTGCGCCGAGAGCAGGTTCGTCGTCCACCACAGCCAGAAGAACGAGGCGACCGACAGCGTCAGGCCGAAAATCAGCGCGTGGCTGCGCGGCACCGTGGCGCGGGCCAGCGCCCGCCGCTCGGTGCGTTTCATCACTTTGTCGATGTCGGCGTCGGCGACGCAGTTGAGCGTGTTGGCACCCGCGGCGGCCAGCAGTCCGCCGACGAGGGTGTTGAAGATCAGCAGCGGGTCGACGGTGCCCCGGCCGGCGAGCAGCATCGCCGGAATCGTCGTGACCAGGAGCAACTCGATGACCCGCGGCTTGGTCAGCCCGATGTAGCCGAGCACCCGGTCGCGGAACCGGATCGGCCCCGCCGGAGAGTCGTCGACGAGGTGGCCTTCGCGAATCCGCACGCAACCAACTCCTCAACGACAACGCGGGCAACCCCTGGGGGCATCTACTACAGAGGATGGTAGACCGCCGGTGTGGGTACTCGGAAGCGCAGGGTCTCCTTCCAGGCCGTCCGGGAAGGGATGACCTCTGCGTTGTCGCACCGTTCCGCACTAGGGTGGTCGGTGCGGATCACTCACTCATTTAACGGATGCCCCGCCCAAATCAAGGAGTGCGCCTCGTGACCACGCTCGAAGAGATCAACGCCCTCACCCGGCCCAACCACCCGGATGACTGGACGGAGGTGGATTCCCGGGCGGTGGACACCGTGCGGGTGCTGGCCGCCGACGCGGTCCAGAAGGTCGGCAGCGGCCACCCGGGCACCGCGATGAGCCTGGCGCCGCTGGCCTACACGCTGTTCCAGCGCCAGATGCGCCACGACCCCAGCGACACCACCTGGCTGGGCCGCGACCGGTTCGTGCTGTCCTGCGGGCATTCCAGCCTGACCCTCTACATCCAGCTCTACCTCGGCGGGTTCGGGCTCGAGCTGTCCGACCTGCAGGCACTGCGCACCTTCGGGTCCAAGACCCCGGGCCACCCCGAGTTCCGGCACACCCGAGGCGTGGAGATCACCACCGGACCGCTGGGCCAGGGCCTGGCCTCGGCCGTCGGGATGGCGATGGCCTCGCGCTACGAGCGCGGCCTGTTCGACCCCGAGGCCGCGCCCGGGACGAGCCCGTTCGACCACCACATCTACGTGATCGCCTCCGACGGCGACATCGAAGAGGGCGTGACCAGTGAGGCGTCCTCGCTGGCCGGCACCCAGCAACTGGGCAACCTCATCGTGTTCTACGACAAGAACCAGATCTCCATCGAGCACGACACCAACATCGCGCTGTCCGAGGACGTCGCGGCCCGCTACCGTGCCTACGGCTGGCATGTCCAGGAGATCGAGGGCGGCGAGAACGTGGCGGGGATCGAGCAGGCGATCGCCGAAGCCAAAGCCGTCACCGACAAGCCGTCGTTCATCGCGCTGCGCACGATCATCGGCTATCCCGCCCCCAACAAGATGAACACCGGCGGTGTCCACGGCTCCGCGCTGGGCGACGACGAGGTCGCGGCCACCAAGAAGGTGCTGGGATTCGACCCGGACAAGACCTTCGAGGTCGGCGAGGACGTGCTCACCCACACCCGCGCCCTGGTCGGCCGCGGTAAGGAGGCCCACGAGGCCTGGCAGCAGGACTTCGATGCGTGGGCGGCCCGCGAACCCGAACGCAAGGCGCTGCTCGACCGGTTGCTGGCCCAGGAACTGCCCGAGGGCTGGGACGCCGACATCAGCTACTGGGAGCCCGGCTCCAAGGCGATGGCCACCCGCAAGGCCTTCGGTGAGGTGCTCAACGACGTGGCACCCAAACTGCCCGAGCTGTGGGGCGGTTCGGCCGATCTCGCGGGAAGCAACAACACCACCATCGACGGGGTCAAGTCGTTCGGTCCCCCGTCCATCTCCACCGACGACTTCAAAGCCGACTGGTACGGCCGGGTGCTGCACTTCGGCGTCCGTGAGCACGCGATGGGAGCCATCCTGTCCGGAATCGTGCTGCACGGGCCGACGCGCGCGTTCGGCGGCACGTTCCTGCAGTTCTCCGACTACATGCGCCCGTCGGTGCGGCTGGCCTCGCTGATGGACATCGACACCATCTACGTCTGGACCCACGACTCGATCGGCCTCGGCGAGGACGGACCCACCCACCAGCCGATCGAACACCTGGCCGCGCTGCGGGCGATCCCGAATCTGTCGGTGGTGCGCCCGGGTGATCCGAACGAGACCGCCTACGCGTGGCGCAGCATCATCGCCCGCGGCAACGGCAGCGGCCCGGTCGGTTTCATCCTGACCCGGCAGGGAATCCCGGTGTTGGAGGGCACCAGCTCAGACGGTGTCGCCCGGGGCGGGTACGTGCTCGGCGGCGGCGGCGCCGCCGAGGCCGATGTCATCCTGATCGCGACCGGCTCCGAACTGCAGATCGCGGTCGAGGCCAAGAAGATGCTGGCGGACAAGGACATCTCCGCGGCGGTGGTGTCGATGCCGTGCATGGAGTGGTTCGAGTCGCAGCCTCAGGAGTACCGCGACAGTGTGCTGCCGCCCACCGTGTCGGCACGTGTCGCCGTCGAGGCCGGGATCGCTCAGAGCTGGTACAAGCTCGTCGGCGACACCGGCGAGATCATCTCGATCGAGCACTACGGCGAGTCCGCCGACGACAAGACGCTGTTCCGCGAGTTCGGGTTCACCCCAGAGGCTGTGGTGGCTGCGGCGGAACGCACCATGGCCAACTGATCCACCGACTAGCCACAAACGAGAAACCGAGGATCTGATCATGACCCAGAACGCGAATCTGGCTGAACTGTCCGCCGCGGGCGTGTCCGTATGGCTGGACGACCTGTCCCGCGAGCGCCTGCAGACCGGCAACCTGCAGGAGCTGATCGACACCAAGTCCGTTGTCGGGGTGACGACCAACCCGTCGATCTTCCAGGCGGCGCTGTCCAAGGGCAGCGCCTACGACGAGCAGGTCAACGAGCTCGCCGCACGCGGCGCCGACGTCGAGGCCACCATCCGCACCGTCACCACCGACGACGTCCGCAACGCCTGCGATGTGCTGGCCAAACAGTATGAGCTCTCCGGCGGTGTGGACGGCCGGGTGTCCATCGAGGTGGATCCGCGGATGGCCTCCGACACCGACAAGACCATCCTGCAGGCCGTCGAGCTGTGGAAGATCGTCGACCGGCCCAACCTGCTGATCAAGATTCCCGCCACGCTGGCCGGCCTGCCCGCGATCACCGCGACCATCGCCGAGGGCATCTCGGTGAACGTGACGCTGATCTTCTCCGTCGAGCGGCACAAGGCGGTCATGGACGCCTATCTCGCCGGGCTGGAGAAGGCCAAGGAAGCCGGCCACGATCTGTCCACGATCCATTCGGTGGCCTCGTTCTTCGTGTCCCGGGTGGACGCCGAGATCGACAAGCGCCTCGAGAAGATCGGCACCGACGAGGCGATGGCACTGCGCGGCAAGGCCGCTGTCGCCAACGCCCGGCTCGCCTACGCCGCCTACGAGGAGGTCTTCCTCGGCGGCCAGCGGTTCGAGGCGCTGAAGTCCGCCGGCGCCCGCGTCCAGCGCCCGCTGTGGGCGTCGACCGGGGTGAAGAACCCGGATTACTCCGACACCCTCTACGTCACCGAGCTGGTGGCACCCAACACGGTGAACACGATGCCGGAGAAGACGATGGACGCGGTCGCCGACCACGGCGTGATCACCGGCGACACCGTCACCGGCCGGGCCGCGGAATCCCACGAAGTCTTCGACAAGCTGGCCGCGGTCGGCATCGACCTCGACGACGTCTACAAACTGCTCGAGGACGAAGGCGTGGAGAAGTTCGAGAAGTCGTGGGAGGAACTGTTGGAGGCCACCCAGGGCCAGCTCGACGCCGCCAAGAAGTGACCCGCCGACGATGACGGCATCGTGGCACAACCCGTTGCGGGACAAGCGCGACAAGCGCATGCCCCGGATCGCCGGACCGTGCGGCGTGGTCATCTTCGGTGTGACCGGTGACCTCGCCCGCAAGAAGCTCATGCCGGCGATCTACGACCTGGCCAACCGCGGCCTGCTGCCCCCCTCGTTCGCGCTGGTCGGCTTCGCCCGGCGGGACTGGGCCGACGAGGATTTCGGCCAGGTGGTCTACGAGGCGGTCCAGCAGCACGCACGAACTCCGTTCCGCCAGGAGGTGTGGGACCGGCTCGCCGAGGGGTTCCGGTTCGTCCAGGGCACCTTCGACGACGACGCCGCCTTCGAGAAGCTGGCCGAGACCCTGGGCAAGCTCGATGCCGAGCGGGGCACCGGCGGCAACCACGCCTTCTACCTGTCCATCCCGCCCAAGGCCTTCCCCGTGGTGTGCGAGCAGCTGCAGAAGTCCGGGCTGGCCCGCCAGCAGGAGGACCGGTGGAGCCGGGTGGTCATCGAGAAGCCGTTCGGGCACGACCTGGACAGCGCGCGCGAACTCAACGAGGTGGTCAACGCCGTCTTCCCGGAGGAGTCGGTGTTCCGCATCGACCACTACCTCGGCAAGGAGACGGTGCAGAACATCCTGGCGTTGCGGTTCGCCAACGAGTTGTTCGAACCGATCTGGAACGCCCATTACGTCGACCACGTGCAGATCACGATGGCCGAGGACATCGGGCTGGGTGGCCGGGCGGGCTACTACGACGGCATCGGCGCCGCCCGCGACGTCATCCAGAACCACCTGATCCAGCTGCTCGCGTTGACCGCGATGGAGGAGCCGGTCAGCTTCGGGCCCCATGAGCTGCAGGCCGAGAAGATCAAGGTGCTCTCGGCCACCCACCCGATGCAGCCGCTGAACCTGACCTCGGCCCGCGGCCAGTACACCGCGGGCTGGCAGGGCAACGAAAAGGTGCCCGGGCTGCTGGAGGAGGGCGGCTTCTCGCCCGACTCCACCACCGAGACCTTCGCCGCGATCACCGTGGAGGTCGACACCCGCCGGTGGGCCGGGGTCCCGTTCTTCCTGCGCACCGGGAAACGACTGCCGCGCCGGGTCACCGAGGTCGCGCTGGTCTTCAAGCGGGCCCCGCACCTGCCGTTCGACTCGACGATGACCGAGGAACTCGGCAAGAACGCACTGGTGTTGCGGATTCAGCCGGACGAGGGCATCACCGTGCGGTTCGGCTCCAAGGTGCCCGGCAGCGCGATGGAGGTCCGCGACGTCAACATGGACTTCTCCTACGGCTCGGCGTTCGCCGAGGACTCCCCGGAGGCCTACGAGCGGCTGATCCTCGACGTACTGCTCGGAGAGCCGTCGTTGTTCCCGGTCAACGCCGAAGTCGAGTTGTCCTGGGAGATACTCGATCCGGTGCTGGAGAGTTGGGCCGGCCAGGGCAAACCCGAGCCCTACGAGTCGGGCACCTGGGGCCCACCGTCGGCATTCGAGATGGTGCACCGGCTGGACCGGGAGTGGAGGCGGCCCTGATGGTGAGCGCCCGCGCGACGAAGCCGAAGAACCGAGGACTCCAGCGATGATCGTCGAACTCCCTGACACCACCACCACCGAGATCAACAAGAAGATCACCGGGCTTCGCGAAGAGGGCGGGGCTCTGACGTTGGGCCGGGTGCTGACGCTGGTGATCGCACCCGACAGCGAGGAGACGCTGCAGAGCGCCGTCGAGGCGGCGACATTCGCCAGTCGGGAGCACCCGTGCCGGGTCATCGCGACCCTGGCCGGCGACGGTGAGGCCAGTGAATCCCGGTTGGACGCCGAACTGCGGGTGGGCCGCGACGCCGGCGCCGGCGAGATCGTCGTGCTGCGTTTACACGGCGAGCTGTCTGGGCATGCCTCGGCCGTGGTGCTGCCCTTCCTGTTGCCGGACACCCCAGTGGTGGCGTGGTGGCCCGACAGCGCGCCCGAGGTTCCGGCCAAGGATCCGTTGGGCCGATTGGCGATTCGCCGCATCACCAACGCGACCAATGCTCCGGACCCGCTGGCCGCCATCAAGAGCCGGCTGCCGGGCTACTACCCCGGTGACACCGACGTGGCCTGGAGCCGCATCACCTACTGGCGGGCGCTGCTGGCCTCGGCGATCGACGAACCGCCCTATGAGCCGATCCAGTCGGCGGTGGTGTCGGGTCTGAAATCGGAGCCGGCACTCGACATTCTCGCCGGCTGGCTGGCCAGCCGGATCGACGGCACCGTGACGCGGGTGGTGGGAACGCTGAAGGTGGAGTTGCATCGGCCCAGCGACACCGTCACCCTCAGCCGCCCGCAGGAGGGGGTGACGGCGACCTTGAGCCGAACCTCGCGTCCGGTGGCGCTGGTTCCCTTGGCGCGCAGAGATGTACCCGAATGCCTGGCCGAGGAGATGCGCCGGCTCGACGCCGACGAGATCTACCACGAGGCCCTGGCTGGAATCGACAAGGTGTCCTATCAATGAAGCCGACCATCGAAACCTATTCCGACACAGCCTCGCTGGTCGCCGCGGCCGGCGACCGGCTGATCGGCTCGATCGCCGCCGCGATCGACGCGCACGGCAAGGCGTCGATCGTGCTGACCGGCGGCGGCACCGGCATCGGGCTGCTCGAGCGGGTGCGCGAACGCGCCGCCGAGATCGACTGGGACAAGGTGCACATCTACTGGGGTGACGAGCGTTTCGTGCCCCTCGACGACGACGAGCGCAACGACAAGCAGGCCCGGGCGGCGCTGCTCGACCACATCGACATCCCCGAGGTCAACGTGCACGCCATGGCCGCCTCGGACGGCGAGTTCGGCGACGACCTGGAGGCGGCGGCCGGAGGGTACGAGCAACTGCTCGCCGAGACCTTCGTCGACCCGGCCACCGAGTTCGACGTGCACCTGCTCGGCATGGGCGGCGAGGGTCACGTCAACTCGTTGTTCCCCGACACCGACGCGGTGCGCGAGACCGAGCGGATGGTGGTCGGCGTGACCGACTCCCCCAAGCCGCCGCCACGCCGGATCACGTTGACCCTGCCCGCGGTCCGGCGCTCCCGCGAGGTGTGGCTGGTGGTGTCCGGGGACGGCAAGGCCGAGGCGGTGGCCGCCGCGGTCGGCGGCGCCGAACCCACCGACATCCCCGCCGCCGGGGCGGTGGGCTCGGAGGCCACCGTGTGGCTACTCGACGAGGCCGCGGCCGCGAAACTCTAGGAGCCGGCCCCCCGAGACCGCCGAAACGGCATTCCGGCAGCAAAAGTACGAGAGCGCGCCTGCTGGAATGCCATTTCGGCGCCAGGGTGACGGCATACTTGCGGACATGGCAGACAGAGGTGACAGACCAGTCCGGACCGGCCCGGAACGCATCCGGAAACTCGCTCAGGCAGCCCTGAACGCCGACGTCACCGTCGAGCAGGTCGACGCGATCCTGGAGGGCCTGAGCGAGACGCTGGAGGACCTCAACCACTCCACCGCCAACCTCGACAACACCCTGGAACGGTTCAACGACGTCATCAGCCAGATCAACGAACTCGCACCCCGGCTGCAGGCCGTGGTCGACCGGATGGAGGGCATCGTCGCCCGGGTCGAGCGCATCGTCGGCATCGGCGAGTCGGTGATCTCCCCGCTGGCCGTCACCGAGCAGGTGGTCCGCGACGCCGTCAGCAAGGTCCGGCGCAGCACCGGGCTGTGAGGGCTCAGCCGCTGTTGCGCAGCGCGGTGGCCAACCCGCTCATCGTGAGCAGGATGCCCCGCTGCACCAACTCGTCTTCGTCACCGGAGCGATACCGGCGCAGCAACTCCACCTGCAGGTGGTTCAGCGGCTCCAGGTAGGGGAACCGGTTGAACACCGAACGGGCCAGCGCCGGGTTGTCGGCAAGCAGATCGTCCTGGCCGGTGATCAGCCGGTGCATCCGGATGGTGCGCTCGTGTTCGTCGACGATCTTGTCGAACACCCGATGCCGCAGCGCCTCGTCGGAGACCAGTTCCGAATAGCGTGCCGCCAACCCGAGATCCGACTTCGCCAGCACCTGTGCCATGTTGGAGAGCACGGTGGTGAAGAACGGCCAGCGCCGGTAGAGGTCCTGCAGGATCTCCAACCTGCCTTCGCCTTCGGCGATCCATTCCTCGAACGCCGTACCGGTTCCGTACCAGCCGGGCAGCATCACCCGCGACTGGCTCCAGGCCAGCACCCACGGGATCGCCCGCAGATCCGAGATCTGGGTGGTGGGCTTGCGTGAGGTCGGCCGGCTGCCGATGTTCAGCGCGCCGATCTCGCTGACCGGTGTCGAGGCCTTGAAGTACTCCACGAACCCGGGGGTCTCGTGCACCAGCCCGGAGTAGGCCCGCTGCGCGCGGGCCGCGAGTTCGTCGAGCACCTCATAGGCCGGCCCCGCTTCGTCGCCGAGCCCCTCGACGTCGAGCAGCGTGGCCTCCAGGGTGGCGGCCAGCAGCGTTTCGAGGTTGCGCAGCGCGATCTGGGGTTCGGCATACTTCGCCGCGATGATCTCGCCCTGTTCGGTCAGGCGCAGTGACCCCTGCACCGCCCCGGGCGGCTGCGCCAGGATCGCGTCGTAGCTGGGCCCGCCGCCGCGCCCCACGGTGCCGCCGCGGCCGTGGAAGAGCCGCAACCGGATGCCGGTCTTGCGTGAGGACTCCACCAGGTCCAGCTCGGCGCGGTAGAGCGCCCAGTTGGCCGCCAGGTATCCGCCGTCCTTGTTCGAGTCGGAGTACCCGAGCATGACTTCCTGGCTGTCACCGCGGGCGGAGACGATTCCGCGGTACAGCGGCAGGTCCAGCGCCTCCTCCAGGATCGACGAGCCGCGCTGCAGATCGTCGATCGTCTCGAACAGCGGCACGATCCCGACCGGGGCGTAGGGCTGCTCGGACGACGCGTCAAGCAGCCCGGCCTCCTTCATCAGGATCGCCGGCTCGAGCATGTCCGACACCGACTGGCACATCGAGATGATGTAGTTGGGCACCGCCTGCGGCCCGAACACCTGCACGGCGCGGGCCGCCGCGGAGACGATACCCAGCTCCTTACGGGCCAGCTCGGACAGTTCGGCGTCCGGGCCGACCAGCGGCCGGCGGGTGGCCAGCTCGCCGGCGAGCAGTTCCACCCGCTCGGGCTCGCTCAGCGAGGTGTAGTCCGGGTGCACACCGGCCCACGCCAACAGCTCGGCGACGACCTCCTCGTGCACGTCGGAGTTCTGCCGCATGTCCAGCCCAGACAGGTGGAAGCCGAACACCCGCACCGACTCCCGCAGCCGCGCCAACCGGTCGTCGGCGATCACCGCGCTGCCTTTGGCCCGCAGCGACTCGTCGATCACGTCGAGATCGGCCATCAGCTCGGCCGGTGTCTCGTAGGGCGCCATCCCCAGGTCCAGTTCGTGCTCGGGCTGGCGGTCCAGGATCTGTGCGGCGGTGGCCGTCAGCCGGGCATGCACGACCCGCAACGCCCGCCGATAGGGTTCGTCGGCCCGGGCCGGCTCGTGGCAGGAATCGGCCAGCGCGGCAAGCCGCGAGCTGATGTGGACCAGCCGCACCGACATCGACAGCTCCTGCTGCAACGCGGTGAGTTCGTCGAAGTAGTGCGCGAACGCGGTGTAGGCGGCGCTGCCGGTGGCCAGCCGCACGATCTCGGCCGTCACGTTGGGATTGCCGTCGCGGTCCCCACCGATCCACGATCCGGGCCGCAGGATCGGCTCGGGCAACAGGTCGGCATCCGGCCAGCGGGCCTGCAGCTGCGCCCGCACCTCGGCGTTGACCTGCGGGATCACCTCGAAGAACGCCGCCGGGTAGTAGCGCAAGCCGGTTTCGATCTCGTCCTGGATCTTCAGCCGGGACAACCTGATCAGCGCTGTCTGCCACAGGGTCAGGATGTTGCGTTGCAGTTCGAGGACGATGTCACGGCTGTCCTCGGTCTTGCTCAGCCCGTGCATCCGCAGCCGCATCAACTCGGTGATGCGGTGCTGGGTGTCGAACACCGTGCGCCGCCGCGTCTCGGTGGGATGGGCGGTGATCACCGGCGAGACCAGCGCCCCGACCAGCGCGTCGGAGACGGTGTCGGCGTCGAGATCGGCGCCGTCGAGCTTGAGGTAGGTCGCGGCCAGGCTGCTGTTCTGCGGCGGTTCACCGGCGGCCTCGTGGATCGCCCGGCGACGCTCGCGGTGGATGTCCTCGGCGACGTTGGCGAGCAACGCGAAGTGAGTGAACGCCCGGATCACCGGAATGGCCTGGTGCACGTCCACCCCGTCGAACAGTTTCGCCAGGTCGGCCCGGTCGATCTCGGAGCGGCGCACCCGGAACGACTCGACGCGGGCCCGCTCGATCAGGTCGAAGACCTCGTCGCCGTTCTGCTCACGCACGGTCTCACCGAGGATCGCGCCCAGCAGACGAATGTCCTCACGCATCGGCTCGGTCGCCTCGCGCCCGATCTGGGTGCGACGGACCGAACCTATCGGTTCCAGCGAGCTGTCGGGAGCTTCAGACATGCGTTCCAGTATCGGTGCGCCGGTGGGCACGTGCAGGACGAAACCACGCCGGGCAGGATCGAGTCGCGCCTTAGGGAGCCGACCGGCGGCCTCACACCCCGGCGAGGATCGCCAGCAGGAACACGACAGCGAACACCAACGCCAGCACGGCGCCGGTGATGACGATCCACACCCCGCGGTAGGGCTGGGGTGCCGGTCCGAGCGCTCCGCGGCTGAATGTCCACACCGGCAGCCGGTACTCCAGTTCGACCAGCTGGCCCGGGTGCACGATCACCGACTCCGCAGCCGGGCCGACCCGCGGCGGCAGCAGGTAGGGCACCCAGACCTGCACGTGGTAGGGGCCGGGCCAGGTCGGGTAGACCACCCGACCCCAGGCCGGCACCGGCATCTCGTACCCGTTGAGCACGACCTTGGGCTTGACCAACGCGAACGCCCACGAGAGCGGGAAGTAGCGGGTGGTGATGGCGATGCCTTGGCCGGGGCCCGGTCCGGACACAGGCGGCGCGCGTTCAGCTGTACTTGATCTGCAGCGCCATCGCGACGATCGACACCACCCAGATGCCGGTGACGAACAGCGTCAACCGGTCCAGATTCTTCTCGACCACGGTGGAGCCGGACAGGCTGGACTGCACACCGCCACCGAACAGGCTGGACAGACCGCCGCCCTTGGCGCGATGCAGCAGGACCAGGAGCACAACCAGCACACTGGTCACGACCAGGATGATCTGCAGGGCCAATTCCATGGCCGCAAGACTACATCCTCTCGAGACCCTCTCGAGCCCGGCCCGGCTCGCCCTACGGCAGCGGCCCGCCCGCGGCGATGGCCGACAACGTGGCGAACTGCTCCCCGTCGAGTGAGGCGCCGCCCACCAGGGCACCGTCCACGTCGGGCTGTCCGACGATCTCCCCGACGTTCTTGGCGTTGACCGATCCGCCGTAGAGCACCCGCACCCCCGCGGCGGCCTCGGGCGATGCCAGGTTGCCCAGCTCCCCGCGGATCGCCGCGCAGACTTCCTGGGCGTCGGCGGCGCTGGCCACCCGCCCGGTGCCGATCGCCCACACCGGTTCGTAGGCGATGACCGCCTGGGCGATCTGGTCCTTGCTCAACCCGGCCAGCGAGCCGCGCAACTGTTCGACGTTGTACTCGACGTGGTTGCCCGCCTCGCGGACCTCGAGGTGCTCCCCGATGCAGATGATCGGGACCAGCTCGTGTTTGAACGCCGCCAGCGCCTTGGCCGCCACCAGAGCGTCGTCCTCGGAGTGGTAGGTGCGCCGCTCCGAGTGCCCGACGACGACGAACGAACAGCCCAGTTTGGCCAGGAACGCCCCGCTGATCTCGCCGGTGTAGGCGCCGGAGTCGTGCTGGGAGAGGTCCTGGGCGCCGTAGGTGAGCCGCAGCTTGTCGCCGTCGACGAGCGTCTGCACGCTGCGCAGGTCGGTGAACGGCGGGATGACGGTGACGTCGACCTTGTCGAAGTACTTGTCCGGAAGCGAGAACGCGATCTTCTGAACCAGCGCGATGGCCTCGAAGTGGTTCAGATTCATCTTCCAGTTGCCGGCGATCAGCGGCTTACGCGACACGGTGGCCCCTTCAGGACTCGAGTACGGAGATGCCGGGCAGGGTCTTGCCCTCGAGGTATTCCAGCGACGCGCCGCCGCCGGTGGAGATGTGCGAGAAGCCGTCCTCGGCCAGGCCGAGCTGACGCACGGCCGCTGCCGAGTCCCCGCCGCCCACCACGCTGAACGCGCCCTTGCCGGTCGCGGCGATGATCGCTTCGGCGACCCCCTTGGTGCCGGCCGAGAACGCCGGGAACTCGAACACCCCCATCGGGCCGTTCCAGAACACCGTCTTGGCGTTCGACAGCAGCGTGGTGAACCGCTTCACCGACTCCGGCCCGATGTCCAGACCCATCTTGGCGTCGGGGATCCGGTCGGCGGCCACCGTCTCGGGCGGCGAGTCGGCCGCGAACTTCTCGGCGACCACGATGTCCACCGGCAGGTGCAGCACATCGGCGTAGGTGTCCAGCAGCTTGCGGCAGGTGTCGACCATGCCCTCCTCGAGCAGCGACGAGCCGACCGAAAGTCCTTGCGCAGCAAGGAATGTGAAACACATGCCGCCGCCGATGATCAGGCTGTCGGCCTTGGTCGCCAGGTTCTCGATCACCGCCAGCTTGTCGGAGACCTTGGAGCCGCCGAGGACCACGGCATAGGGCCGTTCGGTGGACTCGGTCAGCTGCTCGAGGACCTTGACCTCGGCGTCCACCAACGTGCCGGCGTAGTGGGGCAGCAACGTGGCGACCTCATAGACCGAGGCTTGCTTGCGGTGCACCACCCCGAAGCCGTCACTGACGAAGGCCGCACCCTCACCGACCAGCTCGACCAGCGCCTTGGCCAGCGATTCCCTCTCGGCCTCGTCCTTGCTGGTCTCGCGGGGATCGAAGCGGATGTTCTCCAGCAGCAGGATGTCACCGTCGGTCAGCCCCTCGGCGCGGGCCAGCGCATCGCTGCCGACCACGTCGCCGGCGAGCTGTACGTGCCGGCCCAGCCGCTCCCCCAGATCGGCGGCCACCGGGGCCAACGAGTACTTGGGGTCCGGGGCACCCTTGGGCCTGCCCAGGTGCGCGGTGACCACGATCTTGGCGCCGGCATCGCTGAGCGCCTTCAACGTCGGCAACGATGCGATGATCCGGCCCGGATCGGTGATGCGGTCACCATCCAGTGGGACGTTGAAGTCGGAGCGCACCAGCACGCCCCGACCCGAAACGCCCTCTGCCAGAAGGTCGGAGAGTGACTTGATCGACGTCGAAGCCATCGGGCTTACAGCGACTTGCCGACGAGACCGACCAGGTCAACGAGCCGGTTGGAGTAGCCCCACTCGTTGTCGTACCACGACACCGCCTTGGCCTGGTTGTCGATCACCTTGGTCAGGCCGGCGTCGAAGATCGAGCTGTGCGGATCGGTGACGATGTCGCTGGAGACGATCGGCGCGTCGTAGTACTTCAGGATGCCCTTCATCGGGCCGTCGGCAGCGGCCTTCATCGCGGCGTTGATCTCGTCGGCGGTGGCCTTCTTGGCCAGTTCGACGGTGAGGTCGGTGCACGAGCCGGTGGGGATCGGCACCCGCAGTGCGTAACCGTCGAGCTTGCCCTTCAGCTCGGGCAGCACCAGGCCGATGGCCTTGGCCGCGCCGGTCGACGTCGGGACGATGTTCAGCGCCGCGGCCCGGGAGCGACGCAGATCCTTGTGCGGGCCGTCCTGCAGGTTCTGATCCTGGGTGTAGGCGTGCACGGTGGTCATCAGACCCTGGACGATGCCGAACTCGTCATGCAGCACCTTGGCGAACGGGCCAAGGCAGTTCGTGGTGCACGAGGCGTTGGAGATGATGTTCTGGCTGCCGTCGTACTTGTCGTCGTTGACACCCATCACGATCGTGATGTCCTCGTCGGTCGCGGGCGCGGAGATGATCACCTTCTTGGCCCCGGCGTCGAGGTGGCCCTTGGCCTTGTCGGCCTTGGTGAAGATGCCGGTCGACTCGACGACCACGTCGACACCGAGGTCGCCCCACGGCAGCGCCGCCGGGCCCTCCTTGACCTCCAGGGCCTTGATCTTGGTGCTGCCCACGACGATGGTGTCGTCGCCTTCGAGGCTCACCTCGTAGGGAAGCCGGCCCAGAATGGAGTCGAACTTCAACAGATGCGCCAGGGTCGCGTTGTCGGTGAGGTCGTTGACCGCGACGATCTCGATGTCGGGGTTCTTGCCCTCGGCCTTCTGGGCATCCAGGGCACGGAAGAAGTTGCGTCCGATACGGCCGAAGCCGTTCACGCCTACCCGGATCGTCACGTATGTCTCCTCTGCATCGCTCGCGGACCTGAACTGCTCGGCAGCCAGCCTAGTAGAGGTCGGTGCCCCCTCGCTCACCGCTGGCCCGGACTGTTGCTAGCGCACCACCAGACTCTGGTCGACGAACGGATTCCCGAGCCACCGCCGGCGCAGCCGCTGCAACGTCCCGTCCTCCTCGAGTTCGGCCTGGGCGACCTGCAGACGGCCCCACAGAGCCTGGTCGGCGGGGTTCACCGCAATCGCCAGAGCTTCGGTCGAGATGCCGCCGCGCTGCACGACCTCGACGTCGGGAACGTGTCTGACCAGCTCGGTCAGCGCCGGGGTGAGCTTGAGGACCGCGTCGCATCCGCCGGCGGTCAGATCGGCGATCGCGGTGCCCACCGCGCCGTAGTCGTAGACGCGCACCTGCCCGGCCCTGCCGGCGGCCACCAGCCCTTCGGCGATCGGCTGGCTGGTGTTGCCGCGTTGCACCCCGATCGTGAGCCCGCCGAGGTCGTCGATCGAACGGACCGCGGGAAACCGCGTGACGTCGACGGCCAACGCCTGGCCGGAGATCACATAGGGCGGCAGGAACGCCACGGTACGTTCCCGCTGCGCGGTGACGGTCGCCCCGGCGGCCACACAGTCGTACTCGCCGCCGGCCAGCCGGTCGAAGATGCCCCCGAAGTCCGCGCTGTCCTCGAAGGCGACGAACTCGACCGTGTCGCCCAGCGCCGCCGCCATCGCCGTCATCAGATCGATGTCGAGGCCGCCGCCGGGCATCGCGTTGAACGGTGGCTCCGGATAGGCGACACCGACCCGCAAGGTCTGCACACCGACGACGGTACCGGCCCCCTCGTGCTCCTAGGCGTCCTCGAGCAGGTCCGGCGTCACCGCAGACTCGGTGTCGGGAATACCGTCCTGTTTGGCTTTGCGATCAGCCATCGACAGCAGCCGCCGGATACGTCCTGCCACAGCATCTTTGGTCATCGGAGGATCGGCGAGACGGCCCAGCTCCTCGAGCGAGGCCTGCCGGTGGGCAACCCGCAGGCTGCCGGCGGCGGCCAGATGGTCGGGCACCGTGTCGCCGAGGATCTCGAGGGCGCGCTCCACCCGCGCGGCCGCGGCCACCGCGGCGCGCGCCGAGCGGCGCAGGTTGGCGTCGTCGAAGTTGGCCAGGCGGTTGGCGGTGGCGCGCACCTCGCGGCGCATCCGGCGCTCCTCCCACGTCAGCCGGGTGTCCTGGGCGCCCATCCGGGTGAGCAACGCGCCGATCGCCTCACCGTCGCGGACCACGACGCGGTCGGCGCCGCGCACCTCGCGCGCCTTGGCGCTCACCCCGAGCCGACGGGCGGCCCCGACCAGCGCGAGTGCGGCCTCCGGTCCTGGGCAACTGACCTCCAGCGCCGAGGAGCGGCCCGGCTCGGTCAGTGAGCCGTGCGCCAAAAACGCACCGCGCCAGGCTGCCTCGGAGTCGGCAACACTGCCTCCGACCACCTGGGCGGGCAGTCCGCGCACGGGGCGTCCGCGCAGGTCGAGCAGGCCGGTCTGGCGGGCCAACGCCTCGCCGTCCTTGGCGACCCGGACCACGTAGCGGGTGCTCTTGCGGATACCGCTGGCCGACAGGACGTGCACCACCGCGTTGTAGCCGTAGAGGTCGTAGATGTCCTTGCGCAACCGGCGCGCGATGATGCCGAGGTCGACCTCGGCTTCGACCACCACCCGGCCCGAAACGATGTGCAGGCCGCCGGCGAACCGCAGCAGGGAGGCCACCTCGGCGCGGCGGGCGCTGACCGAATTGACCACCAGTCGGCTCAGTTCGTCCTTGACCTCGGCTGTCATCGCCACGGGTCGTCACCTCTCGGTCCGTTCACTGTCGGGGTCGGCACAGTCGGCGGCGGCGCCGCCCGGGGTGCCGCACCCCGCCTCCGGACCCCCTCCAATGCCGCGGCCAGTTTCGCCGGGTCATGTAAAGATGTACCAGGTCTGGATACGTCAGCAAACTCCACGTGGGCGTCGAGAATCAGCGCGGTTCGGCGCAATTGGTCGCGCTCGCGCTCGCTGGGGACCCTTCTCGTGTCCACGATGATGTCGTGCACGGTGAACTCCGGAGCGTGTTGTGACAGCACGTGGATGTGGCGCTCCACCGAGAACCCGGCCGTCTCCCCCGGCTCGGCGGCCAGGTTCAGCACCAGGGCGCGCCGGGCCGAGGTCTTTCGCAGCGCGTCGGACAACTCGGGGACCAGCACATGCGGGATCACGCTGGTGAACCACGACCCCGGCCCGAGGACCACCAGGTCGGCGTTCATGATCGCGTCGACGGCCTGGCGGGTGGCGGGCGGATCGCCGGGCAGCAGCCGGACCCGGCGGACCTTGCCCACGGTGGTCGCGATCGCGACCTGGCCGCGGATCGACCTGCTGACCCGGGGATCGGACTCCAGCCCGACGACATCGGCCTCGATGCTCAGCCCCGACGGGCACATCGGCAGCACCCGCCCCTTGACCCCCAGGATCCGGCCCAGCTCGTCGAGGGCCGCCACCGGGTCGGCGAGCACCTCGTTCAGGCCCGCCAGCATCAGGTTTCCGATCGGATGGCCGGCCAGCGCGCCGCTGCCGCCGAACCGGTGCTGGATGATCGTCGCCCACAACCGGCCGTGCGGACTGTCGGAAGCCAG
This sequence comes from Actinomycetota bacterium, assembly GCA_034190095.1. GTDB lineage: Bacteria > Actinomycetota > Actinomycetes > Mycobacteriales > Mycobacteriaceae > Mycobacterium. Next base: position 27,720 of record JAXHTL010000001.1, read on the forward strand.
CGCGGCCAAGGCCATTCGGAGATCCCCCGGCGGCACCACGTCCAGCTCGCTGCGCAGCCGCCCGGACGACCCGCCGTCGTCGGCGACGGTGACGATGGCGGTGACGTGCGGGGTGATTCGGCGCGCCGCCGACAGCGTCGCGTAGAGCCCGTGCCCACCGCCCAGAGCAACGATGCGTGGACTCATGTGTCCTCCTCGCCTGCGGAGAAGCTCATCTGTCCCTCGCGTACGGGAACGCTCATTCGCGACCCAGATCCCGGTGCAGTACCCGCACCGTCAAGGCGCTGCCGCCCTGCAGCCGGGCCGCCAGGGCCTCGGCCATCGCCACGCTACGGTGTTTGCCGCCGGTGCAACCGATGGCCACGGTCATATAGCGCTTTCCCTCCCTGCGGTACCCGTCGATGACGACGCCCAACAGTTGATGGTAGGAGTCGAGGAACTCCCCGGCGCCGGGTTGGCCGAGGACGTAGTCGCGCACCTCGGGGTGCTGCCCGCTGTGCGGGCGTAGCTCGTCCACCCAGTGCGGGTTGGGCAGAAAGCGCACGTCCATCACGGTGTCGGCGTCCATCGGCAGCCCGTATTTGTACCCGAACGATTCGACGGTGACGTTGGTGTGGGCGACCGTCTCGGCGGCGAAGGCCCGCTCGATGCTCTCGCGCAGCGCCGGGACCGGCAGCGACGAGGTGTCGATGACCAGGTCGGCGGCGGCGCGCACCGGTGCCAGCATCACGCGTTCCGCGGCGATGCCCTCGGCCAGCGTCTGGTTGCCCTGCAGCGGATGACTGCGACGGTTCTGCTCGTAGCGCCGGACCAGGATGTCGTCGGAGGCCTCGAGGAACAGCACCCGCGGGGTGATGTTGCGGGTCGCCAGATCACCGCGGACCCAGTCCAGGTCGCCGGTGAAGCCGCGGGAGCGCACATCCATCACGACGGCGAGCTGGGTGATGCGCGAACCCGCGGCCAGCCCGAGGTCGACCATCCGGGCGATCAGCTCGGGCGGCAGGTTGTCGGCGACGTACCAGCCGAGATCTTCGAGCACCTTGGCCGCGGTACCGCGGCCCGCCCCGGACAGGCCGGTGACCAGGACGACGTCGATCTCGTTGCCGGATGCACCGTCGAGGTCGCTGTCGAGCACGCCGGGGTCCAGGTCCCCCTCGCCGCCGGCGGTGCCGGCATCCTTGCGCAGTTCCTCGTGCATACCCTGCTCTGTCATCCCGATGCTGTACTCCGATCATCGCCGATCGCGGGTGTGGGCGCTTGCGAAACGGCCGGCGCATCGACCGGTGGACCCGGCTCGGGGCTGCCGCCCAGCGCCTCGAGCACCGCCCGCGCCGTCGCCGCGCCGATGCCCGGTACCGAGGTGATCTCCTCGACGCTGGCCTCTTTGAGCCGGGCCAGCGATCCGAAGTGGGTGACCAGCGCCTTGCGCCGGTGTTCACCCAGCCCGCGCACCGAGTCCAGCACGGAAGCGGTCATCCGTTTGGACCGTTTGCTGCGGTGGTAGCTGATCGCGAACCGGTGCGCCTCGTCGCGCACCCGTTGCAGCAGGTACAGCCCGTCGCTGTTGCGCGGCAGGATCACCGGTTCGGCCGGCGATCCGTCCTGCCCGGGCATCCACACCTCCTCGAGTCTCTTGGCCAGCCCGATCACCGCCACATCGGTGATACCCAATTCTTCGAGGACGGCCGCAGCTGCGTTCACCTGTGGTGCGCCACCGTCGACGACGAAGAGGTTGGGCGGGTAGGCGAATCTGGCCGGACGCGCTGCGCGGGGACCCTCGTCGGCGAGAGCGCCGGAACCCGGGTCGGGCAGCGCCGGGCCGTCGGCGTCCTGCACGTCGCGCACGTGGCGGTGGAAGCGCCGGCGGGTGACCTCTGCGATCGAGGCGACGTCGTCGGACCGGCCGCCGCCGGCGGCCTCCCTGATCGAATAATGCCGATAGTCCGATTTCTTGGGCAATCCGTCTTCGAAGACCACCAGGGAGGCCACCACATCGGTTCCCTGCACATGGCTGATGTCGATGCACTCGATGCGCAGCGGCGCGTCCTCGAGTTCGAGCGCCTCCTGAATGCTCTGCAGGGCAGCGCTTCTGGCGGTGAAGTCACCGGCGCGCTTGAGCTTGTGCTGAGCCAGCGCATCCTTGGCGTTGCGCTGCACCGTCTCGGCCAGCGCGCGCTTGTCGCCGCGCTGCGCCACCCGCAGCGTGACCCGCGACCCGCGCAGCCCCGAGAGCCACGTCTCGAGCTCGTCGGCGGTGTCGGGTAACACCGGAACCAGAACCTGGCGGGGCACCGGGTTGGTGGTCTCGTCGCGGACACCGCCGGCGGCGCTGCTGAGCTCGGCCTGGTCGCCGTAGAACTGGGTCAGGAACTGCTCGACGAGGTACTCCAGCGTGGATTCACCAGGCTCACCGGACTTTTCGACCACCCAGCCGCGCTGGCCGCGGACCCGTCCGCCCCGGACGTGGAAGACCTGCACCGCGGCCTCGAGTTCGTCGTCGGCGAAGGCCACCACGTCGGCGTCGGTACCGTCACCGAAGACGACGGCCTGCTTCTCCAGCGCCCGCCGCATCGCCGAGATGTCGTCGCGCAATCGCGCGGCCCGCTCGAAGTCCAGGTCGGCCGACGCCTGGTTCATCTGCTGTTCCAGTTCGCGGACCAGTTTGTCGGTCCTGCCGGCCAGGAAGTCGCAGAAGTCCTCGACGATGCGGCGGTGCTCCTGGGCGCTGACCCGCCCGATGCACGGCGCCGAGCACTTGTCGATGTAACCCAGCAGACACGGGCGATCAATCTGATTGTGCCGCTTGAACACTCCGTTCGAGCAGGTGCGGGCCGGAAACACCCGGGTCAGCAGGTCCAGGGTTTCGCGGATGGCCCAGGCGTGCGAGTAGGGGCCGAAGTAGCGCACCCCCTTGCGGCGTGGCCCCCGATAGACCATCAGCCGCGGGTACTCCTCGTTGAGGGTGACCGCCAGCACCGGGTAGGACTTGTCGTCGCGGTAGCGGATGTTGAACCGCGGGTCGAACTCCTTGATCCAGTTGTATTCCAGCTGCAGGGCCTCGACCTCGGTGGTGACCACCGTCCACTCCACCGCGGCGGCCGTCATCACCATCTGGCGGGTGCGTGGCGCCAGTCCCGCGAGGTCGGCGAAGTAGGAATTCAGCCTGCTGCGCAGGCTCTTGGCCTTGCCGACGTAGATGACCCGGCCGTGCACGTCCTTGAAGCGGTACACACCGGGTTCGACGGGAATGGACCCGGGAGCAGGTCGGTACGTCGCTGGATCCGGCACAGATCCAGGTTACTGCCCGCCGCCGACGGACCGGTTCAGTGCGTCTCGCGCCGGGAGGCGGGGTCGGGGCGGTGGCGGCGCTGCACCGCGCGCACCTGATCCATCGCCTGCACGGCGCGACCCTTGTCTACCGCCTGGATGGCCATCACCGGGACGTATTCGTCGTCGGGCAGGTCCAGGCGCGCCCACCGCGCCCCGGGGTGGAATGAGACCCCGACCACATCATCCCAGGCAAAGAACCGGTAGCCGAACAGGTTTCGCACCGCGACGCCGGCCCGGCCGACCCGCAGCCGGGGCCGGGCGAACAAGCAGACGAAACCGGCGATCACCACGCCGACCATCGCGATGGCGACCTGGTCGTAGGTGCGGAAGACCACGCCCGTGGAACCCACCTTGAGCAGCGCACCCACCGCGATGTGCGCGAGCAGGATGATCGCCGCCGATCCGTAGGCGAAGATCGGGGTGAGGTGGGGCCTGACCTCGAGGTCCCAGTCCGATCCGCTCATGTACCTGACTTCAGCGCGCGCAGGGTCAGCGCGGTGGACAGCGCCGCAGCAGCCGCCTGAGCGCCCTTGTCCTCGGCGGAGGACGGCAGCCCGGCCCGGTCGAGCGCCTGATGCTCGGTGTTGGTGGTCAGCACGCCGTTGGCGACCGGGGTCGAGGCGTCCAGTGAGACCCGGGTGAGTCCCTGCGTGACGGCGTCGCAGACGTAGTCGAAATGCGGTGTCTCACCACGGATCACCACACCCAGCGCGACGACGGCGTCGTGGGTGGCCGCCAGCGCCTGGGCGATCACCGGGATCTCGATGGCGCCGAGCACCCGCACGACGGTGGGGTCGGCCACCCCGGCCTCGGCCGCAACCTTGCGGGCCCCGTCGAGCAGGGCGTCGCAGATCATCTCGTGCCACGTGCTGGCCACGATCGCCAGCGTGACGTCCGAGGCGTCGAGGGTGGGCAGGTCGGGAACGCCGACTGCAGGGCTCATACCGCCCCGCCGAACTCACCGGGGATCGTCTCGTCGTAGTCCTCGAGGCCGATGAGGTCGTGACCCATCCGGTCGCGTTTGGTCATCAGGTAGCGGATGTTCTCCGCGTTGGCCCGGACCGGTAGCGGCACCCGCTCGATGATGTGCAGGCCGTAGCCGTCCAAACCGACCCGCTTGGCCGGATTGTTGGTCAGCAGCCGCATCGACCGCACCCCGAGGTCGACCAGGATCTGGGCGCCGATCCCGTAGTCGCGCGCATCGGCCGGCAGCCCCAGCTTCAGGTTCGCGTCGACGGTGTCGTCGCCGGCGTCCTGCAGCTGATAGGCCTGCAGCTTGTGCATCAGGCCGATGCCCCGGCCCTCGTGGCCGCGCATGTAGAGCACCACGCCGCGGCCCTCGCGGGCGACCATCGCCAGCGCGGCGTCCAGCTGCGGGCCGCAGTCGCAGCGCCGGGAGCCGAACACGTCACCGGTCAGGCATTCGGAGTGCACCCGCACCAGCACGTCGTGCCCGTCGCCGTGTGGGCCCGAACCCGGTCCCGCGATGTCGCCCTTGACCAGGGCGACGTGTTCGACGTCCTCGTAGATGCTGGTGTAGCCGACCGCCCGGAACTCGCCGTGGCGGGTCGGGATGCGCGCCTCGGCCACCCGCTTGATGTGCTTTTCGTGTTTGCGCCGCCACTCGATGAGGTCGGCGATCGAGATGAGCGCCAGATCGTGCTCGTCGGCGAAGATGCGCAGCTCGTCGGTCTGGGCCATGGAGCCCTCGTCCTTCTGGCTGACGATCTCACAGATCGCTCCGGCGGGCTGCAGGCCGGCCAGGCGGGCCAGGTCGACGGCGGCCTCGGTGTGGCCGGGACGGCGCAACACACCGCCGTCCTTGGCGCGCAACGGCACCACATGCCCGGGTTTGGTGAAGTCAGCGGCCACCGAGCCGGGGTCGGCGAGCAGCCGCATGGTGGTGGCGCGGTCGGAGGCGGAGATGCCGGTGCCGACGCCGGCCTTGGCGTCGACGGTGACGGTGTAGGCGGTGCCGTGCTTGTCCTGGTTCACCGCGTACATCGGCAGCAGACCCAGCCGGTCGCAGACGTCGCCGTCGAGCGGCACACACAGGTATCCGGAGGTGTAGCGGACCATGAACGCCACCAGCTCGGGAGTGGCCTTCTCGGCGGCGAAGATCAGGTCGCCCTCGTTCTCGCGGTCCTCGTCGTCGATGACGACAACGGCCTTGCCCGCGGCGATGTCGGCCACTGCACGCTCGACCGAATCCAGCCTCGTCATCTTCACCACCTTGCCGGTCCCTGCGCCGGAACCACCCGTCGACACCTCCCAGTATGAACCACGCGTTGACACTGGTTATTGCCTGCCGGTCGGTGAGCCGTCAGGCGGCCGGCCGGTCAGCTCCGCGGGTCGGTGTCCGGCACCGCGGCGTCGGCCGCCAGCAGCCGCTCGACGTATTTGGCGATGACGTCGACCTCGAGGTTCACCGGCGCCCCGACCTCGGCACGGCCCAAGGTGGTCAGGTCGAGGGTGGTGGGGATCAGCGAGACCTCGAACCAGTCCGGCCCCAGGTCCGAGACCGTCAGCGACACCCCGTCGACGGTGATCGACCCTTTGTGCACGACATAGCGGGACAACGGGCCCGGCAGCGCGATGCGCACCACCGTCCAGTGCTCCGACGGGGTGCGCGAGACGACCTGGCCCGTCCCGTCGACATGCCCCTGCACGATGTGGCCGCCGAGCCTGCTGCTGATCGCCGCGGCCCGCTCCAGGTTGACCCGGGTGCCGGCCGCCGCGCCGCGCAGGCTCGACCGGTTCAGCGTCTCGGCCATCACGTCGGTGGAGAACGAGCCGTCGGGCAGCACCTCCACGACGGTCAGACACACCCCGTTGACCGCGATCGAATCACCGTGACCGGCGTCCGACGTCACAATCGGGCCACGAATCACCAGGCGGGCCGAGTCGCCGAGATCCTCCTTGCCGACGACCTCACCCAGCTCTTCGACGATTCCGGTGAACACGTCGCCCAGCCTAGAACTCCTGGGCCGACGGGCGGCACGTCGGCTACCTACTACCATGCTGGGCATGCAGACCCGCCTGTTGGCGATCTTCGCCGCCCTCGTCGCCGTCGTCGCCCTTGTCGCCGGGTGTTCCGGCTCGTCCGATGACTCCTCCACCGAGCTGCCCGACGCTGCCACCCTGCTCAGCGAGTCCAGCGAGACCACCAAGGGCCAGAGCAGCGCCCACCTCCGACTGGCCGTGCAGGGGCAGATCGCCGAACTGCCGGTCGAGTCGATCGAGGGCGACCTGACCCAGACCCCCACCGTCGCGGCCAAGGGCACCGCCGACATCCTGTTCCTCGGCCAGCGGCTCGAGGGTGTGCAGTTCGTCGTCGCCGACGGCGACCTCTACGCCGCGATCACCGCGGGCGGCACCCTGTCGAACTTCGGTCCGGCCGCCGACATCTACGACGTCGCGGCGATCCTGAGCCCCGATGCGGGGCTGGCCAACCTGCTCGCCAACTTCTCCGACCCCAGGGCCGACGGCCGGGAGACGATCGAGGGTGTGAGCACCGTGCGCATCACCGGGATGGTCAGCGCCGAGGCGGTCAACAAGATCGCGCCGCAGATCGCCGCGACGGCTCCGGTGCCCGGCACCGCGTGGGTCGCCGAGGACGGCGACCACGAGCTGATGCAGGCGCGCCTGGAGCCCAGCCCGGGCAACAGCGTCACGATGACGCTGTCCAACTGGGGTGAGCCGGTCACCGTCGACAAACCGGCGGTGTGATGCACCGCCCCACGTTGACGGGACGGGCGGGGTCCCGCTCGAGTCCCGGCTCGGCCCAGACCAATCGCCGTGTCGCGATCGGCGCGGGCAGCCTCGCGGTCGTGCTCGGCGCGCTCGACACCTATGTCGTCGTGACGATCATGACCGACATCATGTCCGACGTCGGGATCGGGATAAACCAGATCCAGCGCGTCACTCCGATCATCACCGGCTACCTGCTCGGCTACATCGCCGCGATGCCGCTGCTGGGCCGGGCCTCGGACCGGTTCGGCCGCAAATTGCTGATTCAGGCCAGCCTGGCCGGGTTCGCGCTGGGCTCGGTGATCACGGCGCTGTCCACCGACCTGACCGTGCTGGTGCTGGGCCGGGTGATCCAGGGCACCGCCAGCGGCGCACTGCTGCCGGTGACCCTGGCGCTGGCGGCCGACCTGTGGGCGGCCCGCAACCGCGCCGCGGTGCTCGGTGGGGTGGGCGCCGCCCAGGAGCTCGGCAGCGTGCTCGGGCCCATCTACGGCATCACGCTGGTCTGGATTTTCCACCACTGGCAGTCGGTGTTCTGGGTCAACGTGCCGCTGGCCGCGATCGCGATGGTGATGATCCACTTCAGCCTGCCGGGCCGGGCGCAGACCGACGAACCGCAGAAGGTCGATGTGGTGGGTGGCCTGCTGTTGGCCGTCGCGCTGGGCCTGGCCGTGATCGGGCTCTACAACCCGGCGCCGGACGGACGGCAGGTGCTGCCCAGCTGGGGCCCGCCGGTGCTGATCGCGGCCGCGGTGGTTGCCGTCGGATTCTTCGTCTGGGAGAAGTTCGCCAAGACCCGCCTGCTGGACCCCGCCGGGGTGCATTTCCGGCCGTTCCTGGCCGCTCTGGGGGCCTCCTTGAGCGCCGGTGCGGCACTGATGGTGACGCTGGTCAACGTCGAGCTGTTCGGTCAGGGTGTGCTGGGCCAGGATCAGAACCAGGCCGCGTTCCTGCTGCTGCGTTTCCTGATCGCGCTGCCGATCGGGGCGCTGCTCGGCGGCTGGCTGGCCACCAGGGTCGGCGACCGCATCATCGCGTTCATCGGGCTGCTCATCGCCGCCGGCGGCTACCTGCTGATCTCGAAATGGCCGGCCGACCTGCTGGCGGCCCGCCACGATCTCGGTTTCGTCAGCCTGCCGGTGCTCGACACCGACCTGGCGATCGCCGGGCTCGGGCTGGGCCTGGTGATCGGGCCACTGACCTCGGCGACGCTACGGGTGGTCCCGACCGCACAGCACGGCATCGCCTCGGCGGCCGTCGTGGTCGCCCGGATGATCGGCATGCTGATCGGGATCGCCGCGCTCTCGGCGTGGGGTCTCTACCGCTTCAACCAGTTCCTGGCCAGCATCCCCCCCGACCCGAACGCGAACACCCTGGCCGCCCGCCTGGCTGCCGAGGCGGCCCGGGTCCGGGAGGCCTACGTCATGCAGTATGCGGAGATCTTCACCATCACCGCGGTGGTGTGCGTCGTGGGCGCGGTGCTGGGGCTGTTCATCAGCGGGCGTCAGGAGCACGCCGAGGAGCCCGGCGAGTCCGTCGGGGATCAGCAGCGCTCGAGCCCGCGTCCCATCAGCTGAGGCGCAGGCTCATCGGCCCCGGCGCCCGGCTCGTCGGCGGTCAGCTCCTGCCACATGTCCCGGAGGACTGCCTTGAGGTGGCGGGGGTCGAACGGACTGTGATTCAGCCAGCCCTGCAGTGCAGTAGTCATGCTGGTACCTCTTCTCGTGCTTTCTGATGCGCAACTCGTCTCTGAAAGCGCGATATTCCCGGCGTCATCGATGGCCGGCGCCAACGATTTTACCGAGCAGCGGCCGGCTAGCCGCCCGGCGACGCACTCGCAACGGCTGTGAGACCCACCACCCGGCTAAGCCGGGATCAGGCTCAACAGCACGTCGGGCCCCACTGCCTGTACGCCGTCGAAGCGCCAGCGCTGGGCCTGCGCGATGCTGAGGACCCCGACATCGTCGACGGCGGTGATCGGCCCGCCGAGCAGGATGGGCGCCACGTAGGCGACGATCCGGTCGATGACGCCGGCCCGCAGGAATGCGCCGGCCAGTGTCGGCCCGCCTTCGACCAGCACGTCGGTGCGGTCGGAGAGCGCCTTGATCACTTCGTGGGGGTCGCGGGTGCGGATCACCATGGTGCGTGAGTCGTCGTCGAGCACCCGCGCGTCGGGAGATATCTCACGTTTGCCCACGACGACCCGCAGCGGCTGCCGCTCGGCGAGGCTGCCGTCGGGCAGCCGGGCGGTCAGCGCGGGATCGTCGACGAACACCGTCCCGGTGCCGACGACGATGGCCTCGGCGGCCGCTCGCCGGCGGTGCACGTCGGCACGGGCCGCCTCGCTGGTGATCCACTGGCTCGATCCGTCGGCGGCTGCGCTGCGGCCGTCGACGCTGGTCGCGAATTTCCAGGTGACGTGCGGTAGGCCGGTGCGCAGTTTGTGCAGCCATTCCCGCAAGGGCCCGCCGGCGACCTCCCCGGCGAGCACCCCGGCGTGCACCTCGATGCCGGCCTCGGCCAACCGGGTGGCGCCACCGGCGGCCACCGGGTTGGGATCGCTGACCGCGAAGGCGACCGCAGCGACCCCGGCCTCCACCAGCGCGTCGACACAGGGCGGGGTGCGACCGTGGTGATTGCACGGCTCGAGCGTGACCACGGCGGTGCCGCCCACGGCGCGCCGCCCGGCCCGGCGCAGAGCCAGCACCTCGGCGTGCGGCCCCCCGGCGGGCGCGGTGGCGCCGATGCCGGCGATCTGCCCGGTGCGGTCCAGGATCACCGCACCGACCGGCGGATTGGGGTAGGTGAGCCCTTTGACCTGCTCGGCCTGGTCGATGGCCGTGCGCATCGCGGCGTCGAGGTTCACAGCGACAGGTGCAGGGCCGCCGAGGCCGCCTGTTCGCGCAGCGCCCGCACCGCGGCGGCGGGATCGGCGGCGCTGTAGACCGCCGAACCGGCGACGAAGCAGTCGACGCCGGCCACGGCGGCCTGTTCGATGGTGTCGGCGTTGATGCCGCCGTCGATCTCGATGAGGATGCTCAGTTCACCGGAGTCGACCAGCCGGCGGACCAGGCCGACCTTGGGCAGCACCTCGGCGATGAACTTCTGTCCGCCGAAACCGGGCTCCACGGACATCACCAGCAGGGTGTCGAATTCGGGCAGGATCTCGAGGTAAGGGTCGATCGGGGTGCCCGGCTTGACCGACAGCCCGGCCTTGGCCCCGGCGGCGCGGATGTCCCGGGCTACCCCGACCGGGTCGTCGGTGGCCTCGGCGTGGATCGTGACGTTGTGGGCACCGGCTTCGGCGTACGGCGGCGCCCACCGCTTCGGGTTCTCGATCATCAGATGGCAGTCCATCGGGATGTCGGTGTACTTCAGCAGCGATTCCACCACCGGCAGGCCGAGCGTCAGGTTCGGCACGAAGTGGTTGTCCATCACATCGACGTGCAGCCAGTCGGCGCCGGCGACGGCGGCGGATTCCTCGGCCAGCCGGGCGAAATCGGCGGCCAGGATCGACGGGGCGATCATCGGTGCAGGCATGGGCTCAGCCTATCGGGGCGTCATCGACCCGCAGCGCGGCGGCGAACATCGCATCGGTTCCGTGCCGGTGCGGCCAGAGCTGCGCCGCGGGGCCCGCTCCCAGGTCGGTGGCCGGGCTGAACAGCTGCGGGGTGTCCAGCGCGGTCACCGGGTGGCGGCGCACCGCGTCGGCGATCACGCCGGTGGTCTCGGCCAGATGCGGTGAGCACGTCGCGTACAGCACCACCCCGCCGGGGCGGGTGAGCCGGATCGCCGAGGCCAGCAGCTCACGCTGCAGCTTGGCCAGGGCGGGCACGTCGCCGGGCTGGCGCCGCCACCGGGCTTCCGGGCGGCGGCGCAACGCCCCCAGCCCGGTACACGGTGCGTCGACCAGGACCCGGTCGAAACCGGGCGCCAGGCCCGGATCACGGCCGTCGACGCGCACCACCTCGACCGGCAGCCCGGCGGTGTTCTGTTCGACCAGCTCGGCGCGCGCCGGTGCGGGCTCGACCGCGGTGACGGTGGCTCCGAGGGGTTGCCCGAGCGCCGCCAGCAGCGCCGTCTTGCCGCCCGGGCCGGCACACAGGTCCAACCAGCGTCCGCCGTCGGCCCCGGTGACCGGGGCGAGGGTGAGCGCGCGGGCGACGAGCTGGCTGCCTTCGTCCTGCACCAGTGCGGCCCCCTCACGCACCGCGTCCAGCGCGCCGGGATCCCCGTCTCCGAGGTGGACCGCATACGGCGAGAAACGCCCGACCCGGCCCCCGGTCTGCGCGGCGAGCTCGGCCGCGGTCAACCGGCCCGGCCGGGCCGCCAGGTGCACCTCGGGTCGGGAGTCGTCACTGGCCAGCAGTGCGGCGAGTTCGGCCGCCCGGCCGCCCAGTGCATCGGCGAACGCCTGGGCGATCCAGCGCGGGTGGGCGTGGACGAACGCCAGATGCCCCACCGGGTCCGATGCCGCGGCCGGGGCCAACTCGGCAACCCAGTCGGCCTCGTCGCGCCGGGCGATGCTGCGCAGCACGCCGTTGACGAACCCGGCTCGGGCCGTGTCGAATTCGATACCGGCCTGCTCGACCGTGGTCGAGACCGCGGCGTGGTCACCGACCCGGGTGCGCAACAGCTGGTAGGCGCCCAGCCGCAGCAGATCGAGCAGCACCGGATCGATGCGCTCCACCGGCCGGCCGGCCGCCGCGGCGATGATCGCGTCCAGCAAACCCCGGGTCCGGCAGGTTCCGTAGGTCAGCTCGGTGGCGAAGGCGGCGTCGCGGCCACTGATCGCGCGCTCCCGCAACAGGGCGGGCAGCGCCAGGTTGGCGTAGGCGTCGCGGGTGGACACCGCCCGCAGGACGTCGAAGGCGGCGCGCCGGGCCGGATCCAGCGGGGTGCGTCGGGGTCTGCGCTGGCCGCCACTCATCGCGCCGACCCGTACTCGTCGAGGCGGGCACCGCGGGCCCAGTCGGCGGCACTCATCGGCTTCTTGCCCGGCGGTTGAACGGTGCCGAGCAGTACCGGCACCGACCCGGTGCCGATCAGGACGTGGCGTTTGTCGACCTCGATCTGGCCGGGCTCGAGCCGCTGGTCGACCTCGGCCGCCTCGGGAACGGTCACCGGCCCCACCTTGACCCGCAGGTCACCGATCATCGTCCAGGCGCCGGGGTTCGGGGTGACCGCGCGGATGCGCCGGTCCACCACGTGCGCGGGCAGGTCCCAGCGGACCCGGGCGTCCTCGACGGTCACCTTCGGCGCGACGCTGACCCCCTCGGCGGGTTGCGGCACCGCCGTCAGTTTCCCCTCGGCGATACCGTCCATCGTCGCCTCGAGCAGCCCGGCCCCCGCGACCGACAGCCGCTCGAGCAGCTCGCCGGCGGTGTCGGTGGGCCGGATGGTCTCGGTGACGACCCCGAAGACCGGGCCGGTGTCCAGGCTCGGTTCGATCTGGAACGTCGTCGCGCCGGTCACCGTGTCACCGGCGGCCAGCGCGGCCTGAACCGGGGCCGCGCCGCGCCAGGCGGGCAGGATCGAGAAGTGCAGGTTCACCCATCCGTGGGTGGGCACCGCAAGCAACGGCTCGCCGAGCAGCGCACCGTAGGCGACGACCGCGCAGCAGTCAGGTGCCAGTGCGGCGAGTTCGGCGACGAACTCCGCGGAGTTGGGCTTGGCCGGCCGCAGGATCGGGATGTCGTGTTCGGCGGCCAGCTGCGCCACCGGCGACGGGGCCGGGCGCCCGCGCCGGCCGGCGGCCGCGTCCGGGCGGGTGAGCACGGCGACGACGTCGTGTCGTGGTGATTCGATCAGCAGCCGCAGAGACGGGAGGGCCGGTTCCGGCGTACCGGCGAAGACGAGACGCACCGCGCCAGTCTAGGGAGCGTCGCTGCGCGTCACCGAGGCGTCTGGTAGTACTCCTTCTCGCCCACCCCGGTCAGCGGCGCGACCAGCAGCCACGGAATCGTGGTGAGCAGCTTGTTGAGAGTGGCGACGCTGTCGTTGTAGTACTGCCGGGCGAAGGCCAGCTTGTCCTCGGTGTCGGCCAGATTGCGTTGCAGATCGAGGAAGTTCTGCGATGAGTTCAGCTGCGGGTAGGCCTGTCCCAGCGCGAGCACCGGCGCCAGCGCGGTGTCGAGCTGTTTCTCGGCCGCGCTGCGCTGCGGAACCGATTTACCGGCGGTCGCCGAGGTCAGCGCCGCGGTGGCGTCGGTGACGTGGTCGAGGACGGCCTTCTCGTGGGTGGCGAACGTCGCCACCGTGTGGATCAGGCTGGGGATCAGCGACGCCCGTCGGGTCAGCTCGACGTCGATCCCGGACAGCGCCTCGGCGACGCGGACCTCCGCGGAGCGGATCTTGTTGTAGCCCAACACGAATCCGACCAGGACGGCCACCGCCACCGCCAGCACGACGACCAACAGGAACGTCACCATGACCCGCCTCCCCCTCCGCCGCCGCCACCACCGCCGCCACCGCTACTGCTGGATCCGCCCCCCGACGACGAGGAGGACTGCGAGGCGGTGTAGGCGCCGATCGACGACGACAGTGCCGATTCGAAGCTGTCGAAGTCCCCGCCGGTCGAGCCGAACCATCCGGCCGAACTCGACGTCGTCGTGGTTCCGTACCAACCCGGTTGGGGCGCAATCTCGCCGGTGGTCTCCTGATATTTCTGGGCCCACAGCGCCGCCGAGCCTGCCGCGACGGCGAACGGAATGTAGGCCGTGTAGAGGTCCTTGCGCGCGCCGAAGTCGAACCGGGTCTCGGCGGAGTCGGTGGCCAACACCCGGTGGAAGCCACCGACCCGCGACCACATCTGGCGCCCGGCGGCGGTGCGGCGGGTTCCCACCCCGTCGCGCCAGCACCGCGCCGAGAGCACGAAGAACGCCGCGAACGGCACCGCCCACAGCGTGAACGGCGGGCCCCAGGAGAAGAAGCCACAGAGCATCAGCACGAACGCCAGCGCGTTGGCGGCCCGCAGCCACAGCTCCTTCTTGCGGTTGACCAGCAGGCCCGAGGTCAGCGCCCACTTCTCGACCTCGTCGGTCATGTCGTCCTTGGCCTCGTCGAGGCGCTTACCGGATGTGACGCTCTTCTTGGCCTCGAACTCCCGCCCCGGCGCGTCGACCTTGAGCCGCCTGCCGACCGCGGCGCTGACCGGGTCCACGTCGAGCCAGTCCCGGGTCTGCGCGGTGCCGCGGATCCGCCAGCGCTTGTCGTCGAGCTGCTGCAACGTGATCAGCCCACGTTCGGCCAGGTAGAACAACGTGGCGGTCAAGCCGCGTCTGGGCACCGACTCGGTGCGGATGTATTCGGCCTGCACCGGGCCCAGCCCGGGTGGGGGCGCGTACTGCAACGGGAATCCGGGGCTGCGCTCGGTGACGGCGCGCAGCCACAGCAACGCCCCGATCGCCAGCACCACGGTGAGCACACCGATGCCCGCCACGGCACCCACCGACTGGCCGAGGACCCGGTCCCAGCTGTAGGACCAGGGCAGCGTTGCCCGCGGCGGCGTCGGAACCTCGACGCCGGCGCGCACCGTCACCGGCGTGCGCGGCTCGAGGTTCTGCGCCGACACCTGCACCCGGCGCCCGTCGGCGGTCAGTCGATCGCAGCTGCGCCCGACCCCGGTTCCCACCGAGCACTGCGCACCGGTGACCGCGCCGGGCAACTCGATGGTGATGTCGGCGGAACGGATGACGTTGTTCCACGACGGCGCGATGACGTTCCAGTAGAAGACCGACGGCGCAGCGCCGACCTCGCCCGCCGAACCGGCGAACTGCCGGTCAGCGCCGGTGCTGCCCGGGTCGAGGACACCGGGCACGGTGTAGCGGATCTCGAAGACATGGGTGCCGGAGCTCAGCGTGCGGTCGGGATCTCCGATCTTGGCGACCCGGAACCGCTCGCCGTCCTCCCACAGCATCTGCACCGGCACCGATCCGCCGTCGAGCCGCACCGAGGTGATCTCCGGGCGCTGCCGGACGTGCGGATCGTTCGGGTTGGCGACATCCCAGTACCGGAAGAGCCCGTGGCGGCCGCTGGGGAAATCCGCGGTGATGGTCTCGACCGCGGTCATTGTTCCCTCGGCGTCGACGACGATGTCGACGTCGTAGTCCTCGATCACCACGGGATCCGACACCGCCGAGGAGGTGGAGCCACCCTGGAAGAGCCACGGCCACAGCACCCCCAGGGCGATGACCGCCAGCACGATGAACCATCTGATCAGCCGAGCCATCGCCTCTCCTGTCCGACTCCCGGCGGGTGTCGCGAATCACCCTATGTGCAGTGGATCGATCTGGACGCGAACCGGCTCGTGGTCGTGGCGCGCGCTGGACACGGCGGTGGCCCGGCGCAACGCCGTCGCCAGGGCGAGACCGCCGGATCGCGGCACCCGGACCAGCATCCGGTTCACCGGGTGGTCGTCGGCGACGCCGGCGGGTCGGCGGGCACCGGGGGGCAGGTCGACCGGCCCCAGCACCTCGGCGCCGTCGGGAAGCTCGGCGACGCCGAGCAGCGCGTCCACCGCGTCGGCGGTGCCGTCGACGGCGGCCATGTGTACCGCCGGCGGCAGTCCCACCTCGCCGCGGGCATCGAGTTCGGCCTCGGCGTGGCCCACCGGATCCCACCGGATGAGCGCCTGCACGGTGGGGATGGCCGACTCGGCGACCACGGCGACCACCCCGCCGTCCTCCCGGCTGCGCACCAGCGCCGCCGCGCCCATCCACCGCCGCAGGGTGTCCTCGGCGGCGCGGAGGTCCTGGCGGCCCAGCAGCGCCCAGGCATCGAGCAGCAGCGCCGCACCGTAGCCGCCGTCGGCCACCGGTTCGACACCCGGAGTGGCCACCACCACGGCCGGCCGGCCGCTCACGGCGGTCACCACGTTGTCCCCGCCCGAGGTGATCACCGGCGCCCCCGGAAAGGCCCGGCCCAGCTCCTCGGCGGTGCGCCGGGCGCCGACGACGACCGCGCGCACGCTGTCCGACCCGCACCGCGCGCAGTGCAGCGACACCTCCTCGCGCCCGCACCACCGGCACCGTGCCCCCGGCTCGTCACCGCCGGGCAGCGACAGCGGCCCGGTGCAGTGCCGGCACCGGGCGATGCTGCGGCAGCGTCCGCAGGCCAGCGCCGGCACGTAGCCCCGCCGGGGCACCTGGACGAGCACCGGCGCGCCGCTCGCCAGCGCGGTGCGGGCGGCGTCGAGCGCCATCGAGGGCAGCCGGGCCGTCCGGGCTGCCGGGTCGCGTTCCTGGGCGTAGGCGCTGTCCTCGAGTGCCACCACCCGGGGCGCGTGCGCCCGCAGCGTGGTGCGCGACGCGACCAGGTCGTGGGCCCAGCCGCTGCGCACCAGCGCCGCCGCCTCGGCGGTGCGCGCGTAGCCGCCGATCACCGCGGCGCAGCGCAGCTGGTGGGCGCGCAGCATCGCCACCTCCCGGGCGTGCGGATACGGTGCGCGGGGCTCGGCCAGCGAATCGTCGCCGTCGTCCCACACCAGGATCAGCCCCAGATCGCACACCGGCGCGAAAGCCGCGCTGCGGGTGCCGATCACCACCCGCGCCGCTCCGCGCAGCGCCGAGAGCCACCGGCGGTAGCGCTCCGCCGGTCCCAGACCGGCCGACAGCGCCACCACCTGGTTTTCGGGCAGCAGGGTCAGCGCCGCCTCGTGCAACCGGTCGACGTCGCGCTGGTCCGGGACGACGGCCAGCACCCCCCGCCCGGCATGCACGGTCTGCGCGGCGATCTCGGCCAGCCGCTGCGGCCATCGCTCCCCCGGCAGCGCCTGCCACACGGCGCGGGCCGCCCGGCCCTCGCGCAGTGCGTTGACGAACTGGGCTCCCCCGTCGTAGACCGACCAGGGCGCGGCGTCGCCGACCGGCGGCGGGGCCGGCGGGGGCACCGGGGGCACCGGTTTCTTCTCCACGGTGGCGTGCCGGGGTGGGACGGCCAGGCGCAGCACGTCGGCGCGGGTGCCGGCGTAGCGTGCGGCGACGGCATCGACGAGCCGGCCGATCTCGTGGGTCAGCACCGGTTCGGCCGAGACCACCTTGTCCAGCCAGCCCAGCTTGCCCACATGGTCGGTGTCGGAACGCCTTTCCAGCAGGAAACCGTCGACGAGCCGGCCGTGGAAGCGCACCCGCACCCGCACGCCCGGCTGGGCCGCGTCGGATTGGTCCGCCGACACCAGGTAGTCGAACTCGCGGTCCAGATGCGGAACCGACAGCATCGGCAGCACGCGCGCGATCGGCTCGTGTTCGGCCGGATGCCGGGTGGTGGTCACACCGCAGGTGTAGCAGAGGCCCCGGACGCGGACCCGGCCCCGGGCCGCCGGCCGAACAGCAGCCCCGCGGTGATCAGCAGCAGCGAGGCCGCGTAACAGAACCAGATCGGCACCGCCAGCGCCTCACTGCCCAGCACGAACCGCGAGATACCGATCATCGCGTCGGACACCGCGAAGCACACCGCCCCCAGCGCGGTCCACGGGGTCGGCAGATCGGCCAGCAGCGCCGCGCACACCATGGCGCCCAGGACCCCGATGTAGAGCGTGACCGGAACGGCCATCCCCTCGCCGATCAGCCGCGGCCAGAACCACACCAGCAGACCGGCGCAGGCCACGATCGTCGCCCCCGCAGCGGCCAGCCGCGGCGTGGTACGGGTGGCCAGCGGCAGCAGAGCACCCAGGAAGCACAGGTGGGCGACCAGGAAGGCGGCCAGCCCGAGCACGAACGACGGCTCCCACCAGGGCATCGCCAGCAGGAAGTCACCGGCCGCCGAGAAGACCAGGGCGCCGACCAGCCAGCGGCGCTCACGCGGCCGCGGGTGGGTCGCCGCGGCCGCGGCGAGCAGCAGGGCGGTCAGCGCCTTGACCGCCGGTTGCAGGCCGAACTGGCCGGTCAGCTCGGCGCCCGCGGGCACCCGGGTGGCCGTCACGACGAGGAACACCCCGTAGCCGGCCGCCACCACCGCCGCCGCCGGCCACAACACCCGCCTGGCTGCTGCCCCCGGTGCCGCGGTGCGCCCGGTCCCGGTCGTCGGCGAAGTCATGCGCCGAACCTACAAAACGGTGCCCCGCGCCGACCAGTTCAGGCCGATAACGGCAGCCGGGTGGCGTCGGCCCGGGTGACGACCCGGCGTGCGGCCCGTAACGCGGCACCGGCCCGCACCTGCGGCGGCGCATGCCACTGGATCGGCGCCTCGATGCTGACCGGCACCTCGGGCAACGCCTGCAGCATGCCGGTCAGGTCGATGCACCCCTCACCCGGGAACAGCCGCGCATTGCGACCCTGGAAGCGCAGTTCGTCCATCGAGGTGGGCCGGGGCAGCAGTCCGTCACAGATCTGGATGTACTGGATCCAGTCGGCCGGCAGCGCACGCAGGTCCTCGGGGGTGGCCCGGGCCCGGTCGTAGTGCAGGGCGTCGACCAGCAACCCCACCCTGTCCGAGCGGCAGCCGCGCAGGATCGACGTGGCCTCGCCCAGATCCCCGACGTCGGTCCACGGCATCGGCTCCAGATTCGGCCGCAAGCCGAATTCCGCTGCGAAATCGGCGAGTTCGGCAAGGTTGTCGCTCAGCCGGGCGCGGTCGGCATCGTTGCCGGTCACCAGCGCGGCCGAGGCGCCGAGGTAGGCGGCGGTCTCGAGCACCCCACCGAAGTCGTCGCGCACCCGGGTGTCCGGGCGCAGCCGCAGCACCTCGACGTCGAGCACGAAAAGGCCCGTGTCGTCGAGACGCCGGCGGGTCTCGCGGATCAGCGGGGTGCGCCCGATGGTGGGGCGCAGCGGTTCTTCCTCGGTGGCGCGGACCAGCCGCAGCCCGACACCGTCGTATCCGGCCTCGGCCGCGCAGGCGACCAACTCGTCGGGGCCCAGTTCCAGCACCGTCAGCGGGGCCAGCGAGATGGGGCGCCGGTCGTTCTCCGGATCGCTACGGCGTTGCGGGGTGCTCAACGCGATTCCTCACTTCAGCACGGTCTGGGGTGGCGTGATGGATCATTCTGAGCGAATCGGGCCGTCCGTGGGGGGCTACCCTCCCTGGCATGGCTGTCACGCCCGTCACACTCGACCCCGTCCTGCGCAAGGTGCTCGAGGCGGTGCCCTTTCAGCTCACCACCGAGGGCGGGCCGGAGGCTGCCAGGCGGCGCTTCGCGGCACTGCCCCGTAGGCCCCTGCACCCTGAGGTGACGGCCCGATCGGCGACCGTCGCCGGGCCGGCCGGCGCCGTCGCGGTCCGCATCTACCACCCGCCGCAGCCCGGCACCGCGCTGCCCGCGGTGGTCTTCCTGCACGGCGGCGGCTGGTCGGTGGGCGACCTGGACACCTATGACGGCGTGGCGCGCATGCACGCGGCCGTCGCCGGCGCGGTGGTGGTCTCCGTCGACTACCGCCTGGCCCCCGAACACCCGTACCCCGCCGCGGTCGAGGACGCGTGGGCGGCCACCCGGTGGGTGCTCGAGCACGCCGGGCAGCTGGGCGCCGATCCGTCCCGGGTGGCCGTCGCCGGGGACTCCGCGGGCGGCAACCTCGCCGCGGTGATGGCACAGCTGGCCCGCGACGCCGGGACACCGTTGCGGTACCAGTTGCTGTGGTACCCGTCGACGACGTTCGACACGTCGCTGCCGTCGTTCGCCGAGAACGCCCAGGCTCCGGTGCTGGATCCGGCCGCCTGCCGGGGGTTCACCCGCTGGTATCTGGGCGCCGCGGTGGACCTGTCCGAGCCGCCGCCGACGCTGGTGCCGGCCCGGGGTGAGCTGGCCGGTCTGCCGCAGACCTACATCGGCGTGGCCGGGCACGACCCGCTGCGCGACGACGGATGCCGCTACGCCGAGTTGCTCGCCGCTGCCGGGGTCGAAGTCGAGCTGCACAACGCCGAGTCCCTGGTGCACGGATACCTGGGCTACGCGGGTGTGGTGCCGGCAGCAACCGCGGCAGCCGAACGCGGGTTGGCGGCCTTGCGTGCCGCGCTAACGTGAGTGGATGACGGATCCCGCACCGCAGCGGCCGGGCATCGACCCGGAGCTGAAGGCCATCCTGGACGCGTTCCCACTGCACTTCACCACCGCCGACGGTGTCGACGTGGCCAGGGAGAAGTTGCGTGCGCTGGCCCCGCCCCCGGAGTCGCTGCCGCCGATGCGGATCGAGGAGCGCAGCATCGGATTCGGTGCGGTGGCCGACATACCGGTCCGGATCTACTGGCCGCCGATCGACCGCCACGACGGGCTGCCGGTCGTCGTCTACTACCACGGCGGCGGCTGGTGCGTGGGCGACCTGGACACCCACGAAGGGGTGGCCCGCGCCCACGCCGCCGGCGCGGAGGCGATCGTCGTCTCGGTGGACTACCGCCTCGCTCCCGAGCATCCGTTTCCGGCCGGTGTCGACGACGCCTGGGCGGCGCTGCGGTGGGTCGGCGAACACGCCGGCGAGCTCGGTGGCGATCCGGCCCGGATCGCGGTGGCCGGTGATTCGGCCGGTGGCAACCTCTCGGCGGTGGTGGCGCAGCTGGCCCGGGACAACGGGGGGCCGCAGCTGGCCTTCCAGTTGCTGTGGTACCCCTCGACGACCGGCGACATGACGCTGCCGTCGATGCGCGAGAACGCCGATGCCCCGATCCTGGATCGCGACGTCGTCGCCGCCTTCCTGCACTGGTATCTGCCCGCCGACGTCGACATCACCCGGCCCGACACGCTGCCACCCACGTTGGCTCCCGCCAACACCGCCGATCTGTCCGGACTGCCGCCGGCCTACATCGGCACCGCCGAACACGATCCGATCCGCGACGACGGCGCCCGCTATGCCGAACTCCTTTCGGCTGCAGGGGTTTCCGTCGAACTGCACAATGCGCCCACGCTGGTGCACGCGTTCGTCAACTTCGCCTCGGTGTCCCCCGCAGCGGGCGAGGCCACCGACCGCGGGTTGGCCGCGCTCAGGACGGCGCTGGCACGCTAGAACTCGCCCGAAAGGTCAGGACAGCCATGGCGCAAACCCCCCGCGAGCCGATGTACGAGACAGTGATCGTCGGCGCCGGCTTCTCCGGGATCGGCGCGGCGATCGAGCTCGACCGGGCCGGGCTGGGCCCCTTCCTGATCATCGAGGCCGGCTCCGAGCCCGGCGGCACCTGGTACTGGAACACCTATCCGGGCATCGCGGTGGACATCCCGTCGTTCTCCTATCAGTTCTCGTTCGAGCAGAGCCCCGCGTGGTCGCGCAGCTACGCCCCGGGACGTGAGCTGGCCGCCTACGCCGCACACTGTGTCGACTGGTACGGGCTGCGCCCCAGGATCGCGTTCGACACCACGGTGGCGCAGGCCGAGTTCGACGACACCGAGCATGTCTGGCGGCTGACCGTGGAGTCGGGCGGGGAACGCACCACGGTGACGACGCGGTTCCTGATCAACGCGTGCGGTGCGCTGAACGTGCCGAATCTGCCGGACATCGCCGGCGTCGAGACGTTCGGCGGTACCACCGTGCACACCGCGCGCTGGGACCACGACCTCGACCTGGCCGGCAAGCGGGTGGCGATCATCGGCACCGGAGCCTCGGCGGTACAGGTCATTCCCGAGATCGCCCCGCTGGTGAAGCAGCTCACCGTCTTCCAGCGCACCCCGATCTGGTGCTTCCCCAAACTCGACGTGCCCATGCCGGGCCCCGCCCGCTGGCTGATGCGGCTGCCACTCGGACGCGGCCTGCAACGCCTGCTCAGCCAGACCTATGTGGAGTTCACCTTCACGCTGGCGGCGCAGTACTTCACCGTCAACCCGCTGGCCAAGCGGATGGACGCGGTGGGCCGCGCCTACCTGCGCAGGCAGGTGCACGACCCGCAGATCCGCGACAAGCTGACACCGCGCTACGCGGTGGGCTGCAAGCGTCCCGGCTTCCACAACACCTACCTGTCGACGTTCAACCGCGACAACGTCGAGCTGGTGACCGAACCGATCGACAAGATCACCGGGTCCGGCGTGGCAACCACCGACGGGGCGCTGCGCGACATCGACGTGTTGATCCTGGCGACCGGTTTCAAGGTGTTCTCGGCGCTCGACGGCAAGGACTCGGCGCAGACCTATCCGGTGATCGGCCCGGGCGGAACGTCATTGGCACAGTTCTGGGAGGAGAACCGGTTGCAGGCCTACGAAGGCGTCAGCGTGCCCGGCTTCCCCAACTTCTTCACCGTGTTCGGCCCGTACGGCTACGTCGGCTCGTCGTACTTCGCGCTGATCGAAACCCAGGCCCGGCACATCGTGCGCTGTCTGCGGGCGACGCGAACCCGCGGCGCCACCCGGGTGGAGGTGCGCCGCGAGGCCAACGACCGGTATTTCGCCGAGATGATGCGCAAGCGACACCGCCAGATCTTCTGGCAGGACAGCTGCCGGCTCGCCAACAGCTACTACTTCGACCAGCACGGCGATGTGCCGCTGCGACCCACCAGCACGCTGGAGGCCGATTGGCGCAGCCGCCGGTTCCCCCTCGAGGACTACGCGTTCAGCGGCTAGTCACCCGGATTGGCCGGTACTGCCCGAGCCCGCGGTCTCGTCGTCCTGATCGCCGGTGCCGTCGGTCGCGTCGTCGTGCGTGCCCAGGTCGGGCTCCATCGCGACGCTGCGGGACCGCTGCCCCTCGGTGCGCACCGGCGCGGACTCCCCGGCGGGCTGCAGGTGCACGACCGCCCCGACCGCGCGGCGCAGCCCGGGGGGCCCCTCGACACGGAGGAACTCGCCGAGCCGCCCCGCGCGATAGCGCAGCGGAGAGCCGATGAACTCACCCAGGACCACCCCGGCGCCCAGCGCGAGTGCGACGGCCGCGGCCGCGAACAGCTGCTGCATGCCGTCGTCGAAGTCCTCGTCGACGGCCAGATAGAACACGGCCCGGAATACCGCCAGGCCCGGCAGCATCGGCATGATGCCCGCGGTCGCGGTCACCAGCGCGGGCGCCTGCCGGCGGATCGAGATCACGGTGGCGAACACGCCGACGAGCACCGCCGCGATGCCGGTTGCCACCACCTGTCCGAAACCCGCCTGGCCCAGGCCGATCAGCACCAGCTCGGCGAGCCCGGCGGCGACGGCGGCGGTCAGCGCCGAACGCAACGGGCCGTAGCTCGCCACGGTGAAGCACAGACCGGCGAACGCGGCGCCGAACACCGCCAGCACGATCGGCAGCGGCTGGTTCGGGATGATGAAGGTGCGGGTGGCGTCGACGTGCAGTTCGATCCGGACGCCGGCGATCTCGGCGACCTGCAGTCCGGCCAGGATTCCGACGACGATGCCGCCGGTGAGGAACAACGCCTCGCCGAGGCGGGTGACGGCCGTGAGCATGTAGCCGGTCACGGCGTCCTGCATGGCGCCGACAATCGTCATGCCCGCCAACAACATCACGATTCCCGTCGCGACCAGCGTGGTCGGCCCGAGACCGAAGAAGTAGTAGGACGCCACAGCGACCAGGGTGGCGATCATCGCCCCGATCACGTGCTGGAAGAAGAACGGTGTCCGGATCTTGTTCAGATACCGACCTGCCTGGTCGATCGCGGCGGCCGTCAGCGCGGCCACCAGACACGTCAGCCAGCTGCCGCCGAACAACAGCGCGATGCCGAGTGCGAAGCCCGCCCAGCCCAGGGTCGCCAGCCACCGTGGGTACGGGTGCGGCTGCACGGTGAGCTCGTCCATCGCCTGATGGGCCGCATCGACGGTGACGCCACCGGAGGTGATCCGGCCCACCAGACGGTCGAGGTCGGCCACCCGCGTGTAGTCGGTGGAGCGGGCGTGTACCGACCGGATGATGGTGATCGGCGGACTGTCGGTGGTCGGCGGCGCCGAGACGAACACCGTGGTGACGAAGATGTCGACGACACAGTCGGACAGGTGGTAGGCCCGCACCACATCCTGGGCGGTGGCCACCACGTCGGCGGTGCCCGCGCCGGACGACAGCATCACCTCGGCGAGCCGGATCGTGAGATCGAGGACTTTTCGGGTGTGCAGGTCACCTTGCCCGTTGCCACTGCGACTGCGCTGGCCGGCCAGCGGCGCAGGGTCGCGCCGCCCCCGCAGCGACTGCAGTCCCCGGTAGAGGCGCACCGGGCTGGTTGATCGATCTCGAGCCATCGCGGCCCACGATACTGGCGCTCAGGCGCTAATCGGCCGACGGCACTGACGAACTGCCGCTTTCGTCGAGCATGGCGCGGGCGACCTCGAGAGTGTCGAGGTTGTGCACCAGTGTGACTTTGGTCGCAGCCTCGACGTCTCCGTCGCGATAGGTGCGGATGATCTCGAGGTGGTCGCAGTCACCCCGGGCCCGGCGCTCGGCGTCGCCGCTGATCGACAACCCGACGTAGAGCGAGGACAGGTCGGCCAGGGTCACCAGCAGCTCGTAGACCTTGGGCCGGCGGCTGGCGACGTAGAAGACCTTGTGGAATTCGCGGTTGAGCTCGACCCAGCCGATCGGGTCGGTTTCGGCCTCCATCTGGTGGGCCAGCTGCTCGGCGGCATCGAGTTCGGCCGCGGTGATGTTCTTGATGCCCTCGCGCACGGCGAGCGGGATGAGCACCGACCTCAGCTCGTAGATGTCCTCCAGTTCGGCACGCGACGTCTGGTGCACCGTGGCGCCGTGAAACGGGCTGTAGTCGACCAGGCCCTCGGACATCAGGTTGCGCAGCGCCTCGCGCACCGGTGTCACGCTGACCGACAGGCTCTGCGCCAGTTCCGCCTGTACCAGCCGGGTCCCGCCGGGAAGCTCACCCGAGATGATCGCCTTGCGCAGGCGGTCGGTCACGGTGGTGTACGCCGTCCGAATGGGGCTCGGCCCCAGGGCCGGCACCCCTGGCCGGGCCTTGGGAACGGCACTGGCCGGAGACGAAGACGGCAGGGACGAAGTTGACACTGCGGGCTCCTTTCACGGCCCCTGCGAGCGGCCTGACAACAATTTACCGTAAGGAAACACCTCATGCCTCAAACCTGAGGTTTCATATATGAGACCTCACCACCGTCCACCCGGAGACATGCCCATGAAGATCCGACACCTCAGCCGCCGCATCACGGCCACCGTCGCCGTCGGCCTCAGCGCCGGGCTCGCCTTGTCCGCCTGCGGCTCCAGCGACCAGCCACAAGCCGAAGACAGCGCACCCGTGGTCCGGCTGCAGGGCCTCGAAGGAGGCCTGAGCTCGATGGCGCTGAAGATCATCACCGACCAGGGCTTCGACGAGGCCAACGGATTCAGCGCAGAGACCTTCGAAGTGTCCGGTGACGCGTCGGTGCAGTTCTTCCTGCAGGGTGATGCCGACGTGTCCTTCGACGGCGATCCGCTCACCGCAGCACTGCTGCGCAGCCAGGGCAACGACGTCACCACCTATTTCCCGATGGCCGTGCAGGACGTCGCGCTCGTGGTGCGCGGCGACTCGCCGTATCAGACCGAGCAGGATCTGATCGGCCAGAAGGTCGGCCACGACGGCCTGGATTCCGGCGGCATGACCGCCGCGCTGGTCATGCTCGAGGAGTTCTCCGATCTCGACATCGAAGAGCAGTACGACCTTCAGCTGACCCAGGAGGCCGCACTGCTGCGGCTGCTCGACCGTGGCGACATCGAAGCGGCGTTCACCGCCGAGCCCAACACCATCATCGCCGCGCAGGAGTACGGCATGCGCACCGTGTGGGGCCCCGGCTGGGAGGAATGGGAGACCGCCGCCGGCGGGCGGTCCTGGAACATCACCGCGATGGCCCACGACAGCTGGATCGAGGAGAACCCGGAGCTGGCCGCCGGGGTCCAGCAAGCCTGGAACGACGCCTACGACTGGATCGTCGACGACCCCAGCCGCGTCACCACCGGGGAGCTCGGCGACCTGATCGGAATCGAGAACGAGCAGGTGGGCGCCGGCTTCGAGGAGCTGATCGCTACGAGCGAGTACTTCACCAAACGGTGGACCGAAGAAGACGTCGCCGCCGCGGAGGCCTTCATCGAGAAGGCGGCTGCGGCCGGTCTCGGCGGCCTGACCTCGGCACCCGCCGGTGCGGTCACCCGCCTGCCCGACTCCGACTCCGGCGAATAGTGGCGATCCGTACCCGATGACCGTCACTCCCCAGTCACTGCGGCCGCTGCCGCGAGCCGGTGTGCTCGCGGCAGCGGGCGCAGTCGTCCTGCTGCTGTGGCAACTGCTCTGGGATGCCACCGATTTCCTGCCCTCACCGGCGCAGACCGTGCGCACCGCGGCGGAGTTGCTCGCCGAGCCGGCGACCTACGAAGACCTCGGCGCCACCCTGCGGCGCCTGGTCATCGGTCTGGCGATGGGCTACGCGGCCGCCGTCGTCGTGGCCCTGCTGATGCAGATCAGCCCGTGGTGGAACCGGTTCTTCCGGCCGGCCGTCTACGTCACCATCACCTCACCGAGCATGGTGGTCGCGCTGCTGTGCCTGATGGTCTTCGGGCTCGCCGAGTTCGGTGTGTGCATGTCGGTGGCGATCGTGATCTTCCCGTTCGTGGTGGTCAGCCTCGACGAGGGGGTCAAGGCACTCAGCCCGGGCCTGACCGAGATGTCGCGGATCTACGGGTTCACTCCGCTCGACCACATCCGCCACCTGGCACTTCCCGAGATGGCGCCGTTCCTGTTCAGCGCCTTCCGCAACGTCCACGCGCTGGGCTGGAAGATCGTCGTCATCGCCGAGCTGTTCTCCCAGCAGATCGGTGTGGGCGCCGAATACAAAAGGGCCTACGGGTATTTCGCGCTCGACCGACTGATGGTGTGGACGCTGTTCTTCATCGTGATGATCACCACGGTGGAGTACGTGATCCTGCGCCCCTTCGAACGGCGGGTGTTCCGCTGGCGCGGCCCGGCCGGCGGCAGCCGGCGCGCCCGGACGAAGGCCGCCGTCACCGCCTCACCCTGACCCACCTCGCACTGGAGCGACCATGACCGACTTTCTGACGATCTCCGATCTCTACTACGCCTACCCCGCCAGCACCGTCGACGCGTTGTCCGATGTCAGCCTGCGCGTCGCCGAGGGCGAATTCGCCTGCGTGGTCGGCCCGAGCGGCTGCGGCAAGTCCACCCTGCTGAACATCCTGTCGGGGCTGTCCACCCCGACGGCGGGTTCGGTCACCATCGGCGGGACGCCGATGGTGATCGACGGGGTCGCCCAATCGGCCACCCGGCCCCGCCTCGGCTACCTCTTCCAGGATCCGCGGCTGCTGCCCTGGCGCACGGTGCGCAAGAACATCGAACTCGCCCTCAAAGGGGCCGGGGTGCCCCGCGCGCAGTGGCGCGAACGCACCGACCGCTACCTGGCCATGTGCGAGATGGAGCGATTCGCCGAGAGCTGGCCGGGCAGTCTGTCCGGCGGTCAACGTCAACGGGTGGCCATCGCCCGCGCGCTGGCCATCGAACCCGCCTGCGTGCTGATGGACGAACCGTTCTCGGCGCTCGACGAGGTCACCGGACGCTCACTGCGCGGAAAACTGCTCGAGCTGTGGGCGCAGACGGGTCAGACCTTCATCTTCATCACCCATTCCATTCGCGAGGCGGTGTTCCTGGCCGACCACGTCTACGTGATGGCGCCGGGACCGGGCCGGATCCTCGAACGCATCACCATCGACATCCCCCGGCCCCGCCGCTACGAGTCCCCCGAGATCGCCGAGGTCGAGGGCTCGGTGGTGGACTCGGTGCTGCAGTACTGGAGCACCGACGACAACGCCGGAAGTGCCGCATGACCAGTACCCTGACCCGCCAGGCCAGCACCGCCGCGGCAGCGGCGCCACCGCGTCGAGGGTGGCGTCCGCCACCCGAGATCACCGCGGTGGCAACAGGTCTCCTGGTGTGGTGGCTGTGCGCCGGCAGTGTGCTGCCTTACCTGCCGTCGCCGTCGGCGGTGGTCGGCGAGATGTCCTCGGCGATGTCGTCGGCCACGCTCTACGAGTCGATGGCGATCACCCTGCGCCGCATCGTGACCGCCTGGAGCACCGGTTTCCTGATCGCGCTGACGATCGGGGTCGCCATGGCCCGCAACCGGTATGCCGAGGCGCTGGCCCACCCGGTCGTCTTCGTCGGGCTGGCGCTGCCCGGCCCTGTCACCATCCTGTTCTCCACGCTGTGGCTGGGGCTGGGCGAGCTGGCAACGCTGGTCGCGCTGACCTTGGCGGTCACCCCGTTCATGGTGACGTTCGTCTACGACGGCAGCCGCGCTCTCGATCCGGGGCTGTTCCAGATGGCGTCGGTGTACCGGATGGGCGCCACCGACCGCTTCCGGCATGTGATCCTGCCCCAGCTCGCGCCGGCCCTGCTGTCGGCGGCGCGGTTCGGGTTCGCGATGGGGTGGAAGCTGGTCGTGCTCGTCGAAGCGTTGTCGGCCGGTTCCGGAATCGGCGAACGTATCGAGTACTACTTCTCCTACAACAGGCCGGCCGCGGTGATCGCCTGGACCCTGAGCTTCACCGTGGTGATGGTGTTGGTGGAGTTGCTGGTCTTCCGTACGGTGTCGCGGCGGGTCTTCCGGTGGCGGCCGGCGGCCGGAGGTGGCCGATGACCGGGTTCCATCTCGGCTTCCCCTCGCACGCGGTCGCCGACGTGCCCATGAGCGCCTGGGGTGAGCTGGCCGCCGACGTCGAGCGCGTCGGGTTCGACACGCTGTGGCATTCCAACGAGAGGTTCTTCCGGGACATGTTCGTCCGGATGACGGTCTCGGCGGTGCACACCAGCACATTGACCCTCGGCGGCGCGGTCGCCGACGGGTACACCACCAACCCCGCTGTCACCGCGCAGGCCCTGGCCACCATCGGCGAACTCAGCGACGGGCGGGCCACCCTGGCCATCGGGGCCGGCGGCTCGGGGCTTCCGATGATGGGGGTGAAACGCTCGGCGGTGACCGAGACGACGCGGGCGGCCTTCGAGTCGATCGCCGACCTGCTCGCCGGCAAGACGGTCACCCGCCAGAGCGCGGCGTTCACGTTGAGCGGGGCACATCTGAAGATCCTTCCACCCCAGCGTGTTCGGCTGTGGATCGCCAGCCGTGGCCGGCGGATGCTGGAGATGGCCGGCGGCACCGCCGACGGCGTGATGATCGCCAGCCAGGCCACCCCGCAGGGCCTGGGCCGGGCCCTCGACCACGTGCGGCGCGGCGCGGCAGCCCACGGCCGCGACCCCGCTGCGCTGCGCACCATGGCGCGGGTGGACACCTGTGTGCACACCGATGAGCGCCACGCCCGCGACGGCTGCCGGCTGATGGTCGCCAAGCTGCTCTGGATGAGCTACCCGGACCGCGGTTTCGTCACCGACGCGGGGCTGTCGGTTCCCGGTGAACTCGAGGAGGTCATCGCCCGCCGCGACTACGACGCGCTGGAAGCGGCGGCACATCTGGTGCCCGACGGGATGATCGACACCTTCTGCTGGGCGGGCACCCCCGAACAGCTGGTGGACCGGGTGGGTGAGGTGGTGCGTGCCGGCGGGATCAGCGACGTCGGGTTCTGGCTGCTGCGCGCACCCGGGCAGTCACTCGATGACGCCCGGGCGCTGCTGGCCGAGGCCCTGTCCCCGCTGCGAGAGCGCTACGGCCGGGAGGTGAGCCAGTGAACGCCCTGCTCTACGACCCCGACCGGCTGGCCGCCGCGCTGGACGAAGCGGGTCTCGACGCGCTGATCGTCACCACGGCCCCCAACGTCCGATACCTGACCCGCTTCGGCAAGCCCGGCAGCAGCCTCGCCATCGTCGGCAGGGACAACCCGTCCCAGCCGCGGCTGCTGGTCTCGGCCGGCGAAATCGACTACCTGGTCGAAGATCTCGTCCCGGAGACACCCGTTCACGTCTGGGGTGACTTCGTCCGGGTCGACGAGTCCGCCGAACCGTTGGACGTCCACCAGCAGTTGGTCGCCTGCGCGCACCGCCGCCGCCGTCCCGACCTGGACAGACCCGCCATGCTCGGTGCGGTGATGTCCGAACTCGGTCTCGCGCGGGCGCGGGTGGGCCTGGATGTCGCGCCGGAGTCCGAGCCGAGGCTGGCCGGTACGCTGACGAACTGCTTCCTCGGCAACGCCTCGCGGTTGCTCAGCGGGCTGCGCATGCGCAAGACCGAGCTGGAGGTGACGCGTATCCAGGAGGCGGCCCGCATCGCCGAGGCCGGGATCAGCGCCACCGCCGCTGCGGCTCGGGCCGGGAGCAGTCAGGCCGAACTGGCCACCGAGTACCGGATGGCGGTGGCCCGCGAAGGTGGGCTGCTGCGCGTCGACTCGGTCTCGGTCGGGGTGTCAACGGTTTTCGGCAACGCGAACGTCACCGATGCGATACTGCGACAGGGGGATCTGCTGCGGTTCGACGTCGGAGCGATCTACTACGGCTATCAGTCCGACCTGTCGCGCTGCTTCAGCCTGGGCGCTGCGACCGCCAAGGCCGAGCGCTACGCCAACGCCGTGATCGCCGGACAGTCCGCCGCACTGGACATGCTGCGGCCCGGGGTGCGCACCGCTGACCTGTTCGCGGCCGCGGTGGCCGCCACCCGTCGCGCCGGGATCCCGCACTACGACCGCACCCACGTCGGGCACGGCATCGGGCTGGCCGGCGGCTACGACGCACCGCTGCTGGCACCCCACGACCCGCACACCATCGAGGAGGGCATGGTGTTGTGCGTCGAGACGCCGTACTACGAGTTCGGTTTCGGCGGTGTGCAGATCGAGGACATGGTCGTGGTCACCGAGAACGGGTGGCGCCCGCTGACCCAGCTGCCGCGAACCTTCGAGACGTTGTGAGCATGCGATGCGTCGGGCTGGTCTGCATCCGTTGCGGCACCGAGGGCGATCCGGCGCCGCACGGGCGCGGCTGCGAACGGTGCCGCGCCGCCGGCGCCCCGGCCAACCTGCGCACCGACTATGACCTGACCGTCGCAGCGAGGCGCTTCATTGCGGATCTGGATGCCGATCCGGAGGGGCCGGCGCACGGGACCGCGCGGTACCGGGCGCTGCTGCCGGCTGAGCCCGACGACGCCGCCGCGGCCGCGCCGGCGCCGAGCCCGATGTACCCCGCTCCCCGCCTCGCCGCGGCGATCGACGTCGAGCGGGTGTGGATCAAGGACGAATCCCGCGGGCTGAGCTGGTCGTTCAAGGATCGCGCGGCGGCGATGGCGGTGCGGCACGCCGTGGCGCTGGGCATCGACACCGTGATCACGGCCTCGACCGGCAACGCGGCGGCGGCCACCGCCGCGCACGCGAACCGGGCCGGGCTGCGCGCGGTGGTGGTGTTCGCCCGCGGGGTCGATCCCCTGATGGCGGCATTCGTCGCCGGCTACGGCGCCGGCATCGCGGTGGCCGAATCCAAACGGGAGCGCTGGCGGCTCGTCGCCGAGGCCGTCGAGCGGTACGGCTGGTACCCGATGTCCAACTACTCTGATCCACCGGTCGGGAACAACCCCTACGCGCTCGATGGATACAAGCCGATCGCCTATGAGACATGGGAGCAACTCGGTCGCCGGACTCCCGACGCGATGTACTTCCCGGTCTGCTACGGAGATGCGATCGCCGCCAGCAGACGGGCCTTCGCAGAGCTGGTCGACATCGGGCTGGCCGAGCGGGTGCCCGCCCACAGCGGCGGTGAGATCTACGGCAGCCTGACCGCCGCACTGGCGTCGGGTTCCGACACCGTCGAGGCGGCTGTCGTCGACCACGCGACCTCGGCGTCGTCGATCTCGTCGCCGCAGAGCACGTTTCAGGCGCTGCAGGCGGTCCGCGACAGTTCGGGTGCCATGCACAAGGTCAGCGAGGCCGAGATCGCCGATTCGGTCGCGCTGGCCGCGCGGTGCGAGGGCGTGCTGCTGGAGAACGCCGCCGCGGCGGGCCTGGCGGCGCTGCGGGCGCACCGCGCCGCCGGGGTGGTGTCCGCCGACGCCGAGGTGGTGCTCGTCGCATCGTCGACGGGCCTGAAGTCGCTGGGTGGCCGACTGGAGCACCCGCTCAACGCCCGCGAGGTCGGGGACGTGTCGGAGCTGGAGGCGCTGGCCCGTGGACAGGAGGAGTACCGCAGATGAAATTCGGAGTCGGACTACCCACCGGCATGGAGGGGTTGATCAACCCCATTCCGTTCTTCGAGCCCCGAGAATTCCTCGAGGCGGCGAAGCTGGCCGAACGGCTCGGCTACGACTCGGTCTGGGGCAACGACCACTACGCGCCGCAGAACTACGTCCGCCACGAGTACTCGTCGGTGCCCAACTTCTATGAGGTGCTCAGCGTGCTCGCCGGGGTCGCCGCGGTCACCGACCGCGTCGAGATCGGGACCTCGGTCCTGGTGCTGCCGATGCGCGACATCGTCACCCTCGCGCGCCAGACCGCGACCATCGACCAACTCAGCGGCGGGCGGCTGCTGCTCGGCGTCGGCATCGGCGCATACCCGGAGGAATTCAGCGCCGCACGGCCCGATCTGGCCGGCGCACACCGGGGCGAGATGCTCGATGAGGGACTCACGCTGCTGAACCGGCTGCTGACCGAGACGACGGTGACCCACCACGGCAAGTACTACCACGTCGATTCACTCGACATGGCGCCCAAAGGCTTCGGTGACACCGTTCGCATCCTGGTCGGCGGCCATCAACTGCGCGGCATCGACCGGGCGATCCGACACGGCAGCGGCTGGATCCCCGGCTGGCGGCCGCTCGACGAACTGGCCGACTGGATCGCACGGCTGCGCGAGCGCGCCGCCGATGCCGGCCGCGACCCGCAGTCGCTGACGGTGGCGCCGCAGTTGTCCTGCCTGGTCGGGCGCCACCACGAGAGCACCGAACGCCGCTATCTCGACAGCGGGATGGTGCAGCACCGCAAGTCGCTGGCCTTCGATGGTCGAGATCCGGCCAAGTCGTTGCGCAACAACCTCATCGGCGGCTTCGCCGAGGTCTCCGACCGGGTCGAGCGGCTGTCCTCGATGGGCGCCGACCACCTGGCCTGCCTCACCTTCTGCGTCGACACCGTCGACGACTGGTTCGAGCAGCTGGAACTGTTCGCCACCGAGGTGATACGGCCGTACCGCCGCGCACACGGGATCGCGGAGCCGGCGGCGACCACGCGATGATCGACCTGCGTACCGACACGGTGACTCGGCCCACCCCGGGCATGCGGGCGGCCATCGCCGCCGCCGAGGTCGGTGACGAGCAGAAGGGCGAGGACCCGACGACCCGGGCGCTCGAGGAGCGGGTGGCGGGTCTGCTCGGCGCGCAGGCTGCGGTGTTCGTGCCCTCGGCGACGATGGCCAACCAGATCGCCCTGCAGTTGTGGTCGCGCCCGGGCGACGGCCTGATCACCTCGGCGGGTGCGCACCTGATCCACAGCGAGGCCGGTGGGCCGGCGGCCCTGGCCGGCCTGATGGTGCAGACGATCGAGTCGGTGGACGGCACCTTCGACGACATCCAGTTCACCGCCGCGGTGATCGGGGCGGGTGTCGAGAAGCCGCGCACCACGATCCTGTCGGTGGAGAACAGCCACAGCAACGCCGGCGGCCGGGTGTGGGCTCCCTACCGGCTGGATCACCTGCTGGCGGCCGCGGCGCGGTATGGAATCCGCACCCACCTCGACGGGGCCCGGCTGCTCAACGCCGCCATCCACAGCGAGGTGTCACCGCAGCGGATGTGCGCGGGTGTCGACTCGGTGACGTTCTGTCTGTCCAAGGGGCTGGGCTGCCCGTTGGGCGCGCTGCTGGCGGTGCCCGCCGAGGCCGAGGCCGAGGCGCGGCGGATCAAGCAGCGGCTCGGCGGGGCGATGCGGCAGTCGGGGCTGCTGGCCGCGGCGGGGCTCTACGCCCTCGACAACCATGTCGAGCGGATGGCCGACGATCATGCCCGGGCCCGCCGGCTCGCCGACCTGCTCGCCGGGACCGGCCTGGTGCGGGGCCGGGTGTCCACCAATGTGGTGGTCCTCGACGCCGCGGCGGCCGGGTGGGAACGTGACCTGCTGCGCGGCCGGCTGGCCGCCGAGGGTGTGCTGGTCTCGCCGCTGCCCACACCGGGGTTGCTGCGCGCGGTGACGCATCTGGACGTCAGCGACGCGGATGTCGAGCACGCGGGCCAGGTCATCGCCCGCGTGCTCGCGCCCGCCGGTTAGACCGCGTTCTTGAGGTCGTCGACCTTGTTGAGCTGCTCCCACGGCAGCTCGATGTCGGTGCGTCCGAAGTGCCCGTAGGCTGCCGTCTCGGCGTAGATCGGGCGCAGCAGATCCAGATCGCGCACGATGGCACCGGGACGCAGGTCGAACACCTCACCGATGGCCTTCTCGATCTTGACCGGGTCGACGGTCTCCGAGCCGAAGGTCTCGACGAACAACCCGACGGGCGCCGCCTTGCCGATCGCGTAGGCGATCTGCACCTCGACCCGCTCCGCGAGGCCGGCTGCGACCACGTTCTTGGCCACCCAGCGCATCGCGTAGGCCGCCGAACGGTCCACCTTGGACGGATCCTTGCCGGAGAACGCGCCGCCACCGTGGCGGGCCCAGCCACCGTAGGTGTCGACGATGATCTTGCGGCCGGTCAGCCCGGCGTCACCCATCGGGCCGCCGAGCACGAACTTGCCGGTCGGATTGACCAGGATGCGCGGCGACGAGGTGTCCAGCGTGTCATGCCCCAGCTCGGTGAGCACCGCGTCGATCACGTGCTGCTGGATCTGGGGGGTCAGCTGGGCGTCGAGATCGACGCCGTCGGCGTGCTGGGTGGACAGCACCACGGTGTCCAACCGGACCGGCTTGTTGCCGTCGTACTGCACGGTGACCTGGGTCTTGCCGTCCGGGCGCAGGTAGTCCAGCGTGCCGTCCTTGCGGACCTGCGTCAGCTTGCGCGACAGCCGGTGCGCCAGCGCGATCGGCAGCGGCATCAGCTCGGGGGTTTCGGCGATGGCGTAGCCGAACATCAGGCCCTGGTCGCCCGCACCCTGCAGGTCGAGCGGATCGGTGCCGCCACCCACCCGGGTCTCGTGGGCGGTGTCCACGCCCTGGGCGATGTCGGGTGACTGCTTGCCGATCCCGATGTTCACGCCGCAGGTCTCGCCGTCGAACCCCTTGTCGGAGCTGTCGTAGCCGATCTCCAGGATGCGTTCCCGCACCGTGTTGGTGATGTCGGCGAAGGCGCTCCTGGCGGTCGTCGTCACCTCACCGACGACGTGCACCTGACCCGTGGTCACCAACGTCTCCACCGCGACCCTCGATTTGGGGTCATCAGCCAGTAGCGCGTCGAGCACCGAGTCGCTGATGGCGTCACAGATCTTGTCGGGATGTCCTTCGGTCACCGACTCACTGGTAAACAGCCGGGCTTCACTCACGTCCGCTCCTTTTCCGCTCGCGCGCATCTTCGGTTTGTCCGTCATCCACTTCTACCGGGTGTCCGTTGCGCCCCGACAAGTGGCCCCCGTCCGCGCAGCTCACACGCGCTCGTCGCGATCCCGGACACCGGGGCACCCCTATCGGGCGCCGCCGTGCAGGAAAGCCGCGACCGCGTCCACAATACGGCTGGCGATCAGTGTCTTCGAACCGTGCTCCAAAGCCGACTCGGTTCCGTCGGCGGCCAGCAGCCACCCGTCGTTGTGGTCGACCTCGAAGGCCCGGTTCTCCCCCACCGCATTGACCACGAGCAGATCGCAGCCCTTGCGTTGCAGTTTGGCCCGCGCATGGAACAGCACGTCGCCGTTGGCATCGCCGGTCTCGGCCGCGAAACCGACGATGGCTTTCATGTTGGGCAGCTGGCCCTCGCCGCGCGCCTGGACCGCACCGGCGAGGACGTCGTCGTTGCGGATCAGCTCGATGGTGGGCTCCCCGGCACCTTCGGGACCCTTCTTGATCTTGCTGGTGGCCTGGTTGGCGGGCCGGAAGTCGGCTACCGCGGCCGCCATCACCAGGACGTTGGCCTCCGGTGCGTGTTTGGAGACCGCGTCGCGCAGCTGCGCGGCCGAACCCACCTGCACGACGTGCACGCCGGCCGGGTCGATCAGGCCGGCGGTGTTGCCCGCGATCAACGTCACATCGGCCCCGCGCTGGGCCATCACCCGGGCCATCGCATAGCCCTGCTTGCCGGAACTGCGGTTGCCGATGAACCGGACCGGGTCGATCGGCTCACGGGTTCCGCCGGCGGTGACCAGCGCTTTGACGCCCGACAGGTCGAACGGCAGCGCGTCGGTGCGGGCCAGCAGGAGCTCGGCGAGCGTGCTGATCTCCTCGGCCTCGGGCAGCCGCCCGGGGCCGGTGTCGGTGCCGGTCAAGCGACCCGCTGCCGGTTCCATCACCACGGCACCGCGCTGTCGCAACGTCGCCACGTTCTCCCTGGTGGCCGGGTGGAACCACATCTCGGTGTGCATCGCCGGGGCGAACAGCACCGGGCAGCGGGCGGTGAGAAGCGTCGCCGTCAACAGGTCGTCGGCGCGTCCGATGGTGGCGCGGGCCAGCAGATCGGCGGTGGCCGGCGCCACCACGACGAGGTCGGCGGCCTGCCCGATCCGGACGTGCGGCACTTCGTGGACGTCGTCGAACACCCCGGTGTGCACCGGGTGACCGGAGAGCGCCTCGAAGGTGGCGGCACCGACGAACTTGAGTGCCGACTCGGTGGGGACCACCCGGACCGAGTGGCCGGCCTCGGTGAGCTGACGGACCACCGTGGCCGCCTTGTAGGCGGCGATGCCGCCGGCGACGCCGACGATGATCCGTTTGCGCTGCATCAGCCGTGCTGCCCTTCGCCCGAGAGGCTCATCGACTGCCCGGCTATTCGCCCTCGGTGTGCTCGAGCAGGTCCTCGTGGATCTCGCGCATCGCGATCGAGAGCGGCTTCTCCTGCAGGCCGGGCTCGACCAGCGGACCGACGTACTCGAGGATGCCGTCGCCGAGCTGGTTGTAGTAGTCGTTGATCTGGCGCGCGCGCTTGGCGGCGTAGATCACCAGCGCGTATTTGCTCGACGCGCGGTCCAGCAACTCGTCGATGGGCGGGTTGGTGATGCCCAACGGCGTGTCGTAGGCACGGAGGCCGGCGGCGTCGTGGTCGACGGCGGCGGGCCGCGTGTCGGCGTGCGGGGTGCTCACGTAGAAGATCTCCTGGCGCTTGACGGATAGGCGTGCGCGGTCACGTTCGGGCGGCGATCACTAGCGATCGCGCGGCACCGACGTGCGGGCCACCAGCAAGGATACCAATTCCGAGCAGGCCGATTCCAATTGACTGTTGACGACGACCTCGTCGAAATCGTCCTGGGCGGCCAACTCGGCCCGCGCGGTCTGCAGCCGGCGCGCCATCGCCTCGGCGGTTTCGGTGCCCCGGCCGACCAGCCGGCTCTCCAGGGCCTCCCAGCTGGGCGGGGCGAGGAACACCGAGATGGCTTCGGGCATGGCTTTCTTGACGGCGCGCGCGCCGGCCAGATCCACTTCGATGAGCACCGGGCGCCCGGCCGCCGCAGCGGCACGCACGGGTGCCGCCGGCGTTCCGGAGCGGTGCAGGCCCCCGTGGATCTCCGCCCACTCCAGCAGCTCACCGTCGTCGATCAGCTGGTCGAAACCCTGCGGTGTGACAAACGAGTAGTCCACACCGTCGACCTCGCCGGGCCGCGGCGCCCGGGTGGTCACGGACACGCTGAAGTACAGGTCAGCGACCCGTTCCCGCAGGCACCGCACGACGCTGGACTTGCCGACGGCAGACGGGCCGGACAGCACGACCACCGGAGCCACCAACGGCCCGGCGCCGCGGTCCGGCCCTCCGCCTTCGATCGCCGACCTCCCTTACGAGAAGTCGAACTTTTCCAGCAGGGCCTTGCGCTGACGATCGCCCAGACCACGCAGCCTGCGGGTGGGGGCGATCTCGAGTTCGGTCATGATCTCCTGCGCCTTGACCTTGCCGACCTTCGGCAACGCCTCGAGGAGCGCTGAGACCTTCATCTTGCCCAAGACCTCATCGGTCTCGGCGTCCTGGAGCACCTGCTTGAGGTTGGTGCCGCCGCGCTTGAGCCGGTCCTTGAGCTCGGCGCGTGCTCGACGTGCGGCAGCAGCCTTCTCCAACGCTGCCGCGCGCTGTTCGTCGGTCAACTGGGGAAGGGCCACGGGATCCTCCGATTCATCACCATCAACTGATTTGTCTCGGCTGGTCAATCCAGAACCAGCCAGCGTGGACGACCGTACCCACGTGGACTGACGAAAGCTAACCCCACCCCCCGTTTACCTGGCTAAAAGCCCAGCGTGGAGGGCGCTCGGGCGAGTTCACAGGGACCTCCCAGCATCCCCGCCGAGCGGGTACGGCAATCCCCGATCCGCCCAAAAGCCCTGCATATCAAGGGCATTCACGGCGCGCCGCAATCCAGGGCGATCGGCCGGGACCGAGCACCGCCGGCTCCGCGGGCCGCGCACCGGGTTCTGATGAGAAATTTTCGCTGGTCATCGCGTGTCGGGCGTGTCGCGGCGGGGGTGAGCAGCGCCACGATCACCGGCCCGTGTGGGTTCACCGACCCGGGGTGCCCCGCAGCCGCGGGGCCGGCCCGGCTCCCGGGCCTCTGACCTGGGCTTGGGCCGTCAGTTCCGGTCAGCGCCGAGGTGGCTGACCGCATCGCGCATGCGGGCGGCGGCCGCCCGCAGGTCGGCCTCCTGCGGGCCGGCCCGCAGCACCTCGCGGGACACCGCGGCCAGCAGCTGTCCCGGGCGCGCGCCGCCGAGCCCGGCGAGCGCCTCCGGACGCCCGCCCTGGACCCCCACCCCGGGCACCAGGACCGGGCCGTTGAGGGCGCTGACGTCGGGAGGGTCGGCCAGCGTGGCACCCACCACCACCCCGACCGAACCGTGTCGTTGTCCCGCGTTGACGGCCGCGGCGGCGTCGACGATCGACTGGGCGACGGTGCGCTCGCCGGTGCGGGCCCGCTGCACCGAGGCCCCCTCCGGGTTCGAGGTGGCCGCCAGCACGAAGACTCCCCTGTCGTGGCGGCGGGCGGTGTCCAGCAGGGGCTGCAGCGATCCGAACCCGAGATAGGGCGAGGCGGTGACGGCGTCGGCCGCCAGCGGGGAGTCGCCGGCCCACGCCTGCGCATAGGCGGCCATGGTGGAGCCGATGTCGCCCCGCTTCGCGTCGGCGAGCACCAGGACACCGCAGTCGCGCAGCGCCGCGATGGTGCGTTCCAGCACCGCGTAGCCGGCCGCTCCGTAGGCCTCGAAGAACGCCACCTGCGGTTTGACCACGGCGAACCCCGCGAACGCCGCGACGCAGGTCTGGCTGAACCGAGCCAGCCCGTCGGCGTCGACGCCCAGGCCCCAGCTGCGCAGCAACTCCGGATGCGGATCGATGCCCAGGCACAGCGGTCCACGCTCGGACACCGCGCCGGCGAGGCGCTCGCCGAACCCGGCCACCGTCACGACCCCAGTGTGCTGTGCAGCTCCTGCAGCGACATCACGTCGATGTCGCCACGGATCCTGGCCTCGATGCCCTGTACCGCGGCCGAGGCGCCCTGCACCGTCGTGATGCACGGGATGTTCATCGCCACGGCCGCCGAGCGGATCTCGTAGCCGTCGATCCGTGGACCGGAGTTGCCGTAGGGGGTGTTGATCACCATGTCGACCTCGCCGGCCTTGATGGCGTCGACCGCGGACAGCGGTGGGCGCTCCGGACTGGGGTCCTCGAAGTGTTTGCGCACCTCGTCGCACGGTATTCCGTTGCGCCGCAACATCTCGGCTGTGCCCTCGGTGGCCAGCACCCGGAAGCCGAGATCGGCCAGCCGCTTGACCGGGAACACCAGCGAGCGCTTGTCGCGGTTGGCCACCGACACGAACACCGTGCCGCGGGCGGGCAACGAGCCGTAGGCCGCGGTCTGGCTCTTGGCGAACGCGCTGCCGAAGTCGTGGTCGATGCCCATCACCTCGCCGGTGGACTTCATCTCCGGGCCCAGCAGTGAGTCGATCTGGCTGCCGTCGGACTTGCGGAACCGGTGGAAGGGCAGGACCGCTTCCTTGACCGCGACCGGCGCGCTGCGCGCAGTGGCGGCGCCGTCACCGGTGGCGGCCAGCAGCCCCTCCTCGCGCAGCTCGGCGATCGTGGCGCCCAGCATCACCCGCGCGCAGGCCTTGGCCAGCGGCACGGCGGTGGCCTTGGAGACGAACGGCACGGTGCGGCTGGCCCGCGGGTTGGCCTCGAGCACATAGAGCACGTCGTCCTTGAGGGCGTACTGCACGTTGAGCAAGCCGACCACGCCCACCCCGAACGCGATCGCCTCGGTGGCCCGGCGCACCGCGTCGATGTCACTGCGGCCCAGGGTCACCGGCGGCAGCGCGCAGGCCGAGTCACCGGAGTGGATACCGGCCTCCTCGATGTGCTCCATGACGCCACCGATGTAGACCTCGGTGCCGTCGCACAGCGCGTCGACGTCGATCTCGATCGCGTCCTCGAGGAACCGGTCGACGAGCACCGGGTGCTCGGGCGAGAGCTCGGTGGCGCGCTCGATGTAGCCTTCCAGGCTCTCCTCGTCGTAGACGATCTCCATGCCGCGCCCGCCGAGCACGTAGGAGGGCCGCACCAGCACCGGGTAGCCGATGTCGGCGGCGATCCGGCGGGCCTGGTCGAAGCTGATCGCGGTGCCGAATCGGGGTGCGGGCAGACCGGCGGTGGTCAGCACCTCGCCGAAGCGGCCGCGGTCCTCGGCCAGGTCGATCGCCTCCGGGCGGGTCCCGACGATCGGCACCCCGGCCTGCTCCAGCCGCTCGGCCAGGCCCAGCGGGGTCTGGCCACCGAGCTGCACGATGACGCCCACCACGCCGGGGCCGCCGCGTCCGGAGGACTGCTCGGCGAAGTAGACCTCCAGAACGTCTTCGAAGGTCAACGGCTCGAAATAGAGCCGGTCGGCGGTGTCGTAGTCGGTGGACACCGTCTCCGGGTTGCAGTTGACCATGATCGTCTCGAAGCCCGCCGCGCTCAGCGTGGTCGCGGCGTGCACACAGCTGTAGTCGAACTCGATGCCCTGCCCGATGCGGTTGGGACCCGACCCCAGGATCAGCACCTTGGGGCGCTCGGCCTGCGGGGCGACCTCCGTCTCGGCCGACGGGTCGAGCTCGTAGCTGCTGTAGTGGTACGGCGTCTTCGCCTCGAACTCCGCGGCGCAGGTGTCCACGGTCTTGAACACCGGATGGATGCCGAGCCGGCGCCGCAGTGCCCGGACCCCCGCCTCGCCGGCCAGTTCCGGTCGCAGCGCGGCGATCTGGCGATCGGACAGGCCGTGGTACTTGCTGCGCCGAAGCAGCTCCTCGGCCAGCACCGGCGCGTCGATCAGCTCGGCGCGCAACTCGACCAGACCGGCGATCTGTTCGACGAACCACGGGTCGACCCCCGAGGCCCGGGCCACCTCGTCGACGCTCGCGCCGAGACGCAGCGCGTACTCGAGGTCGTAGAGCCGGCCGTCGGTCGGGGTGCGCAGCCGGGCCAGCACCTCGGCGACGTCGATGTCAGGGTCGGGCCCGGTCCAGAAGCCGGTCCGGCTGGTCTCCAGCGAGCGCATCACCTTGCCCAGCGCCTCGATGAAGTTGCGGCCCAGCGACATCGCCTCGCCCACCGATTTCATCGTGGTGGTCAGCGTGGTGTCGGCGCCCGGGAACTTCTCGAAGGCGAACCGCGGCGCCTTGACCACCACATAGTCGAGGGTGGGCTCGAAACAGGCCGGGGTCTCCTTGGTGATGTCGTTGACGATCTCGTCGAGGGTGTAGCCGATGGCGAGCTTCGCCGCGATCTTGGCGATCGGGAAGCCGGTCGCCTTGGAGGCCAGCGCGCTCGACCGCGACACCCGGGGATTCATCTCGATGACGATGAGCCGACCGTCCTCGGGGTTGACGGCGAACTGGATGTTGCAGCCGCCGGTGTCGACACCGACCTCGCGCAGGATGTCGATGCCCAGGGTCCGCATCGTCTGGTACTCGCGGTCGGTGAGCGTCATCGCCGGGGCGACGGTCACCGAGTCGCCGGTGTGCACGCCCATCGGGTCGAGGTTCTCGATCGAGCACACCACCACCACGTTGTCGTGGCCGTCGCGCATCAGCTCGAGTTCGTATTCCTTCCAGCCGAAGATCGACTCCTCGATGAGCACGTTCGCCGACGGCGACGCGGTCAGCCCGTCGCCGGCCATCCGCCCGACGTCCTCGGCCGAATAGGCCATGCCCGAGCCGAGGCCGCCCATCGTGAAGCTGGGCCGCACCACCACCGGCAGGCCGAGCTCGGCGACCGTCTCGTGCACCTCGTCCATCGTGTAACAGACGCGGCTGCGGGCCGATTCGCCACCGACCTTGGAAACAATGTCCTTGAACTTCTGCCGGTCCTCACCACGCTGGATGGCCTCGAAGTCGGCGCCGATCAGCTCGACGCCGTACTTGTCGAGCGTGCCGTTCTCATACAGCTTGACCGCGGTGTTCAGCGCGGTCTGCCCGCCGAGGGTGGCCAGCAGCGCGTCGATCCGGTTGCCGCGCTCGGCCTGCTGGGCGATGACGCGTTCGACGAATTCGGCGGTGATCGGCTCCACGTAGGTGTGGTCGGCGAATTCGGGGTCGGTCATGATCGTCGCCGGGTTGGAGTTGACCAGGCTGACCTGCAGCCCCTCGGCCCGCAGCACCCGGCAGGCCTGGGTGCCGGAGTAGTCGAACTCGCAGGCCTGCCCGATGATGATCGGCCCCGAGCCGATCACCAGGACGTGGTTGAGATCTGTGCGACGCGGCATTACTTACCTCCTGCGCGAGCGTGCGTGTCTGCAGCCGACACGCCGCGAAAATTGCTGAGAAACCGCACGCTCGGGATCATTTGCCCCCCGCCATGAGGTCGACGAACGAATCGAAGAGGTACTCGGCGTCACGCGGACCCGCGGCCGCCTCCGGGTGGTACTGCACCGAGAACGCCCTGCCGTCGGACAGCCGGACCCCTTCGACGGTGCCGTCGTTGGCGCAGGTGTGGCTCACCTCGGCGCGGCCGAACGGGGTGTCGAACTGCTCGCCTGCCTCGCCTTCGAGCGCGAACCCGTGGTTCTGCGCGGTGATCGCAACGCGGCCGGTGCCGTGGTCGATCACCGGGATGTTGATACCGCGGTGGCCGAACACCATCTTGTAGGTGGACCGGCCCAGCGCGCGGCCGAGGATCTGATTGCCGAAGCAGATGCCGAACAGCGGGATTCCGGCCCCGAGGACCTCGCGGGTGACCTCGACGAGACGGTCGGCGGTGGCCGGGTCGCCGGGCCCGTTGGACAGGAACACACCGTCGGGGTTCAGGTCGGTGATCTCGGCGAACGAGGCCGACGAGGGCAGCACCGCGCACCGGATGCCGCGCGACGCGAAATTGCGCGGGGTGTTCGTCTTGATGCCCAGATCCAGGGCGACGACCGTGAAGCGCCGGGCCCCTTCGGGGTCCACGACATAGGCGCCCTCGGTGCTGACCTCCCCGGCGAGGTCGGCGCCGAGCATCGGCTCCTGGCCGCGCACCCGCGCCACCAGCTCGTCGACAGGCGCCTCGGCGGCGCGGCCACTGAAAACCCCCGCCTTCATCGAGCCGCGGCTACGCAGGTGGCGCACCACCGCGCGGGTGTCGATCTCGGCGATGCCGACCACGCCCTGCCGGTCCAGTTCCTCGTCGAGGGTGCTGGTGGCGCGCCAGTTCGAGGCACGCGGCGACGGATCGCGCACCGCGTACCCGGCCACCCAGATCTTGTCGCCGCGACTCTCACTGTCCTCGAGATTCCAGCCGGTGTTACCGATCTGCGGTGCGGTGGCCACGACGATCTGCCGGTGGTAGCTCGGATCGGTGAGCGTCTCCTGGTAGCCCGACATACCCGTCGAGAACACCGCCTCACCGAGTGTCTCGCCGATAGCGCCGAACGGGCGGCCGGTGAAGATGCGTCCGTCCTCGAGTACCAGCAGCGCTTTGTGTGCGGTCATGAGACCTCCTCGGGAAGCCATTTCGAGTAGTCACCACGGTCATCGGCGCGAAAGCCGGTGTCGATCTCCGCTCCCGAGGGCAACCGCCAGCGGATCGCGAGGATGCCGTCACGCGTCAGCGCCTTGCCGGCGAGACTGCGTTCGGTACGGATGTCGGAGATCGAATCGTCGGGTATCCAGATCGGCCCGGCGCCGGTGCGCTGCAACATGATTCCTTCCGGATAGCGGGTCAGCACGGCCTTGGCCCGGAAACCGAGGTCGGCGGCGGCGACTCGGTCGTTCCAGTGCGGGACCAGGGTGCTGCCGACATAGAGGCCTTTGGTGGGCGCGACGAGGGCCGGGCCGACGGTGTCGGGCAGCTGCGGCAGCGAGCCGATCATGCTGGCCTGCCGCTCGGCCCGGCGCCGCCATCCGCGCATCATGGCCTGGATCAGCACCGCGATCAGTATCGCCACCACCGCGGCCATCACCAGCGAGGTGATGAGGGTGCCGGTGTTCACGCGTGGACCTCCCCGTCGCGAGCGGTGACCTTGCCGCGCAACAGCGTCGCGGTGACCACGGCCGGCAACTGCATGGCCTCATAGGGGGTGTTGTCCGAGCGGCTGGCCAGCGCCGGACCGTGCACCGTCCAGGTGGCGTCCGGGTCGACGACCGTGAGGTTGGCCGGTTCGCCGACCTCCAGGGGCCTGCCCTGGTCGGGGAGGCCGACGATGCGAGCGGGGTTCTCGCTCATCACCCGGGCCAGATCCCGCCAGCCCAGCAGACCGGGCGCCACCATCGTGTCGACGACCACGGACAGCGCGGTCTGCAGC
The DNA here is from genome assembly GCA_034190095.1 of Actinomycetota bacterium. Lineage (GTDB taxonomy): Bacteria > Actinomycetota > Actinomycetes > Mycobacteriales > Mycobacteriaceae > Mycobacterium. The sequence goes on from JAXHTL010000001.1 coordinate 72,421, forward strand.
CCCAGCATCCCGGGGCGGGCGTTGGCGAACTCACAGCATTTCTCGTGCGTGGCGTGCGGTGCGTGATCGGTGGCCACGCAGTCGATCACGCCGTCGGCGAGGGCCTGGCGCAGCGCGACGGCATCGGCGGCTTCGCGCAGCGGCGGGTTGACCCGGTTGACCCCGTCATAGGTGTTCAGCCGGGTGTCGTCGAGCAGCAGGTGGTGCGGGGTCACCTCGGCGGTGATCGCGATCCCCTGCTCTTTGGCCCACCGCAGCAGTTCCACGGTGCCCGCGGTGGAGGCGTGGCAGATGTGCACCCGGGCGCCGGCGTCGCGGGCCAGCAACGCGTCGCGGGCGACGATGGACTCCTCGGCGGCGCGCGGCCAGCCCGCCAGCCCCAGGCGGGCGGCGTTCGGCCCTTCGTGGGCGATGGCGCCGACGGTCAGTCGCGGCTCCTCGGCATGCTGGGCGATGAGCACCCCGAGGCCCGAGGCGTACTCCAGCGCCCGGCGCATCACCAACGGGTCGTCGACGCACAGGCCGTCGTCGGAGAACATCCGCACCCGGCCGACACCGGCGGCCATCAGGCCCATCTCGGTGAGCTGCTTACCTTTCAGCCCGATCGTCACCGCGCCGACCGGGTGCACGTCGACCAGTCCGACCTGCTGACCCCGGCTCCACACGTGATCGGTCACCACCGCGCTGTCGGCCACCGGGTCGGTGTTGGCCATCGCGAACACCGCGGTGAAACCGCCCAGAGCGGCTGCCGCCGAACCGGTTTCGATGTCCTCGGCATATTCGCGACCCGGCTCACGCAGGTGGGTGTGCAGGTCCACGAAGCCGGGCAGCAGCACCTGGCCGGCTGCGTCGATCACGTCGGCGCCTTTCGGCGTGTCCAGGCCGGCGCCGATCGCGGTGATCTGGCCGGCGTCGACGAGGACGTCGACGGGCTCACCCTCGCCGTAGGGCCGGACGCCCCGGATGAGAACGCTCATGCGCTGATCGCCCCTTCCTCTGCTCCGACGAGCAGGTGGAACAGCACCGCCATCCGAACGTGCACGCCGTTGGTGACCTGTTGCAGCACAGCTGACTGGGGTGAATCGGCAACCGAGTGCGCGATCTCCATGCCGCGCAGCATCGGACCAGGGTGCAGCACGACGGCGTGATCGGCGAGCACCGACTGGCGCTTCTCGGACAGCCCGTAGCGCACCGAGTACTCCCGCGAGGACGGGAAGAACCCGCCGTTCATCCGTTCAGCCTGCACCCGCAGCATCAGCACCGCGTCGGCCACCGGCAGTTCGGCATCGATGTCGTGCGAGATCGTCACCGGCCAGCCGGCGACCCCGACCGGGAGCAGGGTGGGCGGTGCGACCAGGACGACCTCCGCGCCGAGGGTGTTCAGCAGCGCGACGTTGGAGCGGGCCACCCGGCTGTGCAGGACGTCGCCGACGATGACCACGCGGCGGCCTTCGATGCCACCGAGGCGCTGCCGGATGGTCAGCGCGTCGAGCAGGGCCTGGGTGGGGTGCTCGTGGGTGCCGTCGCCGGCGTTGATCACGCACGGGCCGCCGTGCTCGTCGAGGGTCCAGGCCGCCAGTTGCTGGGCCGCTCCGGAAGCGGGGTGGCGCACGATCAGTGCGTCGGCACCGGCCGCGCGCAGGGTCAGCGCGGTGTCTCGCAGCGACTCCCCTTTGGCCACCGAGGATCCCGAGGCGCTGACGTTGATGACGTCGGCGCTCATCCATTTGCCCGCGACTTCGAACGACACCCGGGTGCGGGTGGAGTTCTCGTAGAACATCGTGATGATGGTGCGGCCGCGCAGCGTGGGCAGCTTCTTGACCTCGCGCCCGATCAGCGCCTCGGCGAACCGGTCGGCGTTGTCGAGGATCGCGGTGGCGTCGTCGCGGCTCAGGTCTGCCGCCGCCAGCAGGTGCTTCACCTCGGGGGCCCTCCGTACGGTGCGATGTGGACGCCGTCGTAGCCGTCGTCCTCGGTCAGGCGGACCTTGACGTTCTCGCTGCGCGAGGTCGGGACGTTCTTGCCGACGTAGTCGGCGCGGATGGGCAGTTCCCGATGTCCGCGGTCGACCAGTACCGCAAGCTGCACGCTGCGGGGCCGCCCGATGTCGCGCAGCGCGTCCAGGGCCGAGCGCACCGACCGCCCGGAGTAGAGCACGTCGTCGACGAGGACCACCAGCGCGCCGTCGATGCCGCCGTCGGGTATCGAGGTGGCTGCCAGCGCGCGGGGAGGCTTGGTCATCAGATCGTCGCGATAGAGCGTGATGTCCAGTGCGCCGTGGGCGATCTCGGTGCCGCTGAACTCGGCGATGTTGCGGGCCAGGCGGCTCGCCAGGGTCACCCCTCGGGTGGGGATGCCCAGCAGCACCACGCGAGGTCCCTCGGGACCGTCCAGTGCGGTCTTCTCGATGATCTGATGGGCGATGCGGGCGACGGTGCGACTGACGTCCGCTGCGGACATCAACTCCCGGTCGGTGGTGGCAGCCACGGGTGACCCGGACCTCCTTCTCCGCCTCACGGGACGGTCGTTAAAGGATGTGCCGAAACTGCCGGGAGCTTAGCACCTGTGCGCGCCTCGCCTCCAACGACACTGTGCCCGCTCGGGTCGGTCGCCGCTGGCGGTAGCCTCTGGCGGGTGAACCTCGACCGCAACAAGGCCTCCATCACCGATGCCATCGACGCCGGGCTGCTGGCCGGAGCCGTCACGCTGGTCTGGCGGGCCGGCCAGGTGGTGCAGGTCAACGAGCTGGGTCACCGCGACGTCGAGGCTGGGTTGCCGATGCAGCGCGACACCATCTTCCGCATCGCGTCGATGACCAAGCCCGTCACGGTGGCCGCGGCGATGTCGCTGATCGAGGAGGGCAAGCTCGCGCTGACCGACCGGGTCTCGACCTGGCTGCCCGAGCTGGCCGACATGCGGGTGCTGGCCGAGCCGCGGGGGCCGCTGGAGCGCACGGTGCCCGCTCAGCGGCACATCACGATCGACGACCTGATGACCCACCGCAGCGGGTTGGCCTACATGTTCTCGGTGCTGGGCCCGCTCGCGGACGCCTACCGCAAGCTGCCGACGCGCCAGGACCAGGATCGCTGGCTGGCCGAGTTGGCGGCGCTGCCGCTGGCCCACCAACCCGGCGACCGGCTCACCTACAGCCATGCCACCGACGTGCTGGGGATCGCCCTGTCGCGCATCGAGGGCAAACCGCTGCGCGAGGTGCTCACCGAGCGGATCCTCGGTCCGCTGGGCATGTCGGACACCGCGTTCAGCGTCGGCGCCACGGGCCGGCGCCGGGCCGCCACGATGTATCAGCTCGACGCCGACAGCACACTGCGCCACGACGTGATGGGGCCGGCGCCGATCGTCGACCCGCCGTTCTGCACCGGCGGCGCCGGGCTGTGGTCGACGGTCGACGACTACCTGGCGTTCGCCCGGATGTTGCTGGGCGGCGGCAGCGTCGACGGCACCCGGGTGCTCTCGCAGAGGTCGGTGGAGTTGATGCGCACCGACCGGCTCACCCACGAGCAGAAGCGCCACGACTTCCTGGGGGCCCCGTTCTGGATCGGGCGCGGGTTCGGGCTGAACCTGTCGGTCGTGACCGACCCGTCGAAGTCACGCCAGCTGTACGGCCCCGGCGGGTTGGGCACCTTCTCCTGGCCGGGCGCGTATGGGACATGGTGGCAGGCCGACCCGTCGGCCGACGTCATCCTCATCTACCTGATCCAGAACATGCCGAACCTGACCGCGGACGCGGCAGCAGCCGTTGCCGGGAACACGTCGCTGGCCAAGCTGCAGAGCGCGCAGCCCAAGTTCGTCCGGCGGACCTACGAGGCGCTGGACCTGTAGCCGGGCTCGCTGAGCTCAGACGAGGGAGGCGTCGACATCGAAGGCGCCCAGGACGTTGTCGGCCCAGACTCCGGCACCCATCAACGCCGCGACGGTGATCAACCCGATATCGGCGGCAATCGGCAGGCCGATCGCGTTGACCAGCCCGGCGATCAGATCACCGCTGAGGGCCTGCTGCAATCCGTCGAGGAACAGGGAGATGTTGTAGGCGGGAAGCACGAACACGATCGCGTTGACGATGTCGGCGGTCGCCAGCAGCGGAGCATAGAGCGCGGCGGCAAACCCCGAGAGCTCCTCACCCACATCGGTGACGAGGTCCTGCACCGTGGCGATCACACCGTCGAGGCTGAGCAGGGCCGGCGATGGCGCCCAGAGCGCCATCGACTCCAACTCGGTCGCGATCGACCCGCCGGGCCCGAAATCGGCTGCGAAATCGGCGATCCCCTGACCGACCCCGTCGACGAGTTTGGTGAGCACCTCGATCGGGCTCACCTCCGGGAACAGCCCGAACGTCACCAGGACGTTGGCGTCGGGCTGGGTCGCCGAGGTGAATCCGTGCGCGGGATCGCCGTACCCGAGGTCGACGATGACCTTCAGGACCGGCTGAATGAGGTCGGCGATCGGATTGCCGATCAGCGGAACCATCCGCAGCGGCTGCAGCAGCGGCAGGTTCTCGGTCGGGATGAAGAAGTACCGTTGCAGGGGGTCGGTACTCGGTAGTTCGATCGCGTTCTCGACGTCTTGCTTGGTGACGCAGAACGACGCGCAGCCCGGTCCCGGCGGGCTGGCGTACTTGGTATGCACCAGCACCAACCCCAGCGCCGCGTTGAGGTCGGCCAGGAAGTTCAGCGGATAGCGGGGAAAGTCGGCGAATCCGTCGTATTCGAGGGTGTAATTCGTGGTGGGATAGGCGTTTTCCGGTGTCGGTCCGTAGAACGGGATACCCAGGCTGGGCAGGTTCAGATCCGGGAACCGCGACAGGAATCCCCCGTTCGGGTTCATCTCGTTGCCCACGAACACGAAGTTGATCGAATCCTTCAGCCCCTCGGGGATGGTGGGCGGCGGGTAGGGCGAATCGGGCGGCTGATAGCCCGCCTGCAGCAGAGAACCGATGATCGCACTCTGCGAGTAGCCGAACACCGTCGTCGGCGTCCCGTCCGGCAGGGCGGCCAGGGTGTCGGACAAGATGGTCAGGCCCTGGTCGACCGACGTGTCCAGCGGCAGGCTCTTGACCCCGGTGATGGGGTAGAGCCCCTCGGGCGTGAAGACCACCTGCGGCATCCCGACCTCGCCGGTGGTGTTGGGGAGCACGTAGTAGTCCATGACGGTCTCGACGTACTTGTCCGACGGGATCGGCACCCCGCTCGGACCCAGGATCACCGGCTGGGTTTCGGTTGCGGTGGCCTCGGCGGCCGGCGGTTCGGCGGCGACGGCGGCCGCCGGGACGGCGAGGTTCTGCGTCTGCTCGGTCGAGGACCGGTGCCGCGCATAGGCCGCAGTCAGCGACTCCAGCGGCGAACCAACCGGCTGGACCGGGCCGCCGGTGTCGTCCGGGTCGACGACGGTGTCGATCGTGACGACATCGGTCACCCGTTCCGACGAGGTTTCGTCGTCGATGGCCTGGTCGGCCTCATCGTCGTCGTCGACGTCGACCTCGACGACGTCGTCGGCGTCGTCGGCGTCGTCGGCGTCGTCGGCGTCGGCTTCAGTGGCATCCCGGTCCTCGGCCCCGACGTCGCCGGTGTCGGCGTCCCCGGACTCCAGGTCATCGCTGTCATCCACGTCATCGGCGGCCGTGTCACCGGCACGGGTGTCCCCGGCCCGGTCCGCGGCATCCGACTGACCGGACGCCGCTGCCGCACCCACCGAAGCGCCATCCCCCGGCGACGAATCATCGGCCCAGGCCGCCCCCGCACCGCTGAACACCGCGGCGCCGACGCCCAGCGCGACCGCCAGTCCCCCGACCCTGCCGACGAACTGAGAACCGCCCACACCGAACTCCCTCGCATGTGCCGAAGATGACCAGGGCAGACACTAGCCCAGGACGAGGTCGTGAACCCTCGAACGAGCAACAACGCGCCCGGAGCGGTTGTCGCCCGCCCCGGCTCAGCCCAGCGCGGCGTCGAGCCAGTCCAGCGTGACGGCGTTGGACAAGGTCAGGTTTCCGAGCTGGCAATGGGTGTCCGCCCCCTCGTCGGCGGTGAAGAGCCGCCGGGTCACCGGACCGGACGCCTGCTCGGCGAAGACCTCGTACTGGCGACGGGGTTCACCTCCTTCGCCCGATCCGACCAGGGCCAGCGCCGGGCAGGTCAGCAGCGTCGGGTCCACGGTGAATTGCTTCAGATACTCGAACGTGCCGAGGAAGGTCGTCTGGCCGAAACGCCGGATCAGCGACCGCGACATCTCCTTGATCTGCGGCGGCATCTCCTCATCGGAGATCTCGTCGATGTCGGCAAGGCTGAAGTCCTCCTCGGGAGTGAGCACCTCCGAAGGATCTCCCCCCATGCCTGCGACGAACGACACCATGTAGGCCCGCAGGTCGATCACCGGCGAATTGGCCACCAGCGCCCGCACTCGCGTGTCATGGGCCGCGGCCCGGGTCACGAAGTACCCGCCGAAGCTGATGCCGAGCAGCCCAAGGCGGTCGGGGTCGACTTCCGGGCGCTCGAGCGCCCCGTCGATCCAGGCCGACACCCACGACTCGGTGTCGGGCACGAAGTGGGTGTCGGGTTCGGTCCGGGCGGTGTCCATCTGGCCGGGACCGCAGATCTGCAACACGCGCCAACCACGTTGCAACGCCGACAGACCGATCTGGAAGTAGGTCTCCTCCAGGGTCCCGTCGAAGCCGCTGGTGACGACGAGCGTCGGACCGGCTCCGGTCGCCCCGGGCGGAGCGAACCAGTACCCGGGCAGCCGCTGCCCCCGCCAGGACAGCCACAACTCCTCGACGCCGGCTGCGCCCATCGCGGCCAGGAACGCCGCGCGGCTGGCCAGCCCCAACTCGGCGTGGCGTTCGGTGCCGAACGGCGCGAAGTACTCGGCGGCCCGAAAGCTGTTCGAGGCGTGCAGGTAGCGTTCCCGCGCGCTGAGTTGATGACCGGCCGCGGCGCGCCCGTCGGCGTCGGCGCGTTGACGTTCGGCGAGCGCGGCGAATTCGTCGGGCCACGACTGCGGCCCGGCGTCTCTGATTCGCGCCGCGACGGCGAGGGTTTCGCCGACCGAGGCGCCGCCGTAGGGCGCAGAGCCCAGCTGGCGCAGGAGCTGGAAGTCGAGCTCGGGGTCCTGGAAACCGGTGACCCGAGTGGCACTTCGGACGGTGGTGTCGGTCAACAGGACTCCTCTACCCGGGACGACCCGGACTAGTCGCCGGTCCCCCGGACCGCCTGGGCGGCCGCCCGGATCTGTGGCGTCACCAGCATCACCTGGCCCAGCACACCGTTGACGAACCCCGGTGAGTCGTCGGTGGACAGCTGCTTGGCGAGTTCGACCGCTTCGTCCACGGCGACCGGTTCGGGAACGTCGTCGGCGTGCAGCAGCTCCCACACCGCGACCCGCAGGATGGCGCGGTCGACGGCGGGCAGCCGGTCCAGGGCCCAGCCCTGGAGGTGCGCCGCGATCAGATCATCGATGTGCGCGGTGTGCTCGGTCACGCCGCGCGCCACCGTCACCGTGTACGGGTTCAGCGCGGCCATGTCGCCGCTCTGCTTCTCCGCCAGGGCGTTTCGTGCATCGGCCACCTCCGCGGGGGTGATCCCGCGGGCTTCGGCCTCGAACAGCAGATCCACGGCGCGTTTCCGGGCCTGGTGCCGGCCCCGGTCACCTTTGCGGTCAGGCATTGCCGTCGCTCCGCTCGCCGGGAGCTCCCGGTGCTGCTGTTGCGCTCACCCAGGCGTCAGGCATTGACCCTTCCCAGGTAGCTGCCGTCGCGGGAATCCACCTTGAGCTTGTCGCCGGTGTTGATGAACAGCGGCACCTGGATCTCGGCACCGGTCTCGACGGTGGCCGGCTTGGTGCCGGCGCTGGAGCGGTCGCCCTGCAGGCCGGGCTCGGTGTGGGTGACCTCGAGTTCGACCGTCACAGGCAGCTCCAGGTACAGCGGCGCGCCGTCATGGAAGGCGATCTGCACCGGCATGCTCTCCAGCAGGAAGTCGGCCGCGTTCCCGACCAACGAGTCCGGCAGGGGGTGCTGCTCGAAGTCCTCGGAGTCCATGAACACGAAATCCGAGCCGTCGCGGTACAGGTAGGTGGCGTCGCGACGGTCCACGGTGGCCGTCTCGACCTTGACCCCGGCGTTGTAGGTCTTGTCCACGACCTTGCCGGACAGCACGTTCTTCAGCTTCGTCCGCACGAAGGCCGGGCCTTTACCGGGCTTGACGTGCTGGAAGTCGACGATCTGCCACAGCTGGCCGTCGATCTGCAGGACGAGCCCATTCTTGAAGTCGGCGGTCGTTGCCACGGTCGGTTGTACTCCTAGCTTCTAGAGGATGACCAGGTCCTTGGAAAACCTGGTGAGCAGTTCGGGGCTGTCTCCGCCGACCGCCAGGGTGTCCTCGATGCGGACACCGCCGCGGTCAGGCAGGTAGACACCGGGCTCGACGGTCACCGCGGAGCCAGCAAGCAGTGTACCGGCGGCTGCGGCGTTGATTCCGGGCGCTTCGTGGATCTGCAGTCCCACCCCGTGGCCGAGGCCGTGCCCGAAGTTGTCCGCATACCCCGCGTCGGCGATGACCTGGCGCGACGCGGCGTCGACGTCTTTGAGCGCGACCCCCGGGGCCAGGGCGTCGCGCCCCGCCCGCTGCGCCGTGGCCACCAGCTCGTAGAGATCGCGCTGCCAGTCGGCGATCGGCGAGAGAACGAACGTCCGGGTCATGTCCGAGTGGTAGCCGGCCACGAGGGCGCCGAAGTCGATCTTGACGAAGTCGCCGGCCGCCAGCACCGCGTCGGTGGGCCGGTGATGAGGAATCGCCGAATTCGGGCCCGCCGCGACGATGGTCTCGAACGACGCGCCGTCGGCGCCGTGGGCCAGCATCAGTGCCTCGAGTTCGTTGCGGACCTCTTTCTCCGTCCGTCCGGGGCGCAACCCGCCGCGCTCCACCAGGTCCGCCAGCGCCGCGTCGGCCGCCTCGCAGGCCAGGCGCAGCACCGCGACCTCACCGGCGTCCTTGACCTCACGCAGGCCCTCGACCGTGCCGGCGGCACGCACCAGCTCGCATCTCTCACCGGCCGCACGGGTCAACACCGTGAAGGCGTCGACGGTGACCACATGGCTCTCGAAACCCAGCTTGGCGACTCCCCGTTCGGCCGCAAGACCGGTCAGATGGCGCCCGCACGCCCGCTCGATGACGATCTCGGCGTCGGGGGCCTGCCGGGCGGCCTGGGTGCGGTAGCGACCGTCGGTGGCCAGCACCGGCGTTTCGTCGTCGGCAAGCACCAGCAGGGCCGCATTGGACCCGGTGAACCCGGACAGATAACGGACGTTGATCAGGTCCGACACCAACATCGCGTCCAGGTCCGCATCGGCCAGACGTTGACGCAACCGGTCACGCCGCTGAGAAATCGTCACAGCCGTCGACGCTACTCGCTAAGGTGAGGCCCCATGAGTAAGTGGTTGCTGCGCGGACTGGTGTTCGCCGCCCTGATGGTCATCCTCCGGTTACTGCAGGGAGCGATGATCAACGTCTGGGAGACCAGGGCGGGAATGATCAGCGTGGCGCTGGTCACCGGCTACGGAATCATCTCGCTGCTGTGGGGCTATCTCGACGGCCGCAGCGACGCCCGCAACAACCCCGACCCGGAGCGGCGCGCGGACCTGGCGATGACCTGGCTGCTGGCCGGCCTGTTCGCCGGTGTGGTCAGCGGAGCGGTGGCCTGGTTCATCGGGCTGTTCTACCGCAACCTCTACGTCGAGGGCCTGATCAACGAGCTGACCACCTTCGCGGCGTTCACCGCGCTGCTGGTGTTCCTCACCGCGATCATCGGGGTGGGCGTGGGTCACTGGCTGGTCGACCGCAAGGCGCCCGACCTGCCGCGCCGCCGCGAGGACGACGACCGCGCCGACACCGACGTGTTCGCCGCGGTGCGCGACGACCGCGACGTCCAGGATTATCCGGCGACGTCGGAGGCCGGCGAGTCCGAGCCGCAGACCTCGCCGATCGCCATCGCCGAACACGACGACACCAAACCCGAGGACAAGCGCGAGGGCTGACCGCCCGGGGCCGCCCGTTCGTCGTCCGGCTAGTCCCGGGCGACCTCGGCGTACGCGGCGGCCAGCAGCGACGGGTCGGGCCCCTCGAGTCGCCCCGGCTTGGCCAGCCCGTCGAGCACCACGAACCGCAACACCCCGGCCCGGGTCTTCTTGTCCCCCAGCATCGAGTCCATCAGTTGCGGCAGCGCATCGGCGTCGTAGCTGACCGGCAGCCCCAGCGAGGTCAGGATGCTGCGGTGCCGGCCGGCGGTCTCGTCGTCGAGGCGCCCGGCCAGCCGGCCGAGTTCGGCGGCGAAGACCAGCCCCACCGACACCGCCGCGCCGTGGCGCCACTGGTAGCGCTCCCGGCGCTCGATCGCGTGGGCCAGGGTGTGGCCGTAGTTGAGGATCTCGCGCAGCTGCGATTCCTTCTCGTCGGCGGCCACCACCTCGGCCTTGACCGCCACCGCGCGGCGGATCAGTTCGGGCAGCACCGTGCCGGTGGGGTCCAGCGCGCCCTCGGGATCGGCTTCGATCATGTCCAGGATCACCGGGTCGGCGATGAAGCCGGCCTTCACGATCTCGGCCATACCGGCCACGATCTCGTTGCGGGGCAACGTTTCCAGCGTCGCCAGGTCGATGAGCACGGCGGCCGGCTGATGGAAGGCGCCGACGAGGTTCTTCCCGGCGTCGGTGTTGATGCCGGTCTTGCCGCCCACCGCCGCATCGACCATGCCCAGCAGCGTGGTCGGGATGTGCACGATGTCGACTCCGCGCAGCCACGTCGCCGCGGCGAACCCGGCGACGTCGGTGGCCGCTCCGCCGCCGAGGCTGACCACGGCGTCCTTGCGGCCCACGCCGATGCGGCCCAGCACCTCCCAGATGAAGCCGACGACGGGTAGTTCCTTGCCGGCTTCGGCGTCCGGGATCTCGATGCGGTGCGCATCGATGCCCTGCTCGGCCAGGTGGCTGCGGATCGCCTCGGCGGTCTGCGCGAGCACCGGTTGGTGCAGGATCGCCACCTTGTGTCTGCCGTGCAGAATCCGGGACAGGTCGCCCAGCAGGCCGGTACCGATGATCACCGGGTACGGCGGGTCGGTGCGTACGTCCACGGTGACCGGCTCCGTCACGGGGTGTCCTTTCCTGAGCAGCCCGATCCGCGGCCCTTCCTGGCCGCCACCGCGGCCGGACTGGGCGGCGCCTCGGTCGACGGCGCGGTGGTCAGCGACCAGGGGGCGCGGCGCCACCCGGGGCGCCGGCGCCTGCGGTCGGGCCGGGCATCGGGGTTCTCCAACCGGTTCACGATGTGGCGCACCACCGCGCCGGGGTTGCGGTGGTTGGTGTTGACGCGCATCGTCGCGACCTGGCGGTACAGCGGAACCCGTTGCGCCATCAGCGTCTTGAACTTCTCACCGCGGTCGCCGCCGGCCAGCAACGGCCGCGCGGTCGAGCCTCCGGTACGGCGGACACCCTCGGCGGCGCTGATCTCGAGGTAGACCACGGTGTGCCCGGCCAGCGCCTCGCGCACCCCGGGGGTGGTGACCGCACCGCCGCCCAGCGACAGGACCCCGTCGTGGGTGGCCAGCGCGTCGCGGATGACCTTCTCCTCGATACGGCGGAATTCGGCCTCACCGTCGGCGGCGAAGATGTCGGCGATGCTGCGGCCGGTGGCCTTCTCGATCGCCACGTCGGTGTCGAGCATGTCCAATTCCAGCGTCTTGGCCAGCCGGCGGCCGATGGTGGACTTGCCCGAACCGGGCAGCCCGATCAGCACGACCTTCGGCGCCATCAGCCGGTGACCCGTGCGACGTCGGTGCCCGCGGGCTCGCGGGCGGCCACCGCGCGCAGGTAGGTCTCGATGTTGGCGCGGGTCTCGGTCAGCGAGTCGCCGCCGAACTTCTCCAGTGCCGCGCGCGCCAGCACCAGGGCCACCATCGTCTCGACCACGACACCGGCGGCGGGCACCGCGCACACATCGGAGCGCTGGTGGATCGCGACGGCCTCCTCTCCGGTGGCCATGTCGACGGTGGCCAGCGCCCGCGGGACCGTGGAGATCGGCTTCATCGCCGCCCGGACCCGTACCGGCAGCCCGTTGGTCATGCCGCCCTCCAGGCCGCCCGCGCGGTTGGTCGAACGCATCACCCCGTCGGCTCCGGGATACATCTCGTCGTGGGCCACGCTGCCGCGCCGGCGCGCTGTCTCGAAACCGTCGCCGATCTCCACGCCCTTGATGGCCTGGATGCCCATCACGGCCCCGGCCAGTTGGCTGTCGAGCCGGTTCTCACCGCTGGTGAACGACCCCAGCCCGACCGGCAGTCCGTGCGCGACCACCTCGACCACACCGCCGAGGGTGTCGCCATCCCGCTTGGCGGCCTCGATCTCGGCGATCATCAGGGCCTCGCTGGCGCTGTCGTAGGCGCGCACCGGGCTGGCGTCCACCGCCTCGAGGTCGGCGGCCTGCGGCGGCGGGCCGTCGTAGGGCTCGGAGGCGCCGATGGAGATGACGTGCGAGACGACCTCGACGCCGAGGGCCGCACGCAGGAAGGCGCGCGCGACGGTGCCGGCGGCCACCCGTGCGGCCGTCTCACGGGCGCTGGCCCGCTCCAGCACCGGCCGGGCGTCGTCGAACCCGTACTTGAGCATCCCGGCGTAGTCGGCGTGTCCGGGCCGCGGCCTGGTCAGCGGCGCATTGCGGGCCGCGCTGTCAGCCAGCGCGGCGGGGTCGACCGGGTCGGCGGCCATCACGGTTTCCCACTTGGGCCATTCGGTGTTGCCGATCTCGATCGCGATCGGCCCGCCCAGGGTGACACCGTGACGGACCCCGGCCAGCATGGTGACCTGGTCCTGCTCGAACTTCATCCGGGCACCCCGGCCGTAGCCGAGGCGGCGGCGGGCCAGCTGGCCCGCGATCTCGTCGGTGGTCACGGGAACGCCGGCGACCATGCCTTCGACCATGGCCACCAACGCTCGGCCGTGGGATTCGCCTGCCGTCGTCCATCGCAACACGTGTCCCATTTTCGCACGGCGGGCTCACTGCCCCGCTGACACCGCCGCGGCATCGAGAATGCGGGCGATCTCGGCCGTCGCCGCGCGGTGTGCTGCCGTCCGGTCCGCCGAGCGTGCGACGGTCATGGCGGTTTCGCACAGCGCACCGAACAGAAAGTGGGCCAGCGGCTTCGCCGGACGCGCCGCGATGCTGCCGGCTTCGACGGCACGGGTGATGGCGGCCTCCATCATGTCCAGCAACGGAGACTCCATCCGCCGCGTCTGCTCCCACCCCAGCGCGGTCAGCGCGTCGAGCAGCACGATGCGCTGGACCCCCGGGTCGAGGCACTCGTCGAGGAAGGCCTCGCAGGCGGCCCGAAACGCCTCCCACGGGTCGTGGCAGCTGCGGTAGGTGTCGACCAGCGGAATGCTCAGCTGGGTGATCTCGCGGCCCAGGACCGCCTCGAAGAGCTGCTTCTTGCCCTCGAAGTGGTGGTAGACCGCCCCCTTGGTGACCTGGGCCCGAGCGGCCACCGCGGCCAATGAGGTGGCGTCGTAGCCATCGGTGGCGAACAGGTCGCGTGCGGCCTCCACGAGCGCCGCGGTCGTCGCCTCGGTGCGTTCGGCCTGTGTGCGTTTGGCCGCCCTTGTCACCACCGCGTCGACGATAGTCAATGACCGTCGGGGTCCGGCGCCAGCGCGATCAGCGGGGGACGCCCGGTGAACACGAACAGGTGCCCATGCCGGCCCGGGTCGCGTGCCGAGTTCTGCCCGGTGTCATGAGATCCGGTACACGCGGTAGTCGACGTGGCCGGGCGAGAGGACGTTGTAGCCGACGGCGACGAGGCCGGCGAGCCAGTCGTAGCGCGGGTCGGCGGTCTCGAACATCGGCGTGGTGCGGATGTAGGTCTGTGCGAACGGCAGCGAGTGCCCGTCGGTCAGCCGCTGCAGTCCGTCCGCGGGCACCCGGATCACGCCGCGGCTGTGCAGGTGGATCAGCACTGCGTCATGGGTGCGGATGGTGACCCGGACGTCCACCCTGCCCACCCCGTCCGCGCCGATCAGCAGCCAGTCCCCGCCGCCGGGGAGGATCTCGCCCTGCAGCGCGGGCCCGGACACCTCCCCGCCGGTGGCGAGGTAGGTCATCCGCAGCCCCGTGTGGGTGGGGATGACCTGGGCGGGCTGCAGGTCGACGGCTATGTCGCACAGGTGCTCGACGGGCATCGCGTCGATGCGGGGCAGCTGGTCGATGGGTGTGGTCGACATCAGCGCCGGCCTGCCAGTGCGGCGTTCATCTGGACGGTGTCGATGTAGGTGTCCTTGCGGGTGACCCGGCCGTCGTGGTCGATCAGGACGACGTCGAACGCGAAGTCCGGGAACTGCGCGAAGTAACGCTGTGCGATCGTCTCGAGCTCTGTGCCGTGGTCCATCCGACCCCCCGATTCACATACTCGCGGTATGTATCAAACATACCTTTGGTATGTCAATCCGTCTAGAGCACCGCCCCGGCGACCGCCACCGCCGCGGACAGACACATCGCCGGGCCGTGTGGCACGGTCCGTCCGCCACGCAGCATCACCACCGACGCCGGCACAGCGGTCAGCAGCGGCGCCCCGAGAGCGGCCAACACCCATACGTCGGGCCCGAACGCACCGGTCAGCGCCCCCACCCCGATGGCGAGCTTGGCGTCACCGGCACCCATCGCCGCCGGCGCCACCAGGTGCACCACCGCATAGACGGCGAACAACACCACCGCACCGAGGACCGCGCCAGCCCCGTGCCCGCACAGCGCCGCGCCGGCGAGGACCGCCACCGCCCCGGGCAACGTGAGCCGGTCGGGCAGCCGGCGATGACGAATGTCGAAGACGCTCAACGTGATCAGCCACGCCGACGCCACGACTGCCAGCACCACCGCCAGCACCCCGGCCTGCCCCACCGATCCAGGCTAACCGCGGCGCGCAGCCCCCCGATGCACCTCTTCGGCCGGCTCAGTCCGCGACCGGTAGCGCCGCACGCATGGCTTCGCGGGGTGCCGGCATCCCGGTGAACTGCTCGACCTGACTGAACGCCTGGTTCAGCAGCATCTCCAGGCCGCTGGTGACGGTGCCGCCGCGGGCGAGGACCTCGGCGGCCAGCGGAGTGGGCCACGGGTAGTAGATCGCATCCAGCAGCCGTGGCGTGGCCGCCAGGACCGGGGCGTACCGGGCCACCGCATCGGCCGGCACGGTGTTGACCACGACATCCACCCCGGCCACCTCGTCGGCCAGACCCGGCGCCGCGATATCGCAGAAGTGGGCCGCGGCCCCGCACCGCCCCGCAAGCTCCACCAGGGGTGCCGCCTTGCCGGCATCACGTGCGACCACCGTGATGTGCCGGGCGCCGAGCTCGGCCAGCCCGGCGATCACCGCCGGAGCGGTGCCCCCCGAGCCGATCACCATGGCGCGATCGATGCCGCGCGCGTCTGCCAACGCACCGCGCACCCCGTCGACGTCGGTGTTGTCGGCGTGCCACCCCGCCGGGCACCGGACCAGGGTGTTGGCCGATCCGACCAGCCGGGCCCGGGCGCTGACATCATCGGCGATCCGCAGCGCGGCGAACTTCCCGGGCATCGTCACCGACACCCCGACCCATTCGGGTCCGAACCCGGCGACCACCTGCGGAAGCTGCTCGGCGGTGCACTCGATGCGGTCGTAGGTCCAGTCGGACAACCCCAGCGCCCGGTAGGCCGCCAGGTGCAGCTGGGGCGAGCGCGAATGCGCGATCGGCGAGCCGAGCACCCCGGCGCGGCGGGCCCGTCTCATCGCGCCGAGTCGAGGACGCCGTTTCGCCGCGCGACCTCGATGTTGGCGAGGTGCTGTTCATACTCCCGGGTGAACAACGTGGTGCCCTGCATGTCGACCGTCACGAAGTACAGCCAGTCCCCCGGCTCCGGCGCCTCGGCAGCCGCCAGCGCGGGCAACCCCGGCGAACAGATCGGGGTGGCGGGCAGACCCGGCCGCACATAGGTGTTCCAGGGTGTCGCCTGGGCCCGGTCCCCGTCGGTGGTCGCCACCTCGATGCGGTCCAGGGCGTAGTTGACCGTGGAGTCGAACTCCAGCGTGCGCTGCTCGGCGAGCCGGTTGTAGATCACCCGCGCCACCTTCGCGAAGTCCTCCGGAGTGGATTCCCGCTGCACCAGCGATGCGACCACCAGCACCTCGTAGGGCGACAAGCCGTTGGCTGCCGCCGTGTCCAGCAGCCCGCTCTGCTCGTACACCTGCGCACTGGAGGCGATCAGCGTGCCCAGCATGGCCTGCGGCCGCGCAGACGGATCGATGTTCCACGTCCCGGGCGCGATCAGCCCCTCCAGCCGCCGGTGATCGGGCCCCATCGCCAGCACCGGATCGATCGCCCACCCGGGCACCTGCAGTTCGGCCGGCGGCAGCGCGGTCGCGACATTGCGCAGATCCTCCACCGACACGCAGCGGGTCTCACCGTCGAGGTCCACGCACGAGGCATCCGAGATCAACGTCAGGATTCCGTCGGTGACGGCGTCGGTCTTCACGTCGCGGACGTCGTCGAGCTGGCGCCCCTCGGGAATCACCAGCCGGCCCACCCGGTTGGCCGGGTCGGTCAGACGCGCCACCGCGTCGGCGGCCGGAATCTCGGTGCGCACCTTGTAGAACCCCGGCTGGATGGCCGACATCTCGGTGTTGCCGTCGGCAGCGGCAACGAACGCCGACACGGTGGCCACCACGTTGCGCTCCCGCAGCGTCTGACCGATCGCGGTGGTGGAATCCCCCTCGTGGACCTCGATGACGACGTCGTTGAGACCGCCCCCGGCATAGTCGTCACCAGGGCCCCCGAACAGCGAGTGCCACAACCGTGAGCCCAGGAAGACCGCGCCGATCGCGACCACCACCAACACACCCACCGCGATGACCGCCGCGGCCCGCCGCCTGCGCCGATAGCGGTTCTCCCGGGCGCGCTCCCGGCGCGACATACGCTGCCGCGGTGGCCCCACCTCCACAGGTGCGGCCCGATCGCCGGGCCATTCGTCAGTCATCGGTGACCTCTCCGCGCGCGGCCGACGCCGCCCGTCTCTGGTCCAGCCAGTTCTGCAGTATCCCCACCGCGGCAGCTTGATCGATCACCGAACGCTGGCCCCGGGCCCGCACCCCGGCCTCGCGCAGCGAGCGCTGGGCGGTCAGCGTGGTGAACCGTTCGTCGGCCATCCACACCGGCACCGGTGCGATCCGGTCGGAGAGCAGCTCGGCGACCTCGATGGCGTCCTGCGCCGACGAGCCGGCGCGGTCGGCCAGCGTCCGCGGCAACCCGACGACCACCTCGACCGCCTGGTACTCGTCCACCAGCGCCGCCAACCGGCGGACGTGCTTGGCCGAGCGACGATCCCGCGCCACGGTCTCCACCGGGGTGGCGAGCATGGCGTCGGGATCGCTGACCGCAACGCCGATACGGACGGTGCCGACGTCGACGCCGAGCCGTCGTCCCCGTCCCGGATCCGGACAGTTCGGATCACCCGGCCGGTCCGGCATCCGGTCACGGCTGTTCGTTGCGGTCACCCGAGCTAGCCCCGGCCTATCTCCGCGCGTACCGCCGCCAATGCCGCGTCGATACCCGCCGCCCCCTTACCGGATCCCTGGGCCAGATCTGCCTTGCCGCCTCCGCGACCGTTGACCGCCGCGCCGAGCTGCTTGACCAGGTCGTCGGCCCGCAGACCGAGGTCCTGGGCCGCCGCGTTGACCGCGACCACGTACGGCACGGTGTCGTCATCGCCCTCGGCGACCAGCGCCACGACGGCCGGGCCGCTGCCGAGCTTGCCGCGCACGTCGCCGACCAGCGATCGCAGATCGCCACCCGACATGCCGCCGGCCATCCGTTGGGCCACGACGCGGACCTTACCGATCTCCTCGGCGCCGGCGGCCGCATTGGCCGCCGCGGCCCGGGCATTGGCCATCCGCAGCCGGTCGAGTTCCTTCTCGGCGGCCTTGAGTTTGTCGACCAGGGTGGCGACCCGGGCCGGGACCTCCTCGGAGGGCACTTTCAGCGAGGACGCCAATCCCGCCATCAGCGCACGCTCCTTGGCCAGATGACGGAACGAGTCCATGCCCACGTAGGCCTCCACGCGGCGCACCCCGGAACCGACCGAGGACTCGCCCAGCAGCGTCACCGGCCCGATCTGGGCCGAGCTGCGCACATGGGTACCTCCGCACAACTCCAGCGAGAACGGGCCGCCGATCTCGACCACCCGCACCTCGTCGGGATAGGCCTCGCCGAACAGCGCCATTGCGCCCATCGCCTTGGCCCGCTCCAACTCGGTGGTGAAGCTGTGCACCTCGTAGTCGGCCTCGACGGCCTCGTTGGTGACCTGTTCGATCTCCGAGCGCTGCTCATCGGTGAGCGCGCCCTGCCAGTTGAAGTCGAACCGCAGGTAGCCCGGCCGGTTCAGCGACCCGGCCTGCACGGCGTTGGGGCCCAGCACCTGCCGCAGCGCGGCATGGACCATGTGCGTGCCCGAATGCCCCTGGGTCGCGCCGTGACGCCAGCGGGGGTCCACCGCGGCGACGATGGTGTCGCCCTCGACGAACTCGCCGGACTCCACGGTGACGCGATGTGCCCACAGTGTCTTGGCGATCTTCTGCACGTCGGTGACCGCGGCTTTCGCCGTCTCCGAGGAACCGGTTCCGCTGACCGTGCCCTCGTCGGCGATCTGGCCGCCCGATTCGGCGTAGAACGGGCTGCGGTCGAGGATGAGCTCCACCCGCTCGGCGGCCCCCTCCCGGCCCTGATGCGTTGCGACCGGAACTCGCTTGCCGTCGACGAAGATCCCCAGAATCGTTGCCTCGGTGGTCAGTTCATCGAAACCGGTGAACTCCGTGGGCGCGGCGTCGATCAGTTCCCGGTAGGCCGAGAGGTCGGTGTGTGCCTGTTTGCGCGCCGCGGCGTCGGCCTTGGCCCGCTGGCGCTGCTCGGCCATCAGCCCCCGGAAACCCTCTTCGTCGACGGCCAGGTCGGCCTCGGCGGCCATCTCGAGGGTCAGTTCGATCGGGAAGCCGTAGGTGTCGTGCAGGGTGAAGGCGTCGTGTCCGGACAGCTTACCGGCGCCGGAGGCCTTGGTGGCCCGGGCGGCCTCGTCGAACAGCTTCGACCCCGAGGCCAGCGTGCGGTTGAACGCGGTCTCCTCGGCCACGGCGATGCGCTGGATCCGATCGAAATCACTGGCCAGCTCCGGGTAGGACGGACCCATCGCGTCGCGGACGGTGACCATCAGGTCGGCCATGATCGGCTGCTCGACGCCGAGCAGCTTCGCGGCGCGGATGATGCGGCGCAACAGCCGGCGCAGCACGTAACCGCGGCCCTCGTTGCCGGGGCTGACGCCGTCGCCGATGATGATCGCCGCGGTGCGGCTGTGGTCGGCGATGATCCGATAGCGGACGTCGTCATCGTGGCGGCCCTGGTTGTAGCCGCGCGGGGCGACACCGGCGATCAGATCGATGGCCGGGCGCAGCAGATCGGTCTCGTAGACGTTGTCGACGCCCTGCAGCAGGCAGGCCACCCGCTCGACGCCCATCCCGGTGTCGATGTTCTGCCGGGGCAACGGGCCGAGGATCTCGAAGTCGTTCTTCGAGGTGCCCTCGCCCCGCTCGTTCTGCATGAACACGAGGTTCCAGATCTCGATGTAGCGGTCCTCGTTGGCCTCCGGTCCGCCCTCGATCCCGTAGTCGGGTCCGCGGTCGAAGTAGATCTCCGAGGAGGGGCCACAGGGCCCGGGAATGCCCATCGACCAGTAGTTGTCGGCCATGCCGCGGCGCTGGATCCGCTCGGGCGGCAACCCGGCGATGTCCTGCCACAGCTGAGCGGCTTCGTCGTCGTCCAGATAGACCGTGGCCCACAGCCGCTCGGGGTCGAACCCGTAGCCGCCCTGATCGACCGGGCCGGTCAACAGCGTCCAGGCCAACTCGATGGCACCGGCCTTGAAGTAGTCCCCGAACGAGAAGTTGCCGGCCATCTGGAAGAAGGTGTTGTGCCGGGTGGTGATGCCCACCTCGTCGATGTCGGGGGTCCGGATGCACTTCTGCACGCTGGTGGCGCGGTCCCACGGCGGGGTGCGCTGCCCCAGGAAATACGGGACGAACTGCACCATGCCGGCGTTGACGAACAACAGGTTGGGATCGTCGAGAATGACCGAAGCACTGGGCACCTCGGAGTGGCCCGCCTTCACGAAATGATCGAGGAACCGCTTCCTGATCTCGTGTGTCTGCACGTCCTGCCGTCCTTCTGGGTGTCACCTGCGAGTACTCGACCGGTCCACAGTACCGGTCGCCCAGCTCAGCCCGTCACGAAGCTCAGCCGCACGTTGCGCTGTGCGTTGTCCCTGTTCAGGTCCACCAACACGATGCTCTGCCAGGTGCCCAGCAGCGGGTCTCCGTCGCCGACGGGAACCGTGACCGACGGTGCGACCAGGCCGGGCAGGACGTGGTCGGCGCCATGGCCGGGCGAGCCGTGCGCATGGCGGTACCGGTCGTCGCGGGGCAGCAGTCGCTCCAGCGCCTCCACCAGGTCATGGTCGGAGCCGGCGCCGGTTTCGATGATCGCCACGCCCGCGGTGGCATGCGGGACGAACACGTTGCACAACCCATCGCCCCTGCCCGCACAGAACTCCCGCACCTGTGCGGTCAGGTCGACGATGCGGCGCCGGGAGGTGTCGAGGTCGAGGATCTCGGTGTTCATGGTTTCGAGCCTACGAGCCCGACCCCGGCCGGCGGTCAGCGCGCGGAGCCACGGCCGTCGGCCGAACCGCGATATTCCTGCCGGTATCGAGCGCGATCGGCAGCCGAGGTGCGCGACCTCAACAGCCCGCCGCGGCGCCGGACCGCCATGACCAGCAGCGCGATGCCGAGCGTCAGGCCGACGGCGCCGAGAACCCCGACAACCGCCGCACCCGTCGAGGCTCCCTCGCCGGCGAACGTCAGAAACACCCCCACACCGGCGCCGCCCAGCAGGAGGAGCACCAGACCCGCCAGCACCGCCGAGTAGCTCGCCAGAAACCTGTCCAACCAGTTCATCGCTCGGCGCGTACCCGGCCACCGGCGGCCGAAACGGACCGGTCCCAGGCCGGGGACGGTTGACGCGAGCGTTTATCGGTGATTCGGCCAGGGTATTTCTGTGACCTACATAACAGCGGAACCCTGGAGGCAGACATGACCATCACCGGCATCATCAGCGCCATCCTGATCGGCGCGGTCGTCGGCGTGCTGGGCCGGCTGGTCCTGCCCGGCAAACAGCCGATCGGTTTCCTGGTGACCATCCTGGTCGGCATCGTGTCGGCGCTCATCGGCACCGCCCTGGCCCGGGTGCTGGGCATCCCGACCGCCACCGCGGGCGTGGACTGGCTCGAACTGCTCGTACAGGTCGTGGTGGCGGCCGCGGGCGTCGGCCTGGTCGCCGCGATCATGAGCCGCGGGCGATCGAAGGCGCTGCACTAGCCCACGGTCCCGGCAACCCGTGTGATCCCCGGCGGGCTCCCCGACCGGCCGGGATCACCGCCGGCGCCGGATGATCGCCCGCAGCTTGTCCAGCCGGGTGGCGATCTCGCGCTCCGCGCCGTGGCTGGTCGGCCGGTAGTAGTCCACTCCGTACAGTTCGTCGGGCGGATACTGTTGGGGCACAACGCCGTCGGGGTCATCGTGGGCATACCGGTAGCCGACGGCATTACCGAGTTTGGTCGCCCCCGAATAGTGTCCGTCCCGCAGATGGGCCGGCACCAGGCCGGCCTTGCCCGCCCGGATGTCGGCCATCGCCGCACCCAGCGCCGTCGTGACCGCGTTGGATTTCGGAGCGGTCGCGAGGTGAACCGTCGCGTGGGCCAGGGTCAGCTGCGCTTCGGGCATTCCGATCAGTGCCACGGTCTGGGCGGCGGCCAGAGCGGTCTGCAGCGCAGACGGATCGGCCATCCCGATGTCCTCGCTGGCCAGGATCATCAGCCGGCGGGCGACGAACCGCGGATCCTCCCCCGCCACCAGCATCCGGGCCAGGTAGTGCAGCGCGGCGTCGACGTCTGATCCGCGCACCGACTTGATGAAGGCGCTGATGACGTCGTAGTGCTGGTCACCGTCGCGGTCGTAGCGCACCGCGGCCTTGTCCAGCGATTGCTCGACGACGTCGACGGTGACCTCGGCACCGGCCTCGGCCGCGACCTCGAGCGCGGTCAGCGCCCGCCGGGCGTCACCCGCCGACAGCTGCACCAGCAGGTCCACGGCGTCGTCGGTGACGGCGACGGCGCCGGCGAGCCCGCGCTCGTCGGCGATCGCGCGGCGGATCACCGTGGCGATGTCGCCGGCCGTCAGCGGCTGCAGTTGCAGGATCAACGAGCGTGACAGCAGTGGGGCCACCACCGAGAACGACGGGTTCTCGGTGGTCGCGGCCACCAGCAGCACCACCCGGTTCTCCACCGCGGCCAGCAGGGCGTCCTGCTGGGTCTTGGAGAACCGGTGCACCTCGTCGATGAACAACACGGTCTGCTGGCCGTGCACGGCGGCGCGCCGGGCCCCCTCGATGACGGCCCGCACCTCCTTGACCCCCGCCGACAGCGCCGAGAGCGCCTCGAAACGCCGGCCGGTGGCTTGCGAGATCAGCGAGGCCAGCGTCGTCTTACCGGTTCCCGGGGGACCGTAGAGGATGACCGAGGCGGCCCCGGAGCCCTCCACCAGCCGGCGCAGCGGCGAGTTGGGTTTGAGCAGGTGCGCCTGACCGACCACCTCGTCGAGATCGGCCGGGCGCATCCGCACCGCCAGCGGTGCCGACCCGGCCGCGGGTGCGCCGGCCGTCCCGGGCGCATCCGCGTCGGGGACGTCGAACAAGCTGTCGGACACGTTCCCTGCTTACCACTGCCGCCCGACGGTCACCCGTCAGCCGGCCGGCTGGGTGACGAAGTCGATCAGCTCCTCGACCCGGCCGATCAACGCCGGTTCCAGGTCGGTCCAGTCACGCACCCGTCCGCGGATCGTCTGCCAGGCCGCCGCGATGTCGGCCTGATCGTGGTGGGGCCAGCCCAGCGCCGCGCAGATGCCGTGCTTCCAGTCCTGCCCCTTGGGAATGTGCGGCCACGCCGTCAGCCCCAACCGGGCCGGTTTGACCGCCTCCCAGATGTCGATGTACGGATGACCGACCACCAGGGTGTGCGCGCCACCGGGGCCGCGCCGCACGTCCGCGGCGATGCGGGCCTCCTTGGACCCGGCCACCAGGTGGTCGACCAGCACGCCGAGCCGGCGTCCGGGCCCGGGCCGGAAGTCCCCGACGATGTCGGCGAGGTCGTCGACACCGCCCAGGTACTCGACGACGACGCCCTCGATGCGCAGATCCTCACCCCAGACCTGTTCGACCAGTTCGGCGTCGTGGCGGCCCTCCACATAGATCCGGCTGGCCAGGGCGACCTTGGCCCGCGCTCCGGCCACCGCGACCGAGCCGGATGCGGTGCGCGCCGGCGCCACGGGCGCCGCCTGCTTCGGAGCGGTCAGGATGACCGGTTTGCCGTCGATCAGGTAGCCGGGACCCACCGGAAAGGGTTTGCGGCGTCCGTGCCGGTCTTCGAGCTGCATCCGGCCGTACTCGACGCGCACCACCGCGCCGACGAATCCGCTCTGGGCGTCCTCGACCACCATGCCGATCTCGATCGGCACTTCGGTGGACCGGGGTTTGCGGGCCCGGTGGGGGTCGTCGGCCAGGATGTCGGCGCCATAGCGATCAGCCACCGGCTGATCGTAGGGATGACCCGGCGCCGGGTGACGCACGTCGGCGGGCGTGTTGCCCACCGCGCGCCGGCGCCTAGCTCAACTGCCGCTGCTGACCGTCGACCGGCGCGCCGGCCTCGGCCAGCTTGGCCGGGTCCGAGGTGATCTCGTCGATGACGGTGTGGATGAAGCGCATCTTCTCCAGGACCTTGGGCGGCAGCACGAAGGGATACAGATCGTCCTTGCCCATCGACCGGTTCACCATGTTCAGCGCCCAGGCCAGCGGCAGCCACATGTCGATGATGGTGTCGAAACCGCTGGGACCCAGCACCCGCCGGTCGTAGGTTGCGGTCGCCGGCGCCAGGCCGAAGGCCGCACCGGTGTCCAGGGTGTCCCTGA
Source organism: Actinomycetota bacterium (assembly GCA_034190095.1). Classification (GTDB taxonomy): domain Bacteria; phylum Actinomycetota; class Actinomycetes; order Mycobacteriales; family Mycobacteriaceae; genus Mycobacterium. The sequence continues at coordinate 96,559 of JAXHTL010000001.1, forward strand.
TGTGCAGGTAGTGGGCGAAGGTCTCGGCCCAGTCCTCGGCCGGGTGCATGGTCGAATAGGACGAGACGTAGTCGTCCTCCCAGTTCGGCGGCGCGCCCTCGCTGTAGTGGCGATCCAGCGCGGCCTGGTAGTCCAGATCCGGGTCGCCGAACAGCTCGTGGAACCGCGCCAGGTAGTCCTGCGAGATGCTGATCAGCCGGTAGAAGTAGTAGTGGCCGATCTCGTGGCGGAAATGGCCCAGCAGGGTGCGGTAGGGCTCGTCCATGGAGATCCGCAGCTGCTCGCGGTGCACGTCGTCACCCTCGGCCAGGTCCAGGGTGATCTGCCCGCTGTCGTGGCCGGTGAACACCTTCTCGAACTGGCTGGAGAGCAGATCGAAGGCCAGCCCGTAATCCGGGTCGACGTCGCGTCCGACGATCGGCAGCTTCAGTTCGCACAACTCGGCGATCAGCCGGCGCTTGGCCCGCTCCGCCCCCGCGAACGACGCCAGCGCCACGGTGTCGGCGTCGTTGGGGCGCGTGCGGGTCAGCGCGCACGACACACACAGCCTGGCGACCGGGCTCTTCTCGACCAGCCAGTTGCATTCGGCCAGGTGCAGATTGGCGCACAGCTGGTAGCGGCTCTCGTCGACTGCACCCGCGTGCTCGCTCTCCTCAGGTGGTGCGATCACCAGCAGGGCCATGTCGTCCAGCGAGAACCCCAGTGAACTTCCGCAGTTCAGGCATACCGAATTCTCGAACGCCAGCCGCTGCCCGCAGTTGGGGCAGGTGAAGTCACGCATGCAGCAGTCCCCCTTCATATGGCGCAACGTCGACCGAGACGTCGATGACGCTGCTCTCCGAGTCGGTGTAGATGATGCCGCGCAGCGGTGGGATGTCGGCGTAGTCACGCCCGAATCCCACTGTCACATACCGCTCGTCGACCATCTGGTCGTTCGTCGGGTCCAGCCCCAACCAGGCGTTCTGCGGCGTCCACACGGCTGCCCAGGCGTGTGTCGCATCGATGCCGACCATGCGCTCCTTCCCGGGCGGAGGGTCGGTGGCCAGATATCCCGAGACATAGCTGGCCGCCAGACCGTTGGCGCGCAGGCAGGCGATCGCCAACCTCGCGAAATCCTGGCATACCCCTTCCCGCGCCGCCATAACCTCACTCACCTGGGTGGACACCGTGGTCGACCCCGACCGGTAGGTGAAGTCGCGGTAGATCCGCGACGTCAGGTCCTCGAGCACCTCGATCAGCGGCCGGCCCTCGGCGAAGCTCGGCGCGGCGTACTCCCGCACCGCGTCGGTGATCTCGGGCGGCTGCAGGTCGAGGGTGAACTCGGTGGCCAGTGCCCCGTCGGTTCCGACCGGGCGGGCGATCTCCCACGGCGCCCGGGCCGACGGGCCCTGATACAGATCCGGCGGCGGCGGGTCGACCTCGACGATCGACCTGCTGGTGATGCTCAGCGTGCGGTGCCGGGCGGTGACATGGAAGTAGGAGCTGAGGTTGCCGTAGGCGTCGCGGCCGGTGGAGCTGTCGGCCGCCTCCGGGTCGAGCACCAGTTCATGGACCAGGCAGCGCTGCCGTCCGGAGTCGCGCGGGGTCAGGAACCCGCGACCGTAGGAACTGGTGACCACGTCGGAGTAGCGGTAGACGGTGCTGTGGGTGATCTGGTAGCACCTGCTGGCCCCCGAGGCGGTCGGCCCGTCCGGGAAGGCGGTCACGGCACCACTCGGCGCTCGTCGGGACCCCACAGCGGCTGCATGCCGCCCGGCAGCGACAGATGCGTGGCATTGATGACGCCGGACAGCTCGCGCAGGTCGCGGTTCATGCCGCCCAGCAGTCCGTCGAGTTCCTCGCGCCGTCCGTCGGCGGTGACGTCCTCGAGTTCGGCGGGCTCGATGCGCCGCAGCCGGGTGCCGATCTCGTCGACCATGCGCTCCGGGCGCGAGGATCCCGAGGCCCCGGGCAATGCCTTCAGATCGGCCCGCAGGCGTTCCAGCTGATACACCAGCGAGCGCGGGTTCTCCGCGTCGAACAGCACCAACTCGGCCACGCCCGCCACACTAACCTTGCCCGGATTGCGCCTGCGATAGGTCACCAGCGACTCGCAGGCGACCAGCACCGACTCGGTGATGGTCTGTTCGGCTTCGGGGCTACGCGTGGTGGCCAGCGTCGCGCGCAGCAGCGCGGTGAGCCACTGGCCACGCTCGATCCGCTTGCCGATGTCCATCATCGTCCATCCGGTGTCGCGCACCATCGACTCGGCGACCATGCCCGACAGGGCCAGCATGCCCGCCAACGTCAACGTGTTGGTCGACGACAGGAACGCCTCGCCCTCGGTCTTGGAGTCCGGTGGCGTCTCCGGGGAGTGCAGCAGTGTGCGCTCCAGGGTCGAGAGCACCATCCAGGTGTCGTTGGACATCTGGTCGCGCACCGCCCGTGCCGCCAGACTCAGACGCTCCACCGACTGCGCCAGCGAACCCGGGCGGTGCCGGTCGGCGGTCAACGCCCAGAGCGTGGTCGGCGCAGTGGCCACCATCTCGTGGTAGTCACCCCCGGCCCCGGTGTCGGTCCCGGTGATGGTGCCCAGCGCGGTCAGCAGCACCGGCACGCACTCGCTGCCCTCCATCGCCTGCCGGTAGCGGTACTCGTGGTAGCGCTCCCTGGTCACCGTGAGCAGCCGGGCGGTGTTCTCGGCCCGCTCGGCGTAACGGCCGATCCAGAACAGGTCGGAGAGCACACGCGGCGAGCTGATCTCGTGGGTCGGGCTCGATCGCACCAGCGACGGCAACCGGGTGGTGTCGACCACCGTCGGCTCGGGCGGTGTCGCACTCGGAGTGATCTCCGGGGTCACCCGGGCCGGGGTGCGCACCCAGATGTCCTTGGCCGCAATGGTGTTGAGGCGGTAGGCAGCCGTGCCGGGGGCCAGCAGATAGCCCAGGCCCCCGATCATCGGCGCGTAGCCGCTGTGCTGGGCCACCGTGAACAGTCGCATCCCGACACTCGAGGAGGACATCCCGGTCGGGAGGTAGTCCGAAGGCGCCGAGGAGAATTCCGGCAGTTCCTGCCCGACCCACTGCCACGGGGTCGCCTCGATCCGTGCGGTCAGCGTCTCGAGCTGGCCCGCCGACAGTTCCGGTCCGACGATCGGCTCACCGCCGGTGACCGGTTTGATCAGCAGGTTCGACAGATTGGCCAGCAGGTGCGAGCGCTCGATGTCGCTGCCGGCCCAATACATCGGCGCGGTCGCCAGCAGCGGGGTCTCCCCCAGCAGCTTTTCTGCCAGGTCGGGCAGGAAGCGAAGCAGGCCAGGGCTTTCCAGCACACCGCTGCCCAGCGTGTTGACCACCGTCACCGCACCGCGGCGCAGCACCTCGACCAGTCCCACCACGCCGAGCCGGGAGTCGGCGCGCAGATCCAGCGGATCGGTGTAGTCGGCGTCGACGCGCCGCAGCACCACGTCCACCCGCTGCAGCGTGCCCATCGAGCGCATCCACAGCTTGCCGTCGCGGACCACCAGATCGGCGCTCTCGACCAGCGGCAGCCCCAGCACGCTGGCCAGATAGGCCTGGTCGAAGGCGGTTTCGGAGTGGATGCCGGGGCTGAGTACCACCACCACCGGTTCCTCGGCCGACTCGGGGGCCGCCTCGATGAGCGCCAACCGCAGGGCCTGAGCCCAGGGCGAGGCCGGCCGCGGGCCGATCTCCTCGTAGAGGTCCGGGATCGCGTGGGCGACCACCCGCCGGTCGGCCAGCGCGTACCCGGCGCCCGACGGCGCCTGCGTCCAGTCCGCGTTCACCAGGAACTCGCCGGAGGCGCTGCGGCTGAGGTCGCAGCCGTGCAGGAAGAGCTGATGCCGCCCCGGCACCTCGATGCCGCGCGCCGCGCGCAGGTATCCGGGGTGGGCGAACAGCAGCTGTGGCGGCAGGATGCCGCCGGTCAGCGACCGCCGCGGACCGTAGATGTCGGTCAGCACCGCGTCGAGCAGCCGGGAACGCTGCACCACGCCGGCTTCCAGGGTGTCCCAGTCCCCCGCCGAGATCACCCACGGCAGCGCGTCGAGCTGCCAGGGCCCGGGCACCGCACCGCCGTCGCCGTTGGTGATCGCATCCCCGCGGTGGTCGGTCTGGACGTAGGTGATGCCGTCGTTGTCGACCAGGCTGCGCACCGCGGCGCGTAACCGGTCCAGCCCCGGGCGGCCCCGGTCGGCGACGCAGTCGGCCAGTTCCTGCCAGGCCGGGCGGATATTGCCGTCCTCGTCGACGAACTCGTCGTAAGCGTTGGCGGCGACCCCGGTGGCCGGCTGCAGGTCGAACAGTGCCTGCTGCGCCCGCATGGTGCCGTACGGCGCCAGCGGGTTGTCGAAGTCCGTCGCTCCGACACCCCCGGAAGACGTCGGACGGCTCGCCGGAAATGCCATTACTGCAGCACAGTACGCACTCGCCGCAGATCGAGGATCCCCGGCGCGCCCACATCGGTGGATTGCCGGGCCTGCTTCTCCCTCAGCTCGGCCAGGTCGACCTTGCCGGGGGTGAAGCCGGTGGCCTCGAAACGGCGACCACGCCGGGATTCGGCTTCGACCGCGTTGACCGGCGGGGTGTCGTAGGCCCGGCCGCCGGGGTGCGAGACGTGGTAGGTGCAGCCGCCCCGGGAGACACCCGTGGCCGCATCGACGAGTTCGAAGCGCAGCGGGCCGTCGACGGTGATCGTCGGGTGCAGCGCGCTGGGCGGCTGCCAGGCCCGGTAGCGCACCCCGCCGACCTGGACGTCGGGGTTGTCGGTGGCCAGCAACGGAATCGGGTAGCCGTTGGCGGTGACGATGTAGCGCTGCCGGTCGGCGCCGATGAGACGCACCTGCAGGCGCTCCACCGAGGAGTCCACGTAGCGGGCCGTCCCGCCGCCGGTGGATTCCTCGCCGAGCACGTTCCACGGTTCGATCGCACCGCGCAGTTCGATCTCCACCCCGCCGAACACGGCGGTGCCGACCCGGGGGAACCGGAATTCGGTGAACGGGTCCAGCCAGCTGGTGTCGAAGTTGATCCCGTAGGCGCGCAGGTCGGCGGCGACCTCGGCGATGTCGTGGATCAGGAAGTGTGGCAACAGGTACCGGCCGTGCAGGTTGGCGCCGTGCCGGATCAGCGGGGCGCGCAGCGGCTCATCCCAGAACCGGGCCACCAGCGAGCGCACCAGCAGTGACTGCACCATCGCCATCTGGTAGTGCGGCGGCATCTCGAAGCCGCGCAGCTCCAGCAGGCCCAGCCGGCCCCGGGCACTGTCGGGGCTGTAGAGCTTGTCGATGCAGAACTCGGCACGGTGGGTGTTGCCGGTGATGTCGGTGAGCAGGTGACGCAGCGCCCGGTCGGTCACCCACGGCTTGGGCCCGGCGGCCGACTGCGAGAGCCGGGCGATCTCGGCGAAGGCGATCTCGAGCTCGTAGAGCGACTCCGGGCGGCCCTCGTCGACCCGGGGGGCCTGCGAGGTGGTCCCGATGAACCGGCCGGCGAACAGATAGGACAGCGACGGATGCCGCTGCCAGTAGGTCAGCAGTGACACCAGCAGGTCCGGCCGGCGCAGCAGCGGCGAATCCGCCGGCGTGATGCCGCCCAGGGTGATGTGGTTGCCGCCGCCGGTGCCGCCGTGGGTGCCGTCGTAGTCGAACGACTCGGTGGACAGGCGGGCCAGCCGCGCCTGTTCGTAGAGCGTCTTGAGCTGTTCGCGCTGCTCGGTGAAACTCGCCGTCGGCGCCACGTTGACCTCGATCACCCCGGGATCCGGGGTGATCGTCATCGCGCCGAGGCGCGGATCGCTCGGTGGGCCGTAGCCCTCGATGACCACCGGGCAGTCGATCGTGGCGGCAGCCGCCTCGATGCGTCCGATGAGGTCGATGAAGTGTTCGAGTTCCTCGGTGGGTGGCAGGTAGACGTAGAGATGCCCGTCGCGGATCTCGGTGACCAAGGCGGTCGTCGGGGTCCATTCGCCCTCTTCGGCGACCTCCTCGACGACGGCGGCCCCGTCGGGCGCCGGCGCGTCGGCGGCGCCGTTGCCCGGGCGCAGTGCGGGCCGCGGCCGGATCGGATCGGCGTCGAACGACGGCCGGGGCGGATTCCAGCTGATCGAGTTCAACGGCAGCCGCAGGCCGGCCGGCGAGTCTCCTTCCAGCAGCACGATGCGGCCGCGGCGCAGCTGCCAGTTGGCGCTGGCCCAGCCGTTGTCGTCGTCACGCCGGTGCAAGGGCAGCACGAATGCGGTGGCTTCGTCGACGGAGCTCTCCAGACGTGCGAGCAGTTCGGCACGCGCGTCGGCGCTGTCAGCCTCGAGATCGTCGGTGGCCGCGACGGGCAGCCCCGCCGGCTGACGCACGGCGGCGGCCAGTCGGCTCAGCGGATCCTCGTAGGCTGGGCGCACCTGGCTGTCCGGCAGTCCCAGCCCGCCGGCGATGGCGCCGAGCAGCGCCCGGGCCGCGGCCTCCGGGGCCGGTGCGGTGGTGCCGGGCTCCTCGGGCCACGGGTCGGCCAGCAGCGAGCCGTCGCGCCACAGCGGTTCACCGTCAGTGCGCCAGAGCAGCCCGATCTGCCAGCGCGGCAACGGCTCACCCGGGTACCACTTGCCCTGGCTGCGCTGGATCAGCCCCGTCGGCGCCCAGACGTTCTTCAGCCGCGCGGCCAGCGCCGAGGCCCGCTCGCGTTTGTGCGGCCCGTCGGCGTCGGTGGTCCATTCCGGGTCGACCTGGTTGTCGATGGAGACGAACGTCGGCTCACCCCCGACGGTCAACCGCACGTCCCCGGCGACCAGTTGTTCGTCGACCCGCTCACCGAGCGCGTTGATCGCCGCCCACGACTCCTCGGTGTAGGGCAGTGTCACGCGTGGGTCCTCGTGCACCCGGGTGACGACGTTGCTGAACTCCAGCGTCGTCTCGGCCTTGCCGGTCGCGCCGGTGATGGGCGCCGCCGACTCGGGATGCGGGGTGGCCGCCAGCGGGATGTGCCCCTCCCCGGCGAACAGCCCCGAGGTGGGGTCCAGCCCGATCCAGCCGGCACCGGGGATGTAGACCTCGGTCCAGGCGTGCAGGTCGGTGAAATCGGCGGCCGGACCCGACGGGCCGTCGAGCGCTTCCACGTCGGAGGTCAGCTGCACCAGGTAGCCGGAGACGAACCGGGCCGCCAGCCCCATCTGCCGCAGGATCGACACCAGCAGCCAGGCGGAGTCACGGCAGGACCCGATGCCGCTGCGCAGCGTGAAGTCCGGGGACTGGACACCGGGTTCCATCCGCACGCTGTAGCCGACGTCGCCGTTGACCGCGCGGTTGAGCGCGACCAGGAAATCGATGGTGCGGGTGCCGGGCGCCACCGAGAAGTTCTTCACCCACGCCTCGGCGAGGTCTCCCGGTCCGGAGCCCTCGCCGGCCTCGTCGACCGGCTTGAGGTAGGGCTTGAGGTCGTTGGCCAGCGCCTTGGGATAGGTGAAACCGATCTGCTCGGCGTAGTCCTCGATGAAGAAGTCGAACGGGTTGATCACCTTCAGGTCGGCGATCAGCCCGACCGTGATGCTCAAGGTGCGCGACCGGCTCGGGAAGACCAGCCGGGCCAGGAAGTTACCGAACGCGTCCTGCTGCCAGTTGACGAAGTGGTCGGCAGGCTCGACCTGCATCGAATAGGCCTCGATCGGGGTGCGCGAATGCGGCGCCGGGCGCAGCCGCACCACGTGCGGATAGATCTCGACGAGGCGGTCGAATGTGTAGCTGGTGCGGTGCTCCAGGGCCACCTTGATACCCATAACGGGCAATCCCATCACACCGGCGACGCCGATGCAGATCACATCAGGTCACATCAGCCGCGTCGGCCCAACTGCACACCCAATTCGTCGGCCGGCACCGGATGTCCGGCCGCGCAGACGACTTCCACGGTGGCCGGCGCGCCGCAGCCCAGATGGGTCAGCCGCAGCGGCGTGTCGCCCAGATGTTTGCGTCCCCATTCGAACATCGCCCACACCACCGGCATCAGTTCGGTGCCGGCCTCGGTGAGCACGTACTCGTCGCGGGCCCGCTGTCCGGGCTCGCGGTACGGGCGCTTGGCCAGCAGTCCGGCCTCGACCAGCTCCGACAGCCGCGCCGAGGTGGCGGCCTTGGTGATACCGACGCGGCGGGCGAAGTCGTCGAACCTGGTGGTTCCGTAGTACGCCTCGCGCATGATCAGCATCGCGGACTTGGTGCCCAGCAACGCCATCGTCTTCTCGATCGGGCACCGCCCGATCGCCGACCAGGTGTCGCGGTCCTGCAACCGGCCCTGCAGCACTGTCATGCACATCACTCCGAAGCTGGGTTGTTGTCACTGAACCTAGATGGTTGCATCTGAGTATAGAGAGCAGTACTCAGTGACGAGTATCAGGAGGTTTCCATGACCGAGTATTCAGACCGCGACGCAGTGGTGGTCGCGGCGGTCCGCACCCCGGTGGGCAAGGGCAAGGTCGGTGGCGCACTGCACGGGGTGCTGCCGGCCGATCTGCTCGCGCACAGTCTGCGCGAAGTGGTGGCGCGCACCGGCATCGACGCGGCCGAGGTCGAGGACGTGATCGCCGGTGCGGTGACCCAGGTGGGCGACCAGGCCGTCAACATCGCCCGCAACGCCCTGCTGGGGGCCGGGTTCCCGGAAAGCGTCCCCGGGACGACCGTCGACCGACAGTGTGGCAGCAGCCAGCAGGCGATCAGCTTCGCCGCGCAGGGCGTCCAGGCGGGCGCCTACGACGTGGTCATCGCCGCCGGGGTGGAGTCGATGAGCCGGGTCCCGATGGGCTCGTCGGTGCTGCCGGGCAGCGATCCGTTCGGCGCCGGCATGGCCGCCCGCTACCCGGACGGACTGGTCGCACAGGGCATCAGCGCGGAGCTGATCGCCGCGAAGTGGAACCTCTCACGCACCGAACTCGACGAGTTCGCCGCCGCGAGCCATCAGAAGGCCGCCCGGGCCGCCAAGGACGGGCTGTTCGACACCGAACTGGCCCCGATCGCCGGTCTCGCCACCGACGAGATCATCCGGCCGGACACCACCGTCGAGACCCTGGCGGGTCTGCGGCCGGCGTTCCACAACGACGCCCTCGGCGCCCGGTTTCCCCAGATCGGCTGGGAGATCACCCCAGGCAACAGCTCCCCGCTCTCGGACGGCAGCGCAGCGGTGATGATCACCAGCGGACGGGCGGCGCGACGGCTGGGGCTACGGCCGCTGGCACGTATCCACACCACCGTGGCGGTCGGCTCCGACCCGCTCTACATGCTCACCGGCGTCATCCCGGCCACCGAGAAGGTGCTCGCCCGGGCCGGGTTGTCGCTGTCGGACATCGACCTGTTCGAGGTCAACGAGGCGTTCGCACCGGTGGTGTTGTCGTGGGCGAAGGACATCGCGGCGGCGGCGCCGGCTGATCTTCTTGCCCGCACCAACGTCAACGGTGGAGCCATCGCGATCGGGCACCCGCTCGGCGCCAGCGGCGCTCGCATCATGACCACGCTGGTCAACGCGCTCGAGCAACGCGGCGGGCGCTACGGGTTGCAGACGATGTGCGAGGGCGGCGGCATGGCCAACGCCACCATCATCGAGCGCCTCTGACCGAGCGGATCCGGCGCGCAAGGCAACTACCGGCGGACATCGCGTTGCGCGCCGGATTCGCCGCTCAGGCTCGGGTGAGCTCGAACAGCGGGATGGTGCGGGTGGTCTTGGCCTGGTACTCGGCGAACACCGGGACCTGTTCGACGATCTTCGGGTAGGCGGCGTCACGCTCGTCGTC
>JAXHTL010000001.1:106414-108753 GCA_034190095.1 Actinomycetota bacterium
TCGCCGCTCAGGCTCGGGTGAGCTCGAACAGCGGGATGGTGCGGGTGGTCTTGGCCTGGTACTCGGCGAACACCGGGACCTGTTCGACGATCTTCGGGTAGGCGGCGTCACGCTCGTCGTCGGGCAGCTCGCGCACCGCGACGTCGTAGGCCTCGGTGCCGACCTCGATGCGGGCCTGCGGATGGGCCCGCAGGTTGTGCACCCAGGCCGGATGCCTGGGAGCGCCCGCATAGGACCCGATGATCAGCATCTTCCCGTCGACGGTCAGGTAGGCCAGCGGCGAGACCCGCGGGGCACCCGACTTGGCCCCGGTGGTGTGCAGCAGCAACAGGGCGGCACCGGCGAACGGGCCGCCGACCACGCCGCCGTTGGCCCGGAACTCGTCGATGATGGCGCGGTTCATGTCCTGCAGCGCCGACACGTCGGCCACCAGCTTGCTCTTGTCGATGTCTGTGCGCTCCGTCATGCCTTGTCCAGCTTCTCCGGCTTGGCATCTATTCCGGATTCCTTACGCTGCTGGGCGGTGATCGGCGCCGGCGCGTCGGTCAGCGGGTCGACCCCGCCGCCGGACTTCGGGAACGCGATCACCTCGCGGATCGAATCCACACCGGCCAGCAGGGCCACGATGCGGTCCCAGCCGAACGCCAACCCGCCGTGCGGCGGCGCGCCGAAGGCGAACGCGTCCAGCAGGAAGCCGAACTTCTCCTCGGCTTCGTCCTTGTCGATGCCCATCATCGCGAACACCCGCTCCTGGACGTCGCGCCGGTGGATACGGATCGATCCCCCACCGATCTCGTTCCCGTTGCACACCACGTCGTAGGCGTTGGCCAGCGCCGGTCCCGGGTCGGTGTCGAACGTCGCCTCCGACTCGGCCTTCGGCGCGGTGAACGCGTGGTGCACCGCCGTCCAGGCCCCGGAGCCGACGGCGACGTCCCCGGCCGCGGTCGCCTCGTCGGCCGCCTCGAACAGCGGCCAGTCCACCACCCAGGTGAACGCCCATGCGGCGGGGTCGATCAGGTCGAGCCGCTTGGCGATCTCGACACGCGTGGCCCCCAGCAGCGCACGCGCCGACTTGGCCGGCCCGGCGGCGAAGAACACACAGTCGCCGGGGCCGGCGCCGACGTGGGCGGCCAGCCCGGCGCGTTCGGTCTCCGAGAGGTTCTTGGCGACCGGTCCACCCAGTTCGCCGTCGTCGCCGACCAGGACGTAGGCCAGACCCTTGTGTCCGCGCTGTTTGGCGAACTCCTGCCAGCCGTCGAGGGTGCGGCGTGGCTGCGACGCCCCGCCCGGCATCACGACCGCACCGACGTAGGGCGCCTGGAACACCCGGAACGGGGTGTCGGAGAAGAACTCGGCGCACTCGACCAACTCGACACCGAAACGCAGATCCGGCTTGTCGGTGCCGAACCGGCGCATCGCCTCGGCATAGCTGATGCGCGGCAGCGGCAGCGGCAGGTCGTAGCCGATCAGCGACCACAGCGCCTTGAGGATCTGTTCGGAGACCGCGATGACGTCGTCGGCCTCGACGAAACTCATCTCCAGGTCCAGCTGGGTGAACTCCGGCTGGCGGTCGGCGCGGAAGTCCTCGTCGCGGTAACAGCGGGCGATCTGGTAGTAGCGCTCCATTCCCGCCACCATCAGCAGCTGCTTGAACAGCTGCGGGCTCTGCGGCAGCGCGTAGAAGGTGCCGGGCTGCAGCCGCGCGGGCACCAGGAAGTCCCGGGCGCCTTCGGGGGTGGAGCGGGTCAGCGTCGGGGTCTCGATCTCGACGAAGTCGTGCTCGGCGAGCACCGCACGGGCCGCGGCGTTGACCTTGGAGCGCAACCGGATCGCCTGGCCCGGCCCGTCCCGGCGCAGGTCCAGATACCGGTACTTCAACCGGGCTTCCTCGCCGGCGGTCTCGTCGAGCTGGAACGGCAGCGGCGCGCTCTCCCCCAGCACCGTCAGCGCCGTGGCGTTGACCTCGACGTCGCCGGTGGCGATCTCGGGGTTGGCGTTGCCCTCCGGGCGGATCTCGACGACCCCGGTCACCGCGATACAGAACTCCGAACGCAGCCGGTGGGCCGCGGTCAGCACCTCACCCTCGCGGAACACCACCTGTGCCACGCTGGGCCCGAATCCCGGGTCGCTACGCTCCTGCCCTCCGGAGAAACCGTCGCGCAGGTCGATGAAGATGACGCCGCCGTGGTCACGGCGGCGGGCCACCCAGCCGGCCAGTCCGAACTGGTGGCGGCGATCGCCCCGGCCTCGTCCGGCGAGGAGGTGTCCGACGCCGACTTCTACCGCCTGCTGGTCGATATGGGTGCGCGGCGGGCCGACGGTGAATCGTCGCTGCTGCC
>JAXHTL010000010.1:0-51350 GCA_034190095.1 Actinomycetota bacterium
GCAGCCGCCGCAGCGTGCCGTTGCGGTCGGCGTCGGAGATCCTCATCTCGACCGCGTCGGGTGCGCGCACCACCGCCGCGTCGGCGACGCGGCGGGTTCGGCCGTGGTTGATGTCGGTCATGACCCCTCCACGGTACCGCCGTCAGGCCAGGAAATCGGCCGGCAGCGAGTCGAGCATGCCTCTGACCATCCGCACCGCGTACTCCGAACTGCCGCCGCCGACGATCAGCGCGGCGAACGCCATGTCCCCGCGGTAGCCGGTGAACCAGGAATGCGAGCCCCCGGCGAACTCGGCCTCGCCGGTCTTGCCGCGCACGTCCCCGGCTCCCTGCAGGTCCTCGGCGGTGCCGTTGGTGACCACCAGCCGCATCATCGGCCGCAGGCTGTCGACGACCTGGGCCGGGATCTGTCCGGGTTCACCGGTGATCTCGGTCTCGCGGCCGTCGATGAGCTTGGGCACCGGGGTGTGCCCTGCCGCCACGGTCGCCGCGGCCAGCGCCATCCCGAACGGACTGGCCAGGACCTTGCCCTGGCCGAAGCCGTCCTCGGTGCGTTCGGTGAGGTTCACGGTGGGCGGCACCGATCCGGTGACGGTGGACAGACCGGCGATCCGGTAGTCGGCCCCGATGCCGTACTGCGCGGCGGCCTGGGTCAGCCCGCGCGGCGGCATCCGGCTGGCCAGTTCGGCGAACGTGGTGTTGCAGGAACTGGCGAAGGCCCGCGACATCGGCACCGTCCCCAGGTCGAATCCGCCGTAGTTGGGCACGGTGCGGTGGCCGATGTCCATCTGGCCGGGGCAGCCCAGCAGCGTGTTCGGGGTGGCCATGTCGCGCTCGATGGCCGCGCCGGCGGTGACGATCTTGAACGTCGAGCCCGGCGGGTAGAGGCCCATGGTGGCGATCGGGCCCTCCCGGTCGGCGGCCGCGTTCTGCGCGACGGCCAGGATCTCGCCGGTGGAGGGCCGGATGACCACCATCATCGCCTGCTTGTCGGTGCTGTCGACCTGGTTCTGCGCCGCGACCTGAACCGCGCGGTCCAGGCTGATGCTCACCGACGGTGCCGGATCGCCGGGCACCTCGTGCAGGATGTCGACGTCCACCTTGTTCTGGTTGACCGTGACCACCCGCCAGCCGGGCGTCCCGTCGAGTTCGTCGGCGACGGTCTTCTTGATCTCGTTGACCAGGGTGGGCGCGAAATGATCGTCGGTGGGCACCATCTCGGGTTGTGGTGTGACGACCACCCCGGGCAGCGCACCGAGCGCCCCGATGACCGCATCGTGGTCGTCCTTGCGCAGGGTGATCAGGCTCAGCGGATCCCTCGTCGAGCTGGCCAGCTCGGCCAGGCGCTGCGCGTCGAGGGTGTTGTCGAAGCGCCGCAACACGTCACTGACCACCCGGGCGGTCGGCATCAGCGCGGCGCCCGCCTCCTGGGCATCCAGCGCGAAGTGGTACCGGTAGCCGGGAACCAGCACGTTGGTGCCGCTGCGCTCGTTGACCGACGCGCGCGGCGGCGGGTCTGCCCGCAGCGCGAACGTCTGGTTGTCCCCGAGCCGCGGATGGATGTCGGTGGCGGCCCAGCGCACCTCCCAGCGGCCCTCGTCGCGCACCATGTTCAGCTGTCCGTCGTAGGTCCAGGTGCGGTCCTTGGGCAGGTGCCAGGTGTAGCGGTAGGCGATGCTGCCGGTGTCCTCGGAGTACTTCGAACTCAGGATCTGCGCGTCCAGCCCGGTCGCCTGCAGCCCCGCCCACGCCTCGTTGAGCGCGGCGCGGGCGAGGTCGGGGCGGTCGGCGAGCTCACTGGCCGCCGAGGTGTCGCCCTCGGCCAGCGCGGCGAAGAACCGCTCCGCGGCGGGCTCGGGGCCGTCCGGGCGCGGCGTGCACGCACTGAGGGCGACGACCATCGCAGCCGAGGTCACCAAACCCACAACGCGTGATGCAGATGAGATCAGTGTTGCCATTGAGGCAGATGTTAAGAAATAACGATCTCATTTCGGCGCAGGCGCACCGCGTTCGCAGCGCCGGGATCCGATATTCGTTCCCGACGCGCGAGAAGCACTCGACAGAACTCGGATCTCGGCGCGCGAGGGTGCCGGCTGTGCGGAGCTGAACGCGGCCGGTCCGCGAGCGTCCGGTTTCTGACGGAAATCCCTCGATTTCCGTCAGAAACCGGACGTTCGCGAATGCGTGGTGCCCGGAGCCGATCAGCAGCCCGGCTCAGGCCCCGGCTGCCGGAGCGCGTACCACCAGCGGCACCGCCGGGAAGTACGCCGCCATCTCCGATCGCGAGGCACGCAGCGCGGCCGTGCCGTATCCGTGCTTGCGATGCTCGGGATGGATCCAGATCCGCACGTCCACCTCGCCACCGACGAGTTCGCCGAACACCATGCCGACCTTCGCCGCACCGACCTCGGCGACCAGCCAGACGGCTTCCTCGGCGGCGAAGCGGGCCAGCGCGTCGCGGATCTCGTCTTCCAGATCACCGGCCGGGGTCGCGGTGCCGTCACCGGCGAGCCTGATGTCTTCGGTGCGCGCGGCGAAGACGTCGCGGTCGGTGTCGGCGGTGAACGGGCGCAGCATCAGCCGGCGGGCCCGGCCCGGCGACTGCGCGGCCGTGGCGAAGACCGGCGATCGGCTGCCGAGGTTCTCCAGGTCGTCGGCGATGCGGCGGCGCGCGACCCGGGTGAGCCGGTCGAACGACAACCGCAGCACCGCCTCGGCGGCCACTTCCGGGGTGTCGAGCAGGTCGGCGAGGGCCTCGATGGCCGCGTCGTAGTCCTCGGAGTCGACCACGGCGTCGAGGACCTCGTGCCGGCGATCGAGGGCGCGGACCAGGGCGTCGGCGATGGCCGCCCGTTCGGCGCTCACGCCTGCCCGGGCTTGCTGCTCAGTCATGGAGATGAAGAGTACGGCCTCGGCCTCGACGGCCGACCGCGGTCAGTCCAGCAGCACGGTCGCGAACGAGCCGATCTCGGTGAAACCGATCCGCGCGTAGGTCGCCCGGGCGACGGTGTTGAAGCTGTTGACGTACAGGCTGGCGATGCGCCCGCCGGCCACCACGGCCGCCGCCAGTGTGGCCGTTCCGGTGGTCCCGAGGCCGCGACCGCGCCAGTCGGGGTGAACCCACACACCCTGGATCTGGCCCACCGCCGGCGACTGCGAGCCGACCTCGGCCTTGAACACCACCTGGCCCCGCTCGAACCGGGCCCAGGCCCGTCCGGCGGCGATCAGCGAGGCCACCCGGCGCCGGTAACCCCGGCCCCCGTCGCCGAGGCGCGGATCGATGCCCACCTCGCCGATGAACATGTCCACGGCCGCGACCAGGTAGGCGTCGAGCTCCTCCATGCGCACCGGGCGCACCGCCGGGTCGATCGGGCACGCCGGCGCGGTGGTCAGCGCCATCAACGGCTGATGGGAGCGCACATCCCGGGCCGGGCCCCACACGTGCTCGAGCCGCTGCCACATCGGCAGCACCAGCTCGGCGCGGCCCACCAGCGACGAGCACCGCCGGACACTGCCGAGCGCCTTGTCGGCGAACGCGTTGAGGTCGCCGAGCGCACCGCGCAGCGGGATCAGGTTGGCTCCGGCGTAGCACAGCGACTCGCTGGCCCGGCGCCGTGTCCACAGCTCACCGCCGATCGCCGACGGGTCGATACCGTGCTCGGCGACCCGCGCGGCCACCATGCAGGCCGCGACCGGATCCGCGTCGAGCACCTGGCGGACCGCGGCGATGTCGCGCACCACCGACACCCTTCGCTCGTCGACGAGACGAAACAGCGGAGGAGCCGACATCTGGACTCTTTCTGCGACTAACCGAGCAGCCGACCCCACGCCAGGGGGGCTGTGTCTAGCTTACGGTCACAACCGGTGAACCGCTGGCATCATCCAGACCGGTTTCTTCGGCAATTCGCAGCGCCTCTTCGATCAGGGTCTCCACGATCTGCGCCTCCGGCACCGTCTTGATGACCTCACCCTTGACGAAGATCTGGCCCTTGCCGTTGCCGGAAGCCACCCCGAGGTCGGCCTCGCGGGCCTCGCCCGGCCCGTTGACCACACATCCCATGACGGCCACCCGCAGCGGCACCTCCATGCCCTCGAGCCCCGCGCTCACCTCGTTGGCCAGCGTGTAGACATCGACCTGGGCGCGTCCGCAGGACGGGCAGGACACGATCTCGAGCGAGCGCGGCCGCAGGTTGAGCGACTCGAGGATCTGGTTGCCGACCTTGACCTCTTCGGCTGGGGGCGCCGACAGCGAGACCCGGATGGTGTCGCCGATGCCCCGCGACAGCAGCGCGCCGAAGGCCACCGCGGACTTGATGGTGCCCTGGAACGCCGGCCCGGCCTCGGTGACACCGAGGTGCAGCGGATAGTCACACTGCTCGGCCAACTGCTCGTAGGCCGCGACCATCACCACCGGGTCGTTGTGCTTGACGCTGATCTTGATGTCGCCGAAGCCGTGCTCCTCGAACAGCGAGGCCTCCCACAGCGCCGATTCGACCAGCGCCTCCGGGGTGGCCTTGCCGTACTTCTCCATGAAGCGCTTGTCCAGCGAGCCGGCGTTGACGCCGATGCGGATCGGGATGCCGGCCTCGCCGGCCGCCTTGGCGACCTCGGCGACCCGGCCGTCGAACTCCTTGATGTTGCCGGGGTTGACCCGGACCGCCGCGCAGCCCGCGTCGATCGCGGCGAAGATGTACTTCGGCTGGAAGTGGATGTCGGCGATCACCGGGATCTTCGACTTCTGCGCGATCGCCGGCAGGGCGTCGGCGTCTTCCTGACGTGGGCAGGCCACCCGGACGATGTCGCAGCCCGACGCGGTCAGCTCGGCGATCTGCTGCAGGGTCGAGTTGATGTCATGGGTCTTGGTGGTGCACATCGACTGCACCGAGATGGGATGGTCGCTGCCGACGCCGACGTCGCGGACCATCAGCTGACGGGTCGTACGGCGCGGGGCCAGCACCGGCGCGGGCGGCGCCGGCATCCCCAGACCTATCGAGGTCATCAGTCTCCCTTTGAGTCCTTATTGGAACGGTCTGATCGGGTTGACGAAGTCGGCGGTGACGGTCAACAGCATGTACCCGGCCACCACGACCAGCACCACGTAGGTGGCCGGCATCAACTTCAGGTAGTTCACCGGGGCCGCGGCCACCATGCCGCGCGCCGACCGGAACAGGTTGCGGATCTTCTCGAACACCGCGATGGCGATGTGACCGCCGTCGAACGGCAACAGCGGGATGAGGTTGACCGCGCCGAGCACGAAGTTCAGCTGGGCCAGGAAGAACCAGAACGCCACCCACAAGCCCTGGTCGACCGTGTCGCCACCGATGATGCTGGCGCCGACGACGCTGATCGGGGTTTCGGGGTCGCGTTCCCCACCGCCGATCGACTCCACCAGGGCGCCGACCTTGGTCGGGATCTTGGCCAGCGCCTTGCCCAGTTCGACGGCCAGATCGCCGGTGAAGGCGAAGGTCGCCGGCACCGCGGCCAGCGGGTTGTACTGGGTGGGACCGAACACCGCGGCGACGACGCCGATGGTGCCGACGTCGGTCGGAACCGGCTGGGCGTCGGGACCGTCGCCGGCGACGTAGCGCTGGCTCGGGGTGACGTCGACGACGGTGGTGAATTCCTCGCTGCGGCCGTCCTGGTCGCGCTGCACGGTGAACTCGGTGGGGCCGTTGAGCGGGCGCACGGCGGTGACCAGCTCGTCGAAGTCGGCGACCGGGGTGTCGCCGACCGCCACGACCACGTCACCGGCTCGGATGCCGGCGGCCGCCGCCGGGCTGGACACGATGCAGTCACCGAGCTCACCCTGGTTGACCTCGGACTTCACACAGGAGGTCTCCCCCACCATGGCGTTGGTGGGCTGGTTGAGGTTCGGCAGGCCCCAGATGATCGCGATCGCATAGATCAACACGAAGCCGATGACGAAGTTCATCCCCGGCCCGGCGGCCAGTACCGCGACGCGCTTCCACGTCTTCTGCCGGTACATGGCGTAGGGGCGGTCCTCGGGGTCGAGTTCCTCGACCGAGGTCATGCCGGCGATGTCACAGAAACCGCCCAGCGGGACGGCCTTGATGCCGTATTCGGTCTGGCCGAGCTTGTTGGCCCGCCGCGTCGACCACAGCGTGGGACCGAACCCGACGAAATAGCGGCGCACCTTCATGCCGGTGGCGCGCGCGACCCACATGTGGCCGCACTCGTGCAGGGCCACCGACAACAGGATGGCGAGTGCGAAAAGCACGACGCCGATCACGAACATCATGAGGCGGGCGGTCCCTATCTCCTGGATCTTGCCGAATCTGCGTAGTCATGCTCGACGGCGCGCCGGGCCCGGTCCCGGGCCCAGTGCTGCGCGTCGAGTACGTCATCCACGGTAGCTGGTTGCGCGGCCCACTGGTCGGCAGCGCGCAGCACCTGTTCCACGGTCCCCACGATCGCCGGGAACGGGATCGCGCCGGCGAGGAAGGCCTCGGCAGCCTGCTCGTTGGCGGCGTTGTACACCGCGGTCAGGCAGCCGCCGCGGCGGCCCGCTTCCCGAGCCAGTTCCACAGCGGGGAACACGTCGTTGTCCAGCGGCTCGAACTCCCAGCGCGCCGCGGTGCTGAAGTCACAGGGCAGGGCCGCGCCGGCCACCCGGTCCGGCCAGCCCAGCGCCAGCGCGATCGGCAGCTTCATGTCGGGCGGGCTCGCCTGCGCCAGCGTGGATCCGTCGGTGAAGGTGACCATCGAGTGCACGATGGACTGCGGATGTACCACCACGTCGATGCGGTCGTAGTCGATGCCGAACAGCAGGTGGGTCTCGATCAGCTCGAGACCCTTGTTGACCAGCGACGCCGAGTTCAGCGTGTTCATCGGGCCCATCGACCAGGTGGGATGGGTGCCCGCCTGCTCGGGGGTGACGTCGTCGAGCTGGGCGGCGCTCCAGCCCCGGAACGGGCCACCCGAGGCGGTCAGCACCAGCCGGGCGACCTCGTCGGCGGTGCCGCCGCGCAGGCACTGCGCCAGCGCAGAGTGTTCGGAGTCGACCGGCACGAGCTGCCCGGGCGCGGCGGCCGCGAGCACCAGCGGCCCGCCGGCGACCAGCGACTCCTTGTTGGCCAGCGCCAGCCGTGCGCCGGTGCCCAGCGCAGCCAGGGTCGGCTCCAGCCCCAGCGCCCCCACCAGCGCGTTGAGCACGACGTCGACCCCGGTGGTCTCGGCGGTGGTCTCGATCAGCCTGGTCACCGCCTGCGGACCGGAGTGGGTCACCTCGCCGAGGCGGTCGGCGGCGGCCGGGTCGGCGACGGCGATGTTCGTCACGCCGGTGTCGGCGCGCTGCCTGGCCAGCAGGTCGGCGTTGCCGCCCCCGGCGGCCAGGCCGACGATCTCGAAGCGGTCCGGGTTGGCGGCGATGACCTCGAGTGCCTGGGTGCCGATCGAACCGGTACTGCCCAGGATCAGAACCCGGATCCTGTCCTGCTGCCGATCTCGACTCACGGGTCCCATTGTGCCGTGTCGCGCCCGCCTGGCCGCATCCCGCCGCCGGCGGCGCGACGGGCCCATCCAATTGTGACGCCATTGTGACGTGCCGGATCGTCACCCATCCGCAGGGCGCGCGGCGATGAATCACCGGTGTCGGGCGGACAGTCCGTCAACGAAGACGTGAAGGGATGTAAGTGATGATCACCGTCAACCGGAAGTCGATCGCCGCGGCCGGCGTGGCCGCCGCGGCGATGCTCGGGGTAGCCGCGTGCTCGAGCGACAGCGCCGAGGAGACCTCAGCAGGCGACACCGCCACCACCACGTCGGCCGCAGCGGAATCCACCACCTCGATGGCCCCGACGACGAGCGCCATGGCCGATCCGGCCGCCAACCTGATCGGCAGCGGCTGCGCCGCCTACGCCGAGCAGGTCCCCACCGGGCCCGGCTCGGTGGCGGGGATGGCCGCCGAACCGGTGACCGTGGCCGCGTCGAACAACCCCATGCTCACCACGCTGACCCAGGCGTTGTCGGGCCAGCTCAACCCGGATGTCAACCTCGTCGAGACGCTCGACGGTGGCGAGTTCACCGTCTTCGCGCCCACCGACGACGCGTTCGGCAAGCTCGATCCGGCGACCATCGAAACCCTGCAGACCGACTCGGACCTGCTGACCAGCATCCTGACCTATCACGTCGTGCCGGGGCAGGCGGGCCCGGATCAGGTCGTCGGTGACCACGAGACGGTTCAGGGCGCGACGGTGACCGTGACCGGTGAAGGCGACGGCCTGATGGTCAACGACGCCGGCCTGGTGTGCGGCGGGGTGCAGACCGCCAACGCGACCGTCTACATGATCGACACCGTGCTGATGCCGCCGGCCAACTGACCGGCCCCGTAGGACCCGGATCCCCTCACCCGCACCACGCGGGTGGGGGGATCCGTGCATTGCCCAGGCGAACGGTGTGAATCGTGAAAAGTTCTGCACGCCAACCCATCCGATCCTCTCGCGGCTCCGAAGCCCAGGTGTACGACGTCAACTGACAAGGAGAACGACCATGGCGATGAACACAAGGACCTGGGCGGCAACCGGGTTCGCCGCAGCCGCGGCAATCGGAATGTCCCTGGGCACCGCAGCCACCGCCGGTGCGCAACCGGTGGGTCCGGGTTGTGCGGCCTACGTCGAACAGGTTCCCGAGGGGCCGGGTTCGGTGCAGGGGATGGCTCCGGCGCCGCTGACGGTCGCCGCCTCGAACAACCCTCTCCTCACCACGCTGACCAAAGCTGTTTCCGGGCAACTCAATCCACAGGTGAATCTGGTCGAGACGCTCGACAGCGGGCAGTTCACCGTGTTCGCTCCCACCGACGCGGCGTTCGCGAAGCTCGACCAGGCCACCCTCGACCAGCTCGCCACCGACGCGCCGCTGCTGACCAGCATCCTGACCTACCACGTGGTGCCCGGCCAGGCCACACCCGAGCAGGTGATCGGAACCCACACCACGGTCGAGGGGCGCGATCTCACCGTGACCGGGCACCCGGACGATCTGAGAGTCAACGAGGCGGCAGTGATCTGCGGCGGAGTGCAGACCGCCAACGCCACGGTGTACCTGATCGATTCGGTGCTGATGCCGCCGATGTGATCCGGCGACGAGGCCCGGCATCGCTCAGCCGGGCGGGAAGTGCTCGATCCAGTGCCTGGCGATGTCGATGCGACGCGCCACCCACACATCGTCGTGTGATTGCACGTGGTCGAGGAACCGTTCCAGCGCCGCGGTACGCCCCGGGCGGCCGGCCAGCCGGCAGTGCAGTCCGATGGACAGCATCTTCGGCGCGCCGGCCGCCCCCTCGGCGTAGAGCACGTCGAATGCGTCGCGCAGGTGGGTGAAGAACTCGTCGCCGCTGGGGAATCCACCGGCGATCGCGAACCGCATGTCGTTGGTGTCCAGGGTGTAGGGCACCACCAGATGGTCGGTCTCGGCCACCCGGGTCCAGTAGGGCAGATCGTCGGCGTAGGAGTCGGAGTCGTAGACGAAACCGCCGTGCTCGACGAGCAGGCGGCGGGTCTGCGGGGAGTCCCTGCCCGTGTACCAGCCCAGTGGAGCGGCACCGGTGACCTCGGTCATCAGCGCGACCGCCTCCTCGAGGTGAGCACGTTCGACCTCGGGTTCGACGAGCTGATAGCTGATCCAGCGCAGGCCGTGGCAGGCGATCTCGTCACCTCGGGCGGTGAATGCCGCCACCGCGTCGGGATTTCTGGCCAGCGCCATCGCGACGCCGAAGACGGTCAGCGGCAGCCCGCGCCGATCGAACGCCCGCAACACCCGCCACAGCCCGGCCCGCGAGCCGTACTCGTAGAGCGATTCCATGCTCATGTGGCGGTTCGGGAACGGCTGGGCGGAAACGATTTCGGAGAGAAAGGTCTCCGAGGTCGGGTCGCCGTGCAGCACGTTGTTCTCGGCGCCTTCCTCGTAGTTGAGGACGAACTGCACCGCGATCTTCGCGCCGCCGGGCCACTGCGGATGAGGCGGGTGGGGGCCATAACCGACCATGTCGCGCGGATAGCTGTCGGCATGCCCGGAGATCATGCTGGCATTCTGGCAGGCCGGGCGCGAGCCCGTCGGCCGGCGCGGCGCGGCGCATCCCACACTGCGGCGGCGGTCCTCACCGCCGGACCTTGGCGATGATCGTCTCGGCGAACCGCTCGATCGGCTCCCGGTACCTCGCCACGCCGGGGTCGTCGCCGGGGCCCGCCTGGGCGCCCATCCAGGGCGCACACATCACCGCGGTGATGCCGGCATCGCGGGCACGCAGGTACAGCTCGGGGCTCGGCGGATCGAGCAGCGCGAGCAGGATCTCGAACGGCTCGTCGCCGCGGCCGTAACGGGTGCGCAGGTCGGTCAGCCGGTGGGCGTAGCGGGTGGCCTCCTCGAGGCTGTAGGCATATCCGACCCAGCCGTCGCACAGGCGCGCCGCCCGGCGCAGCGCCGCCTCGGATTCGCCACCGGCCAGGATCGGCACCGGGCGCGGCGGGTGCGGTTCGATCATCATCTCCGGCACCTGGTAGTGCTCGCCGTCCCAGGACACCCACCCGCCCCGCCAGAGCGCGCGCAGGGCCGGGATCATCTCGTCCAGGCGCTTGCCGCGGGTGGCGAAGTCCTGGCCCATCAGGTCGTATTCCTCACGCATCCAGCCGACTCCGACCGCCAGCGAAACCCGGCCCCCGGCGATGACGGACGCGGTGGCCACCTGCTTGGCCACCTCCAGCAACGGGCGCGCGGGTGCGATGTAGACGGCGTTGGAGAACCGCAGCCGCCGGGTGACGGCGGCCATGGCCCCGGTCAGCACCCAGGCGTCCGGCCACGGCGTCTCGGGCGCCCAGGGCGGGCTGCCGCTGTCGGAGTCCGGGTAGGTGGACTGCAGCTGACGCGGATAGATCATGTGATCCGAGGTGACCATGCCGTCGTAGCCGGCGTCGTCGAGCATTCGCGCCAGCGGGACGGCATCGGTGGTGTTCATGAACGCGGTACCGGACCAGAACTGCACGGTGCTCCTCGAAGTGTGACGATGCTGCCCTTGGGTGTTTCTCTATCGGAGATTGCGGGCAGCATCAATGCCATGCCCACCGTGTTGTGGTTTCGCCGCGATCTGCGGCTGTCGGATCTGCCCGCGCTGCTGGCGGCCGCCGACGACGATGAGGAGGTGCTGGCCTGCTACGTCCTGGATCCCCGGCTCAAGGCCTCGGCCGGACCGCGTCGCCTGCAGTACCTCTACGACGCGCTGCGCGACCTGCATGAACAGCTCGACGGACGGCTGCTGGTGACCCGGGGAGATCCCCGGACCCGCATTCCGACGGTGGCCAAGGCGGTCGGAGCCGCCACGGTGCACGTGTCCGAGGACTTCGCACCGTTCGGGCGGCGCCGCGACGACCAGGTGCGCGAGGCGCTCGGCGACATCGAGCTGATCGCCACCGGATCCCCGTATCTGGTGTCGCCGGGACGGGTCACCAAATCCGACGGCACCCCCTACAAGGTGTTCACGCCGTACTACGACGCCTGGCGCAGGCACGGGTGGCGCAAGCCGGCCGAGTCCGGGAAGGCGAGCGCGGCCTGGATCGACCCCGACGACGTGCCGGGCAGGCCGGGACTGTCCGGCCTCCCCGACGAGGGTGTCGCGCTGGAGCATCCGGCCGGCGAGAGGGCCGCCCGGCGGCAGTGGGAGCGGTTCCGCCGCGACGGACTGGCCGGGTACGCCGAGGATCGGGATCGACCGGACCTCGATGCCAGCAGCCGGATGTCGGCGCACCTGAAGTTCGGCACCATCCATCCGCGCACGCTGGCCGCCGATCTGGGCGGGGGCAAGGGGGCCCAGGCCTACCTGCGGGAACTGGCGTTCCGCGATTTCTACGCCGCGGTGCTGCACGAGTGGCCCCGCAGTGCATGGTGGAACTGGAACGAGGCGTTCGACGCGATCGAGGTCGACGAGGGCCGCACCGCGAAGCAGGCCTTCGAGGCGTGGAAGGCGGGCAAGACGGGCTTTCCCATCGTCGATGCCGGGATGCGCCAGCTGGCCGCGACCGGCTTCATGCACAACCGGGTACGGATGATCGTGGCGTCGTTCCTGGTCAAGGATCTGCATCTGCCCTGGCAGTGGGGTGCGCGCTGGTTCCTCGAGCAGTTGGTGGACGGCGACATGGCCAGCAACCAGCACGGCTGGCAGTGGGCGGCGGGGTGTGGCACCGATGCGGCGCCGTATTTCCGGGTGTTCAACCCGACGACACAGGGCGCCAAGTTCGACCCCTCTGGTGACTACGTCCGCCGGTGGGTGCCCGAACTGTCGGCCGACGACGTCGACGTGCACAAACTCGACGGTGCCCGGCCCGGCGGTTACCCGGAGCCGATGGTGGATCACAAGCAGGAGCGCCAGGAGGCCTTGCGCCGGTACGGCGCGATCAAATAACGCGCCGGTACGGCGCGATCAGATAACGCCGGCTACTTCCCGGCTACTTCAACGTCTGCCCCGCGTCGACCGGCAGTGCGACACCGGTGAGGTAGCGACCGGTGGGCCCGCACAGGTAGACCATCGCGTCGCTGACGTCGCGGGGTTCCATCATCGGAAGCTGCAGCAGCGGCTGCTGGGCCTCGCTGAACGAGGGATGTCGGCCGGCCCACTCGGCCATCGCCTCGTTGAGGACCATGGGCGTGGCGACACCGCCGGGATGAACCGAGTTGACCCGGATGTTCTTCTCGGCCAGGGAGCGGGCGAAATGGCGCATCACGCCGACGACGCCGTGTTTGGCCGCGGTGTAGCCGGCCGCACCGTGACTCATGGTGCCCAGTTCGGTGCTCACCGAGGTGAATCCGGCCGCCGAGCTGGTGATGACGATCGCGCCGCCGTCCTCGTTGCGCAGCAGCGCCGGCAGCGTGGCGTCGATGGTGAAGTAGACGCCGTTGAGCATCACGGCGACCGCGTCGGTGAACGCGGCGATCGAGCTGCCGGCCGCACCGGCGGCGGGCAGGATGCCGGCGTTGGCGAGCACGAAGTCCAGGCGCCCGAACTCGCGCAGGCCCCGGTCCACGGCGCCGGCGAGCCGGTCGCGGTCCCGGACGTCGCCCCGCTCGGCGATGATGCGCCGCCCGGTCTTCTCGACCAGCCGCACCGTCTCGTCGAGGTCCTCGGCGGTGGACATCGGGTAGGCGACGCTGTCGATCTGATCGCACAGGTCGAAGGCGATCACGTCGGCGCCTTCCTCGGCGAAGCGGACGGCATGTGCGCGGCCCTGGCCGCGGGCAGCCCCGGTGATGAACACGACCTTGTCGTGCAGCACACCGCGGGACGCGTGGGTCGCCATGACCGGCCAGCCTACTTCCCGGAGTTCGCGGCGGTTCGGACTCCTACGGCGGGCTGTAGTAGTGCTGTGCCAGAATGACCACCAGACATTCCGACGTGAGGAGCAGCCGTGGCAAGCACCGAGGTGGAGCGTCACACCGGCGTCGACGTCGAGGAGGTGCCGTCGGCGGAGTGGGGCTGGTCGAAGGAGAATCCCCGGGTCAAGCAGATCGGCGGGCTGCTGGCCGCCGGGTTCCTGCTGCTGCTCACGCACGGCAACCATGTCGGCCACGTCGAGGACTGGTTCATGATCGGTTTCGCCGTGCTGGTGCTGGGCGTGGTCGCCCGCAGCTTCTACGTCGAACGCAACCGCGCCACGAGGTAGTCGGTCAGACCGGGTAGAGCCCGCGCAATGGCCGGCGGATCCGGAACAGGGATTCGGTGGGGCCGACCGCGCCGGTTGGGCACGGTGGCCGACCTCCGGCGGCCAGCGCATGCGCCTTGAACGCCCGTGCCGCCGAACTCAACCGGTGAGCGGCGGGTTCCAGGCCGGCGTCGGCCCGGGCATGCTTCGGTTCCCCCCACACGGTGACGTCGTTGGCGCCACGGGACAGGACGCGTGACAGCGCCCTGTGCACCTCGGTGCCGCGCGCCAGCCGCTCGGCACCGATCAGCAGTCCTTGACCGCGGTTCAGGGCACCGAGCACCGACTCGGCGTCGGCCTGCTGGAGCCGCGCGGTGGCGCCGAGGATGGTCAGGGGCCGCACGTCACAGTCGTCGGCCAGCAGCACCGTGACGTCCCAGCCGCACCGGGCCTGATCGCACAGGTAGCCGCCCGCAGCGGTGATGATCTCGCTCACCCCGGAGCCCCACACCAGCAGTTGAGGAGGCTGCGGCCGGCCGAAGCCGGAGGCGGCCGGGCCGTCGGTGTGGGACCGTCTCGATCCCATCGGGCTATCCGGCCGCGCCCGCCGGGTGCACGGGCGCGAGATCGGTGCCGTCCGGCGGGTACCAGAGCGCGGCACTGTGGAATTCCTCGGTCCGCCGATCGGGTATCGGCGTTCCGCATGAAGCCAGTGCCCGGTCCTTGAAGGCCGCAGCGGCCGAGCTGAGCCGATGGCTCACCTTGCTGAAGCGGCGGTCTCCGGCCACCAGCGCGGTCTCCCCCCACACGGTGACCTCGGTGCGGGCACTGTCGACAGCGCTGAGCATGACCCGGCGGGTCGGATCGTCGCCGGCGATGAGCCGGGCGTCGATGGCCAGCGCCGCCGGACGCTGCCGGGACAGCAGGTCGATCGCGGTGGCGCCGTCGGCGGTACGTACCCCGAGGATGATCAGGGGGCCGGCGTCGGCGGGGCCCGGGGTGTGCACGGTGACCCGCCATCCGGCTCTGACCCGGTCACACAGCCAGCCGCCGGCCGCTGCGACGACCGCCTCGACGTCGACGGCGAGCACGGCGAGATCGTAGGCGAGCAGGTTCTCGCCGCACACCCGCACACCCGATCCCCGTCGCACGAACGGCGGCATGCCGTCGGCATCGATCGTCTGGGCGCCCACCGGGTGCCTTCCCGGCGGTTGTCTGCGCGTCATCGCCGCCGGGCGCACGTCGTCATGGTCGACCGGGTCATCGGGGTCAACCGGTTCAGCAGGGTCTCAGTCATCAGGCCACCCTCCGGCGCTCCTTGTTCGGCGCCGAACACAGCGTGACACTTGGGCGGCGATCTGTAAAGCCCACGTTCGGCGCGACAGTCTGCGATGCGCAGCTGTGACTCGGCGAAACGCCTGGCCCGCGCGGTTGTTTCAGCGCCCGCGCGGCTCCTGCGCGGATGTCACAACGCCGGAGCCACGGGCATGGCCGTCGGTACCGGTGTCAGATCGGCGGGCAGCCCCGCGGCGCGCCGGATCTCGGTGAACGACTCGAGCAGTGCATCGGTGGCCTCGTGCGGATCCTTGAGGGTCCGGTCATCGGTCAGCACCGACAGCGCCAGTTGGTCGACATAGCTCCACACCGTGATGTTCATACCGCTGCCGGCGACGATCGGTCCCACGGAGTAGATCTCGTCGACCACCGCGCCCTCGATCACCCCGCGTTCGCGGGGTCCGGGGACGTTGGAGACCGTCAGGTTCATCACCAACGCCGACTCGATCCGGCGCGCCTGGGTGCGGAAGATCCCCGGGGTGGTGGCCGGCGGCAGGTAGGTCAGCCAGGACGGCAGCAACGTCGGCCCGAGCAGATTGTGGTTCTCCTTGGCGATCGCGGTCGCGGTCGCGGTCAGCCGGACCCGTTCCAGCGGGTCGTCGATGTGCACCGGCAGCGACGGCGTCATGTAGGTGAACTCGTTGCCCGTCAGGCGATGCGGGGACGGGTTGAAGCTCACCGGCACACCGGCGATCAACGGAGCGTCGGCCTTCGCGTCGTAGCGCAGCTGCAGCCGGCGCAACGCCCCGGCCGCGGTCGCCAGCACGATGTCGTTGAGGGTGACGTCGAGATGCTTGGCGGTCTGCTTGACATCGGCCAGCGCCAACGGTGCCGTCGCGAAACGCCGGCCCGGCGACACGACGTGGTTGATGAAGGTCGGCGGGGGCGCGAAGTTGCGGGCCAGATCGGGGTGGTCGCCCCGCTCGGCGGACCGTTGGCGCACCCGCGCCACCCCGCCGGCCGTCGCACCGAGCAGCCGGGGCAGCCGGCGGATCTGGCGCAGGTGGTCGCGCCCGGCCTCGCGCAGCAGATACCCACGTGAGCGCGAGTCCGCGGGCGCGGTGTCCAACTGCCCGCCCACCTGCGGCTCACGGGGTCCGATGGCCATCGCCAGCTGGTTGGCCGAGGCCACACCGTCGGCGAGCACGTGGTGCACCTTGTGGATGACCGCGATGCGGTTGTCCGCCAACCCCTCCGCCACGTACATCTCCCACAGCGGACGGCTGCGGTCGAGCGGGGTGCCGGCGATCTCACCGATCAGCTGGTCGAGTTCGCGGCGACCGCCGGGAGCGGGCACCCGGGCACGGCGGACGTGGTAGTCGACGTCGATCTCGGCGTTCTGCACCCACATGGGGTGGTGGAACTTCAGCGGGATGTCCACCAGCTGGTAGCGCAGCGGAGCGAGCGCGTGCAGACGCGGCAGCGCCATCCGGCGAAACAGGTCGAAGTCGTAGCCGTCGACCGCCGACACATCGAGCACCCCGACCTTGAGGGTGTGCATGTGTATCTCGGGCGTCTCGCTGTAGAGCATCATCGCGTCCACACCGTTGAGCCTCTTCACCGGTCCCCCGTTCGTCGTGTCGGTACCGTGATGGTGGTACCCATTCAGCCGGCGTTGCGCCCGTCTGGCTGACATTTGATCAAACCGACACCCGCTGTGGGCCGAACCCGGATCGCCTCCGGCGGCACCTCCCGTGACAGGCGCGCCCGCGTTTGTAAACTGACAGTCTCGACCCCACGGGACAGGCGACGGGAGGCCGCAGATGCAGCGGTGGATGAAACATGTTGGCGCCGGGCGGCTTCGATGAGCCTCGTCGCCGGCAGTGGGCCACTCAGCCGGGACCGGGCCGGCCAGTTCAGCCCCGCGGTCACCGACGATCTCGTCTACATCGAGCCACATCCCCGGCGTGTCCAGGCGATCCGCTCCGGGCGAACCGTGATCGACACCGAGCGCGCGCTGATGGTGCACCGCCAGGGGCAACCGCTGAGCTACGCCTTCGCCGTCGATGAGGTCACCGGCCTGCCCACCCACCCGGTGCCGGAGGCGCCCGGCTATGTGACGGTGCCGTGGACCGCCGTGGACACCTGGCTCGAGGAGGGCCGGGTGCTGGTGCACTATCCGCCCAACCCCTACCACCGGGTGGACTGCCGGCCCACCGGCCGGGGTCTGCGCGTCGATGTCCTGGACACCACCCTGGTCGACACCGTGGACACCGTGATCGTGTTCGAGACCTCGCTGGCGCCCCGGCTCTACGTCCGTCCCGATCTGGTGCGCACCGACCTGTTGGAACGATCCGAGACGTCGACCTACTGCAACTACAAGGGGTACGCGACCTACTGGAACGCCCGCATCGGCGACGCAGTGCTCGCCGACGTCGCGTGGAGCTATGACGATCCGCTGCCCGAGTGCCTGCCGATCGCCGGGATGCTGAGTTTCGACGAGACCAGGGCCCGGGTGCTGGCCGAGCTGCCGGAGTCGGCCGACTACTCGGATTGCGGCTGCCAGGTGCCCCCGGCGTGATGGACAGATCGGCACAGGCGGAACCGCTTCCCGGGGCCTGGGTCGTGCCGTAGGTTCTGGCTGGTGCCGACGTTGACCAATCGCCAGATCCTGTTGCGCCGCCGCCCCCACGGACTGGTGGCGCCCGGCGACACCGAGCTGGTCACCGCACCGAGGCCGGAACCCGCCGACGGTGAGGCGCTGGTGCGCACCACCTATGTGGGCATCGACGCCGCGGCCCGGACCTGGCTGGACGACCAGCCCGGCTACCTACCCCCGGTCGGGCTCGGGGAGGTCATCCGGGCGGCCGGCATCGGGGAGGTCGTGCAGTCTCGTTGCCGCGCCTATGCCGTCGGCGACATCGTCACCACGCTGACCGGTTTCCAGGAGTACACGATCGTGCGCGACGATCTGTTCACCACTCCGGTGCCGGGGCCCGGCGACCAGGTCGACCAACGCGCGGTGATGTCGATCTACGGCCCCACCGGCGCCACGGCCTACTTCGGCATGACCGGCATCGGCCGCCCGGCCGCCGGCGAGACCGTCGTCGTCTCCGCGGCCGCGGGGGCCACCGGGTCGGTGGCCGGCCAGATCGCCAAGATCGCCGGCGCCCGGGTGGTCGGCATCGCCGGCGGCCCGGACAAGTGCCGAACGGTGGTGTCGGACTTCGGGTTCGACGCCTGCATCGACTACCGCAACGACGATCTGCCCTCGGCGTTGCGCACCCACTGCCCCAAGGGTGTCGACGTCTATTTCGACAACGTCGGCGGCCCGATCCTCGACGCGGTGCTCGGCCGCCTGGCACCCAGAGCGCGGGTGGTGCTGTGCGGGGTGATCTCCAGCTACCTGACCGGGGAACATCCCGGCCCGTCGAACTACGTCAACCTGCTGTCCAAAACCGCTCTCATGCAGGGTTTCAACGCCCTCGACGAGTGGGGCCGCTTCGACGAGGCGTTCGCCGCGCTGCGCGGCTGGGAGGAGCAGGGCCTGCTGGTGCACCGCGAGCACATCTTCGAGGGCCTCGAATCCTGTGTGGACGCCCTCAACGGGCTGTTCACCGGCGTGAACATCGGCAAGACGCTGGTCAGGCTCGCCGGGTAGCCACCATGTCCGCGGACCGGGTGCGGGCGGCGCTCAGTGCAGCGGCCAGCGACCCCGCCGCTGCGAGGAGCGCGGCCAGCGCATAGGGCAGGCTGCCGACCGGGGTGCCGTCGGCGGTGATGCCGTCGACCGCGGCGACGTGCTGCGGCAGCGCCGCGAGCCACAGGCCCACCAGCACGATCAGGTAGACGGGGCCGCACACGTACAGGAAGAGCCCGGGCTCCTCGGCCCGGCCGGCGCCGGAGCGGATCCGCAGCCACTGCTGGATCAGCACCACCGTACCGACGAGAGCCACTGCCGCCAGTTCGACCGAGAACAGCACCGCCTGCACTCCGACGGCTGGGTCCGCGCCGCCGAACAGTGAGGTCGGGATGCTGAAGACGACCAGCCCCACCGGGGTCAGCACGCCCGCGGCCAGCGTCCGGCCGGCCAGGCTCGCCGGTCCCGGCCGTTCCGCGCGCCCGACCAGGACCATGACCAATGCGGTGACGACGATCGGGCCCAGCGTGGCGAAGATGAACACACTCGACATCGGCACCGAGGCCAACTGCGGATGGTTCAGCGGATTGTCGGTGTTCCACGCCCACCAGCGCAGCTGCGGGCCCAGCTGATCGAACACCTCGTAGAAGCAGTGGTGGACGAACCCGACACAGACCGCCCCGAGCACCACGCCGCGGTCGCGGAACACCCCGAGCGAACGCACGATCTCGTAGGACAGCGACACCACCGCCGGATACAGGGCCACGATGTAGAGCGGTAGCCTGTCGAACAGGAACTGGACGCTGAACACGTTGTGTACGAACACGACTCCGAGCATGTCGGCCACACCGAACACGTTCGGGAAATACAACGGGATCTCGATGACGAACAGGTAGACCACGGTCGCCAGCCACAGCGCCAGGTTCACCGGGTCGCCCTCGCGGCGCCACCGCCGGATCGCATGCGCCAATGCCGCGACCGCCACCGCGACCATCAGCGCCTCGAGCACCGGCAGCGTCATGTTCGACAGGCTGAGCGGACTTCGCAGGTGAACGATCGCGGGCGCGTCGTGGCAGGTGAAGTCCCCCAGCGCCGAGGCGATGGTGTCGAAGGCGGCGATGCACTGCTCGGCCATCCTGTCCCCCGTTCAGTCCGGAATCGGCGCCGAGTACCAGCGGGTCACGTCGTGCCCGCGGTCCCAGCGGGCGAACCACTCGTCGGCGAAGACCGGCAGCGGCTCGTCAGCGGGGTCGTGGAACGGCAACTGGCTCAGCAGTATCCGCCATCCCGCGGTGATCTTCTCGTTCCAGGGCACGGTGGCGAACCCGGGCGCGGGAGCCTGCCCGGACGAACTGAACGGCAGCCGCCCGCGCAGCGAGGCCAGCAGACCGGGTAGCGGCAGAATCGTGCGGGCGTCGATCAGCAGTTCGGACTCGGGCACGTGGGTGTTGGCGCCGTCGGCGATGACCGCCAGCACGCCGAGCAGATGCCTGACCACCGCGGGCAGCATCTTCATCCGGTACCAGGACTTTCCGACCACCGCGTCGTAGATCACCAGCGCAGAACTGCGATGCTCGACCTCCTCGACGAAGTGCCACAGGAACAGTGACGCGACCCGCTCGTCGCCCGGACGGAACAGCGTCGCCTCGTTGTCGAGCATCATCTTGAACGTGGGGGTGAATGTGGCTTCCAGGTCGGCGATGTAGGCGAGGCGGAATTCCAGCGGGGTGGTCTCGGTGAGTTCGTCGAAGCGGGCCATGGCCGCGTCCACGGTCTCGGACAGACCCGGGTAGCGCGCGGTCAGGGCGTTGACGTGCTTGCGATGGCTGGCCGAGTGCTGGGCCTCCTGGCGCAGGAACGCCGTGGCTTCCGCGGCGACCTCGGCGTCGGCGATCAGCGGTTTGGCCTCCCCCACCGCCGCGACGATCATCTGCTCGAAGCAGACCGCGATGATCGACGTCGCGTTCATGTAGAAGGAGAACGCCGGGCTGGCCGGGTTCCACTGCCACGGCACGGGCTCCCCGGTGAAGTCGAACCGGGGGCGCCGGACTTCGAGGTCGGTCATGACAGCACCTCTCACATTACACACTGATACATCTGGTGTATCTTCTGTCATGATGACCCGGAACCGCCGAAGGAGTCAATGACCGTGGGCCGCAAAGGGTGGGCGGGCACTCCCCCGCAACACGACGACGACGCGCGAAAGCGCATCATCGACGCGGCGCTGACCTGCATCGAGCGCCGCGGCCCCGGCCAGACCACACTCTCCGACGTCGCCGATGCGGTCGGCATCACCCGCCGGACCGTCTATCGCTACTTCGCCACCACCGAAGACCTGTTCAGTGCGGCGGCCGAGGTGGCGCTGGGCAGTTTCGTGGCCCGCATCGAGGCGGTCACCACCGACATCGACGACGCCGCAGCACAGCTGGTGGAGTTGGTGGCGTTCATCATCGAACGGCTACCCGATGAACCGCTGCTGACGTTCCTGCTCGACAACGACCGGACCAATCAGTTCAGCCGCCGCATGCTCGCTCCGGAGGTGATCGTCCGCTGCCGGACCATGCTGCGCCACAGTCGCATCGACTGGACGGAACTGGGCTACCACCGCGATTCCGAGCTCGACGGCCTGGTGGAGTTCCTGTTGCGGATCATCCAGTCCATGGTGATCGCGCCGGTGGAACCGGCGCGGGACGGCGCGGCGCTACGGCAGTTCCTGCACCGCTGGGTCGGACCGGCACTCAGCGCCGGGCGATGACCTCGGTGCCGAACTGTTCGATGGCCTCCAGCGTGTGCGCCAGGCTGTCGCCGGGCACGGTGACCTGAATCCAGGTCACCCCGGCCGCCTCCAGCTCCGCGGCGCCGGCGGCGAACGCATCGGCGTCGAAGCCGGCGTCGCCGGGGCTGCCTCCCGCGTCGTTGGTGAAGGTGACGTCGACCTCCGCCGGGTCGCGATCGGCCTTCTCCAGCCGCCGGCGCAGATCCTCGACGCCGGCCGCCAGGAGCTCCACCGAGTCCAGCTCCGCGGTGCGCGCGGTCTGCGCGAGCATCGCAGGCGCCCGGAACGGACACCAGCCCTGGCCGTGTGCGGCCACCCGGGCACGCGCCGCCGAGGTGTTACCACCGATCCAGATCGGCGGGTGCGGCGTGCTGACCGGGCGGGGATGGGCGGTGATCCCCTTGGCGCTGAAGTGCTTGCCCTCGAAGGTCAGGTCATCGCCGGTCCAGACGCCGCGGATGGCCTGCAGGGACTCCTCGAACAGGGCGGCCCGCTCATCGAAGTCGACACCGAGAGCGGTGAATTCGCGCTTCAGGTAGCCCACGCCGACCGCCAGGGTGAATCGCCCGTCCGACACCAGGTCCAGCGTCGCACCCGCCTTGGCCACCACGAACGGATTGCGGTAGGGCAGCACGACGATGTTGGGGATCAGCCGCAGGGTGGTGGTGTGCGCGGCCGCGAATCCCATCGCGACGAACGGGTCGAGCGCGTCGTGCCCACCCGATTCCAGCCACCGCTGGGACGGCGCGGGGTGATCGGTGAATCCGAAGCCGTCGAAGCCGGCGGCCTCGGCGGCCGCTGCGACACGGGCGATCCCCGCGCCCGTCACCAACTCGGGGTTGTAGGGATGACTGTGCATCGGGTGGGTGATCGCGAACTTCATGGGCAGCCTCCTTGGCCGGACACCTGCGGGTGGAACTGACGGAACTCGCTTCTCCATCTACGAGAATGTCGTTACCATGCAGGCGGCGGAAAGTACAGCGGCACCATCGGCGGAGGGGCGAGCACGACACATGACCAGACCCGAGATCGGCATCTATCTGCCCCACATGGGTCTGTCCTTCGACGAGGTGCTGCACCGCACCCGGCGCTGCGAGGACCTCGGCATCGACTCGCTGTGGCTCTACGACCACCTCTTCGGCCCGGGTATGCCCGAGTACCCGTCGATGGAGGCCTGGACCCTGGCCACCGCACTGCTGGCCCGCACCGACCGCATCCGGGTCGGGCACATGGTGTTGTGCAATCAGTTTCGCCACCCGGTGACCCTGGCCAAGATGGCCACCACGCTCGACCAGATCTCGGCGGGCCGGCTGTCCCTGGGAATCGGCAGTGGCTCCATCGAGGACGAACATCGTCGCGCGGGTCTGAGCTGGGGCACCTTCGCGCAGCGCTCGGCCCAGCTGGGGGAAACCCTGCAGATTCTGCACCAGGCGTTCACCGAGGAGAAGATCGACTTCTCCGGCACGCATTTCACGGTGTCGGACATGCCGGTCAAGCCGGGGCCGGTGCAGAAACCCGGCCCCCCGATCGTCGTCGGCGGCGTCGGCGAGAAGTACACGCTGCCGCTGGTCGCCCGTTACGCCGATGTCTGGAATGTCCCCACCTACGCGCTGGGCGACATCGAGACCAAACTGGCGGCGCTGCGATCGATCTGCGAGGACATCGGGCGCGATCCGGCCGGCATCGTGATGTCGGTCGAGGCCGTGATGGCACTGGCCCCGGACGAGGCTTCGCTGCCCAAGGTCCGCGCCGCGGCCGAGAAGCGTTTCAGCGACCCGGGTTTCGGCCTCCAGGACGCGGGGTTGATCGGCACCGCGCCGGCGGTGGTCGACCGGCTGGGCGAACTGGTGGAGATGGGCTTCGGACAGATCGTGCTCTTCACCCACGACCGGTGCTCGGATCAGACCCTGGAGACGCTCACCGGTGAGGTGATCCCGAAGCTCTAACCGCGCGTGGACGCCGGCGGTGCGTAGACGGGCTTGCCCAGCCCCAGAGCGTGCTGGGCGATCATGTTGCGGAACACCTCGAGGGTGCCGCCGTAGATCCCGGTCGGCCCGGCCAGCCGGTGGACGTACTCCACCTGCCCGGCCGCGGTGTCACCGGGCAGCGCACCCGCGGCGCCCGAGAGGTCCATCAGGTCTGGAGTCGTGTCGCGCATGGTCTGCGCGATCGCGACCCGGCCGAACATCTGCGGGGTGCTCAGCGCCACCTCCATCCGGGCGATGCTGCGGCCGAGCCGCAACGCGACGGACTCGTCGTCGATCGGCGCTTCGGCGGCGATCGCGTCGGTCGCCTCGGCGAGCAGCAACGCGTGCTCGGTCATCACGGCGATCTTGTGCAGCCCGCTGTTGTCGTGTTCGACGGTGCCGTGTTCGGCGTTGAGCGCCTCGCGCAGCACCGCCCAGCCGCCGTTGACCTCCCCGACGCGGTACCGGTCGTCGACGCGGACATCGCTGTAGTAGGTGATGTTGGTGCGGTCGCCGTCGACGGTGCGGATCCCCTGGATCTCCACGCCCGGCGAGTCGAGCGGCACCAGGAACATGGTCAGGCTCTGGTGCTTGGGTGCGGCCGGGTCGCTGTTGGTGATCAGAAAGACATATTGGGCGTTGTGGGCGTTGGAGGTGAACATCTTGGAGCCGTTGACAATCCAGCTGAGTCCATCCGCTTCACGCACGGCGCGGGTCTTGCAGGTCGCGACATCGGAGCCGCCCTCGGGCTCGGTGTAGCCCAGACACAGCCGGTAGTGCCCGGACAGCACCCGGGGCACCACCTCGTCCTTGAGCTCGGCCGAGCCGAACGCGTTCACCGCGCTCGCGACCATCGCCGTGGTGCCCCAGTGGAACCACGGTGTGCGGGCCCGGCCGATCTCGAGTTCCCAGATGCGCCGTTGCACGGCGGTGAACCCGCCCTCGGCCTCGGACCGGAAGTCCCGCTCGAGGTACCCGGCCGCGCCCAGCGCCAGATGAACGCCCTCATCGAAGTTCTCACCGGTCTCCCGGTCGCGGCGGATCACCTCCTCGGTCACCACCGAGGCCAGGAAGCCGCGCAGTTCGTCCTGGAAGGACCGGTCCGACTCGGAGAGCACCACTCGGGAGAAGTCCATCGTGACGATCCCGTCCTTTCCTGGCCGAAGCGGCCCCCGAAGCGTGACATTTTATCATAACTTTGTAAAGTCAGTGCCGGGCTGCCAGACGGCCGGCCACACCCAGCGGCGGACGGAGAACTGTGGGAATCGTGACGACGTCGTCGGAGACGGCCTTCACCCAATCCGCGGAAGACATCTACGACTTCGTGACCAACCCGGTCAACTGGACCAAGACCTACCCCGGCAGCGCACACGTCGGGCGGGTGCCCGAGAAGCTGCCCCTGGAGATCGGCGACAGGTGGACCGAGACCGGGCCCGACGGCAAGCGCATCTTCACCTGGCACCTGGCCATGGCCACCCGTCCCAAACTGTGGATGTTCACCTCGGTCGGCAACCTGGGCCACGACAGCGACGGCAACGGCGGGATGCCGGGGCGGATCACGGTGCTCTACGAGTTCAGCACGCCCGGTCAGGGAGTCACGCTGTTCCGCCGCACCATGACCATCGAGGCCGACAAGGACTCGCCGCTGCCCGACGGCTTCTTCCGCACCGTCAACCCGGCCAACATCGACGCCTACCACGCCGCCGTCGCCCGCGAGTTGGGGTGATTTCGGCGTGGTGGGTCGCCATCACCAGAAGACCCGTCGCAGAGCCGCGCCCTGGATGTCGAAGAGCTGCCGGCTGACCTCCCACTCCGGGACCAGCGAGTCGAAGCCGTGGCAGGTGCCGGCGAACACGTGCAGTTCGGTGCCGACCCCGTCCCACAGCAGCCGCAGCGCATAGTCGATCGCCTCGTCGCGCAGCGGGTCGAGTTCCGAGCAGGTGATCAGCGCCGGAGGCGCCCCGGCCAGCTCCCCGGCCCGAGCCGGGGCCGCGTCCACCGACGGCGCCGTCCCGGCCAGATAATGCCGCCACATCCAGCCGACCGCCTCGGCGTCGAATCCCGGCGTGGTGGTGAACTCCTCCTTCGACGGCGACGGCCGGTCGTCGAGCACCGGCTGGTGCAGCAGCTGGAACACCACCGGCGGCGCCTGTCCGGCTGCGGCACGCTGGGCCAGCCGGGCCGCCAGCGACGCCCCCGCGCTGCTGCCGGCCACCGCGACGGCCGACGCGTCGAGGCCGAGTTCGGTCGCGGCCGCGACCGCCCACTGCAGCACCTCGAGCGCGTCGTCGGCGGCCGCAGGGAACGGGTGCTCGGGCGCCAGCCGGTAGTCGGCGGCGATCACGGTGCACCGGCCCCGGCGGGCGAACTCCACACACTGACGGTGGTCGGTGTCCAGATTGCCCAGGACGAAAGCACCCGAATGGAAATACAGCACCGCGGGTGAGGGAGCCGGCGCCCCGCGGTAGATCCGAATGCTCATCAACCGCCCTGCCGGCACACGGATTTCCCGTTGCTCCACCTCGACACCGACGTCGTCGACGGTCGGCGCGGTCTCGGCCCTGCGCTGGTTCAGCGAATCCCGGACCGCCCCCAGCACCGACGGCGACAGGTCGATGCGGGCGGCGAGCAGGTGCCGCAGCGCCGGGGCCAGGCGGTCGGCAAGATCGGCA
Source organism: Actinomycetota bacterium (assembly GCA_034190095.1). Lineage (GTDB taxonomy): Bacteria > Actinomycetota > Actinomycetes > Mycobacteriales > Mycobacteriaceae > Mycobacterium. Next base: position 25,970 of record JAXHTL010000010.1, read on the forward strand.
CCGGGCGTCGCCGGGTCGGTCACGGCAGGCTACCTGGTCGCCGCGGTCTGGGCGCCGACCTCGATCGGCTTCCGGACGGCGGGCGGGTCGAAGGTGTAGTCGCCCGACCGGAACCAGCGCGTCATGCCCCAGAAGTCGCGCGCGCTGCGCGGCCACTGGGTGACCACCCGTCCGTTGGCGGCTCGGAAGTAGTTGCTGCACCGGGTCAGCCAGACCGTGCCCTGCATCCACCTGTCGACGCGGGCCAGGAACCGGCTGGTCACCTCGGAGCGCACCTCGATGTAGGGCTTGTTCCTGCGGCGCATGTACTTCAGCGCCCGCACGATGTAGTGGGCCTGAGCCTCCAGCATGAAGATGACGCTGTTGGACCCGACGTTGGTGTTCGGTCCGTACAACATGAAGAAGTTCGGGAAACCCGGTACGGCCATCCCCAGGTAGGCGTATGCGCCGTCGCGCCACACCTCGCCGAGCGCCGTACCGTCGGCGCCGACGACCTCGATCTGTCCGAGATAGTCGGCCGCCGCATAGCCGGTGGCACACAACACCACGTCGACGTCGAGTTCGGTCCCGTCCTCGGTGACCAACGACCGCGAGCGCAGCGCCCGGGCGGCGCTGGACACCACCTCCACATGGGGCTGGTTGAGCGTCTGCAGGTAGTCGGTCGCGAAGACCAGACGCTTGCACCCCAGCGGATGCTGCGGGGTCAGCGCGCGGCGCAGCTGCTCGTCGGTGATGGTGGCCTCGAGCGTGCGCAGCGCGATGTCCCTGAACTCCTGAGTCTTGTCACTGCCGTTCTCGATCACCGAGATGTTCGACTCGCTGCGCAGCCACAGCCGGGTCCGGTAGAAGCGCTTGGCCAGTGGGATGTGGGCGAACATCCACTTCTCCCGGTCGGTGTAGGCCCGGTCCGGCTTGGGCAGCACCCAGGTGGGTGAGCGCTGGACCGAGTAGACCTTGGCGGCAACCTTCGCCACCTCGGGAACCAGTTGCGAGGCAGTCGATCCGGTACCCAGAACCGCGACGCGCGCACCGCTCAGGTCCACCGAGTGGTCCCATTTGGCGGTGTGCATGACGGTGCCGGTGAACGGCTCCTCCTCGGTCAGGTCGGGCATCACCGGCTGAGTGAACACGCCGACCGCCGACACGACGATGTCGAAGGTGTACTCGTCGTCGTCAGCGGTGCGCAGCACCCATTTCTTGGTGTCGGCCTGCCAGCGGGCGCTGACGATCTCGGTGTTGAGCTTCAGGTTGCCCGCCAAACGGTAGCGCTGGGCGCACTCTTCGAAGTACTCCAGGATCTCCGGCTGTTCGGGCCACAGCCGCGACCAGTCCGAGTTGAGGTCGAACGAGTACGAATACAGATGGGACTTCACGTCGCAGGCCAGCCCCGGGTAGGTGTTGATCCGCCAGGTCCCGCCCACACCGTCTTCCCGGTCGAAGATCGTGAAGTCACCGAATCCAGCCTTGCGCAGGAAGATTCCCAGCGCGAGCCCGCCGGGACCGGCACCGATGATGCCTACGGAGAGGTTCTTCGCCATACGGTTGTCATCCAATCTTCAGGGTCTGCCCACCGTCGACGATGAGCTCGGATCCGGTGATGAAGGAGGCGTGTTCGGAGACCAGGAACGCCACCGCGTCGGCGATCTCGCCGGGCTTGCCGATGCGGCCCATCAGGGCATCGGAAGCGAGCCGGGTCTGGGTGGACCCGTCGAGCATCGGCGTCTCGACCGGGCCGGGAAACACCGCGTTGACCCGGATTCCCGCCGACGCGAGCTCGACGGCGGCGACCTGCGTCAGACCGCGCAGCGCCCACTTCGACGAGCCGTAGGCGCTGTGGTTGGGGAACGGCCGGACGGCCCCGGTGCTGCACGTGTTCACCACGGCAGCGCCCTGCGCATCGCGTAGCTGGGGCAGGGCGGCCTGGATGCCCAGGAACGGGCCCAGGCAGTTGACCCGCCAGCTCCCCTCGAATCCCGCCGGCGTCTCGTCGGCCAGCGACGCACGGTGCAGCACCCCGGCGTTGTTCACCAGCGTCGTCAACGCCCCGAACCGCTCGACGGTGACGGTGACCGCCTGTGCCCACTGCTCGGCCGAGGTCACATCGAGCGACACCGCGACGACCCGGTCCGGGTCCAGCGATGCCGCGGTGGCGGCCAGTTCGTCGGTGCGCAGATCACAGGCGGCCACCCGATACCCGTCGGCCAGCAGCCGCGCGGTGATCGCCGCGCCCTGTCCCCGGGCGGCACCGGTGACCAGGGCGACACGTTCGGCTGCCATGCGTCGATTCCTTTCAGTGGTAGCTCTTGGCCGAGGACCCGTCCGGTGTCGCCCCGGTGGCCTCTGCCAGGTGCGCGAGTGCGCCGCGGCGCAGCGCCTGCGATTCCGATGCCAGCGTGATCATCCGGAAACCGTGCCGAGCCAACTCGTGGCCGAGGGTTCCGCTGTTGGCGTGTGCCCCGCTGACCAGGCCCGCCGCCGCGGCCGCGTGCTGGATGCCCAGCATCGCCTCGCGCACCTGTGGCTGACTCCACGCCGGCACCGGCGGATACCCCATCGAGATCGCCAGATCGGCGGGTCCGACGTAGATTCCGGCCAGTCCGTCGACAGCGCAGATGTCCTCGATGGCCTCCGCACCCGCGGCGGTCTCCACCATCGCGAACACCGACGCTCTGGCCTCCAGCGCCGCGGGGTCCACGCCCATGCTCGGGCGCAGCGGCCCGAAGCTTCGCACGCCGCACGGCGCATACCGGGTGGCGGCCACCGCGGCGGCGGCCTGCTCGGGTGTCTCGACCATCGCGATGATCACCGCGTCGGCGCCGGCGTCGAGCACCCGCCCGATGGGCGCCGCCTCGGCCGACGGCAGCCGCACCGCGGTTCCGACGGCGACGTTCTCGAGGCGGCGCAGCATGAGCGCCACGTCGGCATCGCTGAGATAGCCGTGCTGGACGTCGAATCCGACGTAGTCGTAGCCGGCCTGAGCGAAGGTCTCCGGGCCCATGATGGTGGGGCCCACCACCCAGCCACCCCAGACCTGTGCCTTGGTTGCCAGTGCGTCGCCCAGTGCGCTCGACCCGGTCATCTCAGGGCACTATCGCGATCTTGACCCGGCCGGGCACCGGCGAACAGGCCAACTCGAACGCCGACTGCACCTCGGCCGCGGAGAACGTGTGGGTCAGGTAGCGCTCGAGCAGGCCGGGGTGCGCCCGGGCGAATTCGTCGGCCTTGCGCAGGACCCGCCGGCGCTCGAGCGTCACACCGGATTTCAGTGTCAGGTTGTTGCGCAGCATGGTGCGCATGCTGATCGGGTAGCTGTCGTCGTCGGGCACGCCGAAGTAGAACACGGTTCCGCCGAACGCAGCCGCCTCCACCGCGTGCGACAGTGTCGCGACCTGATGTCCGACCGCCTCGATCACGACGTCGGGCTTGGCATCGGCGGCCAGGTGGCGCACCCAGCGGTCGCTGGTGGCGCGGACCACGGTGTCGACGCCGAAGGCGGGGCCGACGTCGGAGCGGTCCACCGGGTCGACGCCGGTGACGTGTGCGGCACCGGCGGCCTTGGCGACATAGGAGAACAGCAGCCCGATCGATCCCTGTCCCAGGATCGCCACATGGCGTCCTGCCAGCTCGGGTAGCTGCTCGACCGCGTAGAGCACGCAGGCCAGCGGCTGCAGCCCGATCGCATGCTCGGGCAGCAGCGCGGGGTCGTAGGCCGCCAGTCCGTCGCCGTCGGCGACGACCTCTTCCATCAGGCCGTCGAAGCCCGAGGCCCAGCCGACGACCCGGTCCCCGGCGTGGTGGTCGGGGTGGCGGCTGGCGAGTACCTCGCCGGCGACCTCGTGGATCGGGAAGCCTTCTTTCTCCGCCGCACAGCGGCCGGTGTCACCGGGCAGTCTCCCCTGCGCACCGCGGAACCCGGGCAGATCGCTGCCGCAGATGCCGGCCGCGGAGAAACCCAGCAGCACCTGTCCATCGCCGAGCGATTCCGGGGAGCGTGGCAGCACCTCGGATTTCTCGAAGGTGAACGGCGCGACCAGTCGGTAGGACCACACCTCAGACCTCCACGGGCAGCTTGTTCCAGCCCCACTGAAAGCTCGACGGCGGGCGCGAGGCGGCATCGGTGTCGACGGTGAAATCGGGGACGCGCTTGAGCCATTCGGTGACCATGATGGTGATCTCCAGGCGCGCGAGGTGCGCGCCCAGGCAGAAGTGCTGCCCGCGGCCGAAAGCCAGGAGCCGTTCGATGGGCCGGTCCCAGCTGAACCGGTCCGGTTCGGGGTACTCGCGCTCGTCGCGGTTGGCCGACGCCAGCAGCGAGATGATGCGCTGGCCCGGCTCGATCGTGGTGCCGTGCAGGGTGAACGGGCGGCGCAGGGTACGGGCGAACCACTGTGCGGGCGCGCAGTACCGGATCATCTCCTCGCGCGCGACCGGCACGTTGGCCTCGACGTCGGCACGCACCGCGGCCAGCTGGTCGGGCCGGCCGAACAGTTCCCACAACCCGTGCGCGACGATCTTGGGCACGGTTTCGGTGCCGCCGATGAACACCCCGAGCATCTGCACGGCGGCTTCCATGTCGCTCAGCGCTGACCCGTCGGGCAGCCGGTAGGCCAGCAGGTTGTCGACGATCGGCAGCGCTGTCCCGTCGTCTGCGGAACGTCGGCGCGCCACGATGGGCGTCAGGTAGTCCAGATACCCCGGACGAGCGTTGGCGACCTCGACCCCGCTACCCGGTTCGGCCAGGCTGCCTGCATTGACGGTGGCCAGCACCTCGGCAGCCAGATCGGTGGGCAGACCGACGATTTCACACACCACCGAGGCGGCGACGATGCCGCCGTACTCCTGGGTGAGGTCGAACCGGCCGCGCGGCAGCAGTTCATCGAGGCGTTCGTTGGCCAGGGTGCGGATCCGGTCGGCGAGCTTGCCGACCGACTTCGGCCGGAACGGCGCGGCGGTGCAACGCCGGACCTCGTCGTAGATCGGTGCGTCGAAGTTCGCGTGGAAGGGCATCGGATGCAGCGGCGGGTCGGGCACCGGGCCGTCGTTGTGCCGAGCCAGCACCGTCGCCGCCGGCAGCGTCCCCTCCGAGGCGACGAACGTTCCGTCGTTGATCTCCAGGACATTCCAGATGTCGGCGAACCGCGACAGCGCGTAGGTGTCCCACTTGGGCAGGTAGCACACCGGATGTTCGTCGCGCAGGGTCCGGTAGTACGGCAGCGGATCGGCCATCACCGCCGGGTCGAAGGGGTCGTAGTCGGGCATCGCCGCAGCCGGGGTCATCGCAGCGGCGACGGCGGTAGTGCGGCCAGGATCGAATCCTCCCAGCCGTCCCGCAACGCGGGGGCCACGCTCATCCAGGTGACGATCTCGGCCGGCGGTTGGTCCTTCCACGAGGGGTAGTGGTTCTCGAAGCAGTCCCAGTCGCCCTCGAGCGCCCAGTAGTGGATCACCTCGTTGAACCGGAACGTCGTGATGAACGAGCCCAGCCACTTCTTGCCGGTGGACTCCGACCATGGCACGTAGAGGCGTTCGAGTTCGCGGATGTAGTCGTCCTGGCGTCCCGGCTTGGTCTGCATGATCTCCTGGATCACCAGGCCCGCGCTGAAGCCGGCGGCCTGCAGCTCGCTCAGCGTCCGGTTGCTGCGTCCGGCGTACATGATCCGGCCCTCGCCGCGGGCACCGATCTCGCGCAGGTAGCTGGTCCACTTGCCGGCCGCCGCCTCGTGGCTGCCCCCGCGCCCCTGGGCGCGACCGATGCGGGCGTAGTCGGCGAAGGCGTCGATCTCCCAGATGACGGTGACCTGCGGCCAGTGTCCGTTGTAGGCGGTGGTCTCCCACATCGCGAACAGCCGGGCGCCGAGTTCACTCATCATCGGGTGGTAGACGCCCTCGAACTCCGCCACGAAACCCTCGCTGTGCGCCGATCCCAGATCGATGGTCTCGTGCAGGTAGAGCAACGTGTGGCTGTGGTACTTCTTCATGTTCATGACGCGTTCCCCATCCCGCACTTCGGTTCGTCGGACAGTGCACAACGGCGGCAGATGGTTGACAGCTGCACCTAGCGAGCGTGACACTTGTCGCGTGTTTTGTAAAGCCACTCGGCGCTGTCCGCGGGTCCGGGCCCGATGACCCGCACGCCGCTTGCCAACGACTTCTGCTTCGGCGAGGGCCCCCGCTGGTTCGAGGGCCTGCTGTGGTTCTCCGACATGCTCGGCGAGGCCGTGCACACGGTGACGCTCAGCGGCGAGATGAGCACCCTGAGCCTGCCCGGACACGCCCCCTCCGGCCTGGGTTTCCGGCCTGACGGGTCGCTGTTGATCGTGTCCACCGAACGCCGACAGGTGCTGTGCTACGACGGCGACGAGGTCACTGTGATCGCCGATGTGGCATCGCTGGTCCCGGCGCCGCTGGGCGACATGGTCATCGACCGGTACGGCTGTGCCTACGTCGGTTCGCAGGCCCGGTCCGGCGGGGTGATCGTGCGGGTCGACCCCGACCGCGACCCCGGGGACCGGGCGACGGTGGTGGCCCGGGATCTCGACTTTCCCAACGGCATGGCGATCACCCCCGACGACTCGACGCTCATCGTCGCCGAGTCCACCGCCCGGCGGTTGACCGCGTTCGACATCGCCGAGGACGGAAGCCTCGGCGGGCGACGGGTCTTCGCCGAGGGGCTGGACGGCCCGCCGGACGGAATCTGCCTGGACGACAAGGGCGGAGTGTGGGCGGCGATGACGCTGGCCCACCAGTTCGAGCGAATCGTCACCGGCGGGCCGGACGGAAGCACCGTCACCGACCGGATCGACATCGGCGACCGGACCGCGATCGCCTGCACGTTGGGCGGGCCCGCAGACCGCACGCTGTTCCTGCTGTCGTCGACCGATGCCTACCCCGAACGGCTGCGCGGGACGAAACTGTCCCGCCTGGAAGCGATCACCGTCGATGTGCCCGCCGCCGGGTGCGCCTGAGAGGGCTGCAGATGTCTGACTCCTATTACGTGCTGATCGACGGCGGCGACGGCTCCACCGGCGCAGAGCGCTTCGCCGCGACCGATCTGGTCCGCAGCACCTGGTCGGCGGCCATCCAGCACGCGGCGCCGGTCTCGGCACTGCTGGTCCGCGCACTGCAACGGTGTGAACCCCGCGAGGACACCCGGCTCAGCCGGGTGCTGATCGACCTGCTCGGCCCGGTACCGGCCGAGGGCGACCTGTGGGTGCGCGCCACCCGCGAACGCTCGGGCAAGCAGATCGAGCTGGTGGTCGCCGAGATGCTCGCCGCCGGCCCGGACGGGTCACCGAGGCCGGTGGCGCGCGCCAGCGGCTGGCGGCTGGCGACGCTGGACACCACCGCGGTCGAGCACGCCCCGGCCGAGCCGCTGCGCCCGCTGTCCGAGGCCCGCGGCCGTGACATGAAGAAGGACTGGGACCCCAACTACGTGCACAGCCTGGACTGGCGGTGGCTGACCAAGCCGCTTAGCGAAGGCCCGGGCGAGTCATGGATCCGGCCCGAGGTCGACCTCGTCAAGGGTGAGTCGATGACGCCGCTGGAGCGGTTGTTCGCGGTGGCCGATGATGCCAACGGCATCGGCACCAAGCTCGACATCCGGAAGTGGACGTTCCTCAACACCGACCTGGTCGTGCACGTCCACCGGCTTCCCGAGGGTGAGTGGATCGGCATCCGCGCCGAGACCAGCTACGGCCCGGACGGTATCGGCACGACGCTGGGCACGCTGTTCGACGAGCGCGGCCCGGTCGGCGCGATCCAGCAGTCGGTGCTGGTGCGCCCCCGCCCCCCGAAACAGGGTTCCCGGTCGTGACCTTGCGCTGAGGAACGACCGGGAACCTCAGTTCGGCGATCGCTGCAGGGCGACGGTGTCAGTCGACGAGGCGAAGCGCGGCTGCCGGGCACTGGGTGACCGCCCGGGTCATCCGGTCCCGGTCGGATTCCGGCCGGTCGGGCTGGTGGATCACGACCGAGCCGTCGTCCTGGACCTCGAAGACCTCTTCGGCGATCGTCTCGCAGATGCCGTGGCCGGTGCACTTGGCCAGATCGACTTCGACCCTCATGACAACTCCGATCGGGGTGGCTAGCGGACGTGGGCGGGTAGACGTTTGACGCCGTGCACGAAGCTGCTGTAGAGCAGGTCGGGCTCCCCCAGCTCGATGGTGCTCAGCCGGGTCAGCAACTGCTCGAACAGATTTCGCAGTTCGGCCTTGGCCAGCTGGTTGCCGAGGCAGAAGTGCGGTCCGCCGCCACCGAAGCCCAGATGCGGGTTGGGCGAGCGGGTCAGGTCGAACCGGCCGGGGTCGGCGAAGACGGTGTCGTCACGGTTGGCCGAACAGTAGAACAGCCCCACCTTGTCACCCTCGGCCACCAGCTGACCGTTGATCTCGGTGTCGGCGGTGGCGAACCGGGCGAACTGCAGCACCGGCGTGGACCAGCGGACGAACTCCTCGACAGCCAGTCCGATGCGGTCGTGGTAGTCCTCGCTCAACCAGGCCCGCTGCTCGGGGTGGGCCACCAACGCCATCATGGCGTGTGTCGTCGTCTGCTTGGTGGTGTCGTTGCCCGCCGAGGCGAGCAGGATCAGGAAGGCCCCGATCTCCTCGTCGGTCAACCGCTGCCCGTCGACCTCGGCGTTGACGATGCTGGTCATCAGGTCGTCGCCGGGGTTGGCGCGCCGGAACTTGGCCAGCTCCGCCCCGGTGGCCGAGAGCAACATGATCTCGTTGATGGTGTTGGCGGCGCGCTCTTCCAGTGAGCTGTACTCGTCGTCGCTCATCGAGAACAGCTTTTCGGCCGCCTCGGCCACCGCGGGCTGATCGGCCGCCGGAACGCCGAGCATCTCCATGATCGTGAGCATCGGCAGCCGGGCCGAGCAGTCGGCGACGAAGTCGATGTCGCCGGCGCCGACGAGGTCGTCGACGATGGCGACTGCGCTGCGGTGGATCTGCTCTTCGATGCGGCGCACATTGCGCGGCGTGAACGCCGAACTGATCAGACGGCGATACACCGTGTGTTGGGGCGGATCCATGGTCAGGAAGAACGAGGCGATGCGCTGGACCTCGACGGGCATCGGGTCCAGCGCGACCCCCTGTTGCGAGGTGAACAGCTCGGGATGCTGGCTGACATAGGCGATGTCGGCCCGCCGGGTGAGCGCCCAGAAGCCCGGCTCCTCCATCGGGAACAGCGACGGGAACGGCTTGTGCCAGGTCAGACCGTCGCCCGCGCGCAGCAGCGCGAAAGTCCGCTCGCGCGCTGCGAACGGTTGACTCCAGAAGTCGTGGGAGGTGATGTCGATCGCGCTGTGCTCACGCTCGTGCAACGATGGTGCAGTCACCGAATCAGCGTGACACTTGCGCGATAATTTGTAAAGCTGTCAGGATGCAGGACGAGTCGCCGGGCGATCGGCGTGGCCCCGGGGGCCACGCCGACGAGGACGGTTCGACGAGCCAGCGCATCCTGGCCGCAACCGCAGAAGTGCTGGGACGCAACGGCAGGACGAAGCTCTCGCTGTCCGATGTGGCGGCCCAGGCCGGCGTTTCGCGACCCACCCTGTACCGCTACTTCGCCGACAAGCGCGAGTTGCTCGATGCGTTCGTGGTGTGGGAACGGCAGTTCTACGAGCGGGCCATCGCCAAGGCGACCGCCGATCTGCCCGCACACCAGAGGCTCGACGCCGCACTGCAGGTGATCGTGCAGTACCAGCTGTCCTATCCCGGCCTGCGGATGGTCGACGTCGAACCCGACCAGGTGATCAAGCGGCTGGCACGGGTCATCCCGCTGATGCGCGAGCGACTGCAACGGCTGTGCACCGGGCCTGACGCCGAACTGTCGGCGGCCACCGCGGTGCGGGTCGCCATCGCACAGTACCTGGTGCGCAGTGACGACAGCGACGACTTCCTGGCACAGCTTCGGCACGCCGCCCGTGTCCGGGACCACTCGCCGCCACCGCACGAGTTGCCTGCGCCCGGCAGTGAGTTCGGCGAGTTCGGCGATCGCTCGACATGATCCGACCGACCCGCGCCGGGTAGTGTGCAGCAATGGGCAGGAAGGGGTGGCGGGGTGCGCCGCCGGCCGACGATGCCGAGGCGCGCAAGCGCATCGTCGATGCCACGCTGGCCAGCATCGAGCGGCGCGGGCCGCGGCTGACCACGCTCTCCGAGGTCGCCGCCGACCTCGGCGTCACCCGTCCGACGGTCTACCGGTACTACCGGTCGACCGGCGAGCTGTTCGCCGCGGCGGCCGAGATCGCCCTGGAGCACTGGACCGCCCGGATCGCGGCGCTGACCCGGGACCTCGGCGACGCGACCGAACTGCTCGTGGAGGCTGTCGCATTCCTGATCGAACGCCTGCCCGACGAGCCGTTGCTGGCGTTGCTGCTGGAGAACGACCGGATGCGGGTGGTGAGCAGGCAGATGGTCATGCCCGCGGCGATCGCACGTTCGCGCGCGATGCTCGAACGCACCCACATCGACTGGGAAGAGATGGGTTTCACCGGTCCGGCGATGGACGACCTGGTCGAGTTCGTGCTTCGGATGATCCAGTCCATGGTCATCGCTCCGCCGGATCCGCCGCGCGGCCCGGCGGCGTTGCGGCGCTACCTGCGCCAGTGGATCGAGCCGGTCACGACGTCCCGGCCGGCGGCACTGCGGTAGCCGCAGGACTGTTCAGTAGATGGCATCGGGCGCGTCGGCGGCCGCCACCACCGTCGCCGAGGGATGTTCGGGCAGTTCGCCGGCGTGGAACCAGCGAAACGACATCAGCCCTTCGGGGTGGTCCTTCGTCGAGATCGCGTTCGGATGGTCGAGCAGCTCGCGGCTGATCACGACAGTGACCGATCCGTCGGAGTTGGGCACCGCCGTGCCGGAGTTGATTCCGGCCCGGCCGTACTCGACGTCGAGTGCGGCCATGTACTGGTTCCACAGGGTCAGATTCCAGAACCGGCAGTCCGGATGTGTCGAGGTGATCACCAGCGCCTCACCGGGTTCCAGCGAGAACCCGCCCAGGCAGTAGCAGGCGTCCTGCATCGAGTAACCATGGGTCGCGCCGCCCGCCCGGTACGGGGGCGCCAGCGTGTTGGTCGTCAGCGACTGACCGTCGGCGAGTTCGACGGGTTGGCGTTCCATCAGGATCAGCGGGATCAACGCGTACATGTCCTGGGCGAACCGCAGCGCCGCCCGCAGCGATCTGGCCACGTCGGCATCGCTTTTCGCGGGGACCACCGGCAACCCGGCATGGTCGACGACCTCGATGTCCCAGTCCACCCTCGCCCCGGCGGCCGGGTCGGTGTGATAGTCGCGGGTCACTATGCCGCGGGCGTCATCGCTCAGTTCGAGGAACGGTCCGTCATAGCCGGCCGGACGCCGCGGTCCGAGCACACAGGAGAACCGGCCGTCGTCGCCGAGCGGCATGTCGGTGTCGTAGAGCAGCCCCACGGTGCGGTTGGGCCATGCTCCGGGCTCGGGTTCGTTGTAGACGGTGACCGAGTACATCACGCTGTCGTTGGGCAGCCCGCTGACCCGATAGGTGCGACGGGGGTCGACGACCGCGTATCCGTAGTAGCAGTCGGTGTTGTCCCCACCCCACCGGCGATCCGGGCGAAAGGGCGTCAGCGTGTCGATGAATCGCGGCGCCACCGGATCGGCGAAGAAGTGCATGTCCAACGACAACGCGAGCATCGTGGCCAGGTTGGCATAGCCTTCGGCGACCGCCGTCTGACCGCGTACGGCCTTGGCCCCGTCGAGGAACTGGTTGTCGAATTCCGCAAAGGCGGAAAGCAATTCGCGCCAGGCGGCGGCACTGTCGGAGGTGGCCATGGGCCGATCATAGGCACAAAACTTACATCGCAACACTACTTGTAAGATCTGTAACGCCGGGGTAGCGTCCGCTGCGTGACCGCGCCCACGGAATCTCCGGGTCCCTCCACGCCGGCAACGCCGGTACACATCACCGACCTCGCCCGTCCGACGTTCTCGCCGGACGCGCAGGCGATCATCGACGGCATGGCCGCGATGGCGCCGTACTGCCCGCTGACCGTCGAGGCCCTGCACGAGCAGGCCACCGCCCAGACCGGTCTGAGCGACTTCGGAGCGCAGGACTACCGCGACCGGATGGCGGTACTGCTCAACGCATTCGACGAACTCCCCCACCTCACCGAGTTCGGCCGCACCTACGCCTTCTCGCTGATGCTGACCTTCCTCAAGGGCCGGCTGCAGGTGATCGACCACCTCAAGCGGCACCCGGAGATCTTCGACATCGAGATCACCGCCCCGATGATCATCGCCGGACTGCCCCGCACCGGCACCACCCACCTGCACAGCCTGCTGGCCGCCGATCCGGCGCTGCGTTCGCTGCCCTACTGGGAGGCCCAGGAACCACTGCCGCCGCCCGGCGAGGAGGGCACCATCGATCCGCGTCGCCAGCGCACCGGCGACGCGCTGAACATCTCGAACACCCTGATGCCGTACTTCGGCCTGATGCACGAGATGACGATCGACCACATCCACGAAGACATCGGCTTGATGGTGCAGGACTTCGCCAGCGGCTTCTTCACCACGCTGACACACCTGCCGCGCTGGTCGGACTATCTGCGCGACAACGACCAGACCCCGGGTTACCAGTTCCTGCGGATGATGCTGCAGGTGCTGCTGCATCAGGACGGCCGCAGCCGGCGGTGGGTGCTCAAGAGTCCGCAGCACCTCGAGCAGTTCGTCCCGATCATGAAGGTGTTCCCGGACGCCACCTTCATCGTCACCCACCGTGATCCGGTCGACGTGTCGGTGTCGATGGCCACGATGATGACCTACACCATGCGAATGAGTGTGGACCAGGTGGATGTGCCGACGGTGGCCGGTTACTGGATCGACCGGATCGACGAGATGCTCTCGGCGTGCCTGCGCGACCACGACAAGCTTCCGCCCGAGCGCACGATCGACGTGCGTTTCGACGAGTTCATGGCCGATGATCTCGCCATGGTGGCGCGGGTGTGGGACACCGCGGACTACCACCCCAGCGCCGAATCGCGCTCGGCCGTGGCCGAATACCTGGCCGGCCACACCCGGGGGCGCCTCGGCACCGTCGACTACCGCGCCGAGGACCTCGGGCTGGACAAGGACGAGCTGCGCCGCCGGTTCGCGCCCTACGTCGAGCGGTTCGTGCGCTGAGCCGTCTCGGCGAGCACGGCCTCGGTGTGCTCACCCAGTCCGGGTGCGCAACCGCGCATCTCGCACGGCGTGGCGGAGAAATCGGCCGGGGTGGCGACCATCGGCACACTCGCACCGTCCGGGGCGGGCACGTAGACCACTCCACCGCCGGCGTGGAACTGGTCGTCGGCGACCACGTCCTCCAACGTGTTGATCGGTGACCAGAACAGGTCCGGATGCGCGGCAAAGATCTCGGCCCACTGCGCCAGCGTCCGGCCGGCGAAGAGCTCATCCAGCTCGGCGATCAGCTCGGCGGCGTTGACCGCCCGGGCCCGGGCGGTGGCGTAGCGCTCGTCGGTGAGCCATTGCGGCCGGTCGACGGCCGCGCACAACGGCGGCCAGTGCCGGTCACCCTGCAGCCCGACCAGCCAGAACCGCCTGCCGTCGGCCGCGGTGTAGTTGTTCATGCAGGGGTTGCCCATGGACTCGCGCTGGCCGATCGCGATGGACTGACCGGTGATCAGGAAGGTGGTCAGGTCGAAGCTGACGGTGTAGGCACCCTGCCGGTACAGCGATGTCGAGACCAGCTGGCCGGCCCCGGTGCGGGCCCGCGCCACCAGCGCCGCGCACACCGCCCCGGCCAGCGTCATCCCGACCGAGTGGTCCCCCATGCCGCCGCGCTGGAACGGCGGAGTGTCCCCGGGGCGGGTCAGCAGGTGCGCCAGTCCCGCCCGGGCCCAGAAGGCGGCGACGTCGTAGGCGGGCCGGTCGGCGTCCGGCCCGTCGGTTCCGTATCCGGTGATCAGTCCGTACACCAGGCGCGGGTTGATCGCGGCCAGCGATTCGAAGTCCATCCCGATCCGGCGCAGCGCGCCGGTCCGGATGTTGGTGACGAACACGTCGGCCTCGGCGAGCAGGTCGCGGGCCCGGGCACGACCGTCCTCGGCCGCGAGATCCAGGACGATGCTGCGTTTCCCGCGATTGTCCATCTCGAACGGCGGGCTGTCGTGGTGCCGGTCGAGCGGGGCGACACCCAGCATCCGCCCGAAGGTGCGGGCCGGGTCACCGCCGGGCGGTTCGATCTTGACGACGTCGGCACCCCAGTCGGCCAGGATTCCACCGGCCGCGGGCCCGGCCACCCACACCCCGAGTTCGACCACCCGTAGGCCTTCGAGCGGACCGGCCATCGTGTCGTTCCTTTCGCCGTTTCTGTCGGGTCCCGTCGAGCCCTGCCGTATCTTTACAAAAGAACACCACTTTGTAACCCTGTGGTGGCTGCAGCTCAAGCCTAGGAGGCGCGTGGTGTCCATCATCGAGGATCGGGTGGCTCCGGCCATCGGCCTGGCCGCGCATCTGGGCCGCGGGATCCGCCGCATCGGCGTCGACACGGCGGTCGGGCGGCTACGTCCCCTTCCGCGCACCGTCGGCGATCTCGACGCGGCGGCGATGTCGCGGGTGATGGGCCGGACCGTGACCTCGGTCGCGGTGCTCGGCGGTGATGCCGGCACCTCGTCACGTGCCCGGCTGGCGCTGACCGGGGACAACCTCCCGGCGACCGTGTTCGTCAAGATGGCCGCCGAGACGGTGGCCACCAGGCTGATGGGCGAGCTGGGCAATCTCGCCGACACCGAGACGCGCTTCTACCGCCAGCTGGCACCCGAGCTGACCGGGGTACCCCGCTGTCACGGGTCGGAGTTCGATCCCTGGACCGGACGGTTCGTGCTCGTCCTGGAGGATCTGGCGGGCCCGGCGGATCCGTCCGAAACCCCCTGCGAGTTCCCCGACACCCTGCACCCCATCGACGCCGACCGCGCCGCGCTCGTGGTCGAGCTGCTGGCCCGGGTGCACGCGACCTTCTGGGGCCGGCTGCCCCGATCCGGTGGCGGCCCGCTGGGCTGGCTGTACGCCGCTTCGGCCGACACCGCATCGCTGCTGACCGCTCCGCTGCTGCGAACCTCCTCGCAGCGGCTGGCGCAACGCTGCGAACTGCCGCTGGAACGGGGCCGGTTCATCAACGACCACTACCGCGCGGTCGCCGCCCTCATCGACCGGGAACCGCACACCGTCATGCATGGCGACGCCCACCCGGGCAACCTCTACTTCCGCGGAGGCGGAGCCGGACTGCTGGACTGGCAGGCGGTGCGCCGCGGCCACCCCAGCCGCGAACTGGCCTACACGCTGGTCACCTCGATGACCGCCGAGGATCGTCAGGATGCGCAACGCGACCTGCTCGACGTCTACCGGCAGGCCCTGGCGGCCGGCGGCGGCCCCGATCTGGACCGCGACGAGCTGTGGGACCGCTACCGCCAGGGCGCGTTGTACCCCTACGTCGCTGCCCTGATCACCGCCGGGATGGGTGGCATGCAGGCCGAGGACATCGCCCTCAAGGGCGTGGAGCGCAGCCTGTCCGCGCTGGCCGATCTCGAGACGGTGGCCCTGTTGGAGAAGTCATTGTGACCAACGCCGCCCGCCGAGCCTTCGGCCTCACCGGCCGTGACGCTTTACGATCGTCATCGAACCCGTAAGGCAGGCCAGCATCGTGAACCAACCAGCACACCGCGCATCCGCGACCGGATCCGAGGGCGCCGAGGACACCTCGACGCGGCATCGGATCCTGGCCGCGACGGCCGAGGTGCTGGGCCGCAGCGGTCAGACCAAGCTGAGCCTGTCGGAGGTGGCACTGCAGGCCGGGGTCTCCCGGCCCACCCTGTACCGCTGGTTCGCCGACAAGCAGGCGCTGCTCGAGGCCTTCGGCGTCTACGAGCGGGAGATGTTCGAGTCGGGCATCGTCGAGGCCACCGCGGGCCTGCGCGGCACCGAGCGGGTCGACGCCGCGATGCAGTTCATCGCCGACTACCAGCGCTCGTATTCCGGCGTGCGGGTGGTCGACATCGAACCCGAGGTCGTCATCGCCCGGCTCGGGCTGATCATCCCGGTGATGCGGGCCCAATTGGAGAAGCTGCTGCCCGGCGCGAACGGCGCGGTCAAAGCGGCCACGGCGATCCGCGTCGCGGTGTCGCACTACATCGTGCGCAGCGACGACGATGACCAGTTCCTGGCTCAGCTGCGCCACGCGGTGGGCATCAAGACCGGCTGAGGTCGCCGGCCGGTCGCAACTAATGCGTGACACTCGCCCAAATTCTTGTAAAGCTAGCTGTCATGACGACAGCGCAGACAGAGACCGGCGTGCTCGCCGGCGACGAGCGGATGCTCATCGACGGTGAGCTGCAATTCACCCCCAGCGGAGCGACATTCGATGTCATCCACCCCGCCAGCGAGCAGGTGGCCGGCCAGGCCACCGACGGCACCGTCGAGGACATGGGCCGCGCGATCGGCGCGGCGCGGCGGGCCTTCGACGCCGGGGACTGGGCGCGCGACCTGGACTTCCGCTACCACTGCCTGACCCAGCTGCACGAGGCGCTGGAACGCAACAAGGAGCGACTGCGCCGCATCCTGATCACCGAGGTCGGCTGCCCGGTGACGGTCACCGGCAGCCAGATCGAGAGCCCGATCGAGGAAGTCAGACACTGGGCCGAGCACGGCAAGAACTTCCACTACCTGGTCGACAACGGCGTCCACGACACCCCGCTGGGGCCCGCGCGGCGCAAGATCCACTACGAACCCGTCGGCGTGGTCGGCGCGATCACCCCGTGGAACGTGCCGTTCTACCTCAACATCGCCGAGACGGTACCCGCCCTGATGGCCGGCAACACCGTGGTCCTCAAACCCGCCCAGCTGACCCCGTGGTCGGGCAGCGAATACGGCCGCATCGTCGCCGAGGAGACCGACATCCCGGCCGGGGTGTTCAACGTGGTGGTCTCCAACGCCAACGAGGTCGGCGCCGCCCTGTCGGCCGACCCGCGGGTCGACATGATCACCTTCACCGGGTCGACCGCGACCGGTCGCGCGATCCTGGCCGCCGGCGCCCCCACGGTGAAGAAGACGCTGCTCGAGCTCGGCGGCAAGAGCGCCCACATCGTGCTCGACGACGCCGACTTCTCCTCCGCACTGCCGATGGCCGCGATGATGGCCTGCGTCATGTCCGGCCAGAGCTGCATCCTGCCCAGCCGGATCCTGTTGCCGCGCAGCCGCTACGACGAGGGCATCGAAACCCTCAAGGCCATCATGGAGGGCTTCCCGGTCGGTGATCCGTGGACCCCGGGCAACATGCAGGGTCCGCAGATCAGCGAGGGCCAGCGCCAGAAGGTGCTGGGCCTGATCCGCAGCGGAATCGACTCCGGCGCGCGCCTGGTCACCGGGGGCGGTGTCCCAGAGAACCTGCCGGTCGGCTACTACGTCCAGCCGACCCTGCTCGCCGACGTCGACCCGGACTCGCAGATCGCCCAGGAGGAGATCTTCGGCCCGGTGCTGACCGTGACCCCCTACGACACCGACGACGACGCCGTGGCGATCGCCAACAACACGATCTACGGCCTGTCCGGCGAGGTCAGCAGCGCAGACGTGGACCGCGCCTTCGCCATCGCCTGCCGGATGCGGACGGGCAACGTCACCATCAACGGCAAGAGCCACTTCGGCATCGGCAGCCCGTTCGGCGGCACCAAACAGAGCGGGCTGGGCTACCGCAACGGCGAGGAGGGATACAAGGAGTACCTGGAGGCCAAGACGATCGGCATGCCCGCGTGAACCAGACGTTCGCGGATCCACCGGATCTGCGGCGCCTCGGTGACGAGATGGAGATCGAGGCGCTGCTGGTGCGCTACTGCTATGCCGTGGACGCCGGGGACTGGCCCTCCTACCGCGCGATGTTCACCGACGATGCGCGGGTGGACTACTCGGCGGCGGGACTGCCGGTCGGCACGGTCGACGACGTCGTCGACTACCTGACCCGTCACCACGCGGCGATGCGCATCGGCATGCACTATCTGACCAACGTCGAGACCGGCCTCGACGGCGACCGCGCCGATGTCGTGGCCATGTGGTTCAACGCCGTGCAGCTGCCCGGCGCGGCGGACATGTCGTTCTTCCGCGGCCGCTGGCACGAGACGCTGACCAGGACACCGTCCGGCTGGCGGATCGCCGCCCTGCGGCTGGAGGTCGTGCCGTGACCGATACCGAGCGGCTCAGCGACGTGGTCGAGGTCAGGTCGCTGCTCAACCGCTACGCCCGCGCCGTCGACACCAAGGACTGGGAGCTGTACCGATCGGTGTTCACCGACGACGCCCACATCGACTACTCGTCGGCCGGTGCCATCGCCGGTCCACGCGACGAGGTCGTCGCGTGGCTGTCGGCCGGGTTCGGCGCGATCCCGTGGAGCATGCACTACATCACCAACGTCGAATGCGATGTCGACCCGGCGGGCGAGACAGCCACGGTGCGCGCCATGTTCTACAACCCGATGCAACTTCCGGGTGTGACCGGCCAGAGCAGCTGTGGCGGCTACTACCACCACGAGCTGGTCCGCACCCCGCAGGGATGGCGCAGCCGGGCCCTGCGGGAGGACAACGTCTGGTTCGTCAACCCGCCGGGCGGGAGCTGACGCCGCTCACCCCTCGGCGGCCAGCTGCCCGCACGCGGCCGCGATCTCGCGGCCCCGGGTGTCGCGCACGGTGCAGGACACGCCGCGCTCGCGGACCCGCCGGACGAATTCGCGTTCGACCGGTTTGGGGCTGGCGTCCCATTCGCTGCCCGGGGTCGGGTTCAGCGGGATCAGGTTGACGTGCGCGAGCGCGCCGAGCGCGCCGTGCAGCCGCTTGCCCAGCAGATCGGCCCGCCAGGGCTGATCGTTGACGTCGCGGATCAGCGCGTACTCGATCGAGACCCGCCGGCCGGTCACGTCGGCGTAGTAGCGGGCGGCGTCGAGGACCTCGCTGACCTTCCACCGGTTGTTGACCGGCACCAGGGTGTCGCGCAACTCGTCGTCGGGGGCGTGCAGCGACAGCGCGAGGGTGACATTGAGGCGCTCGTCGGCGAGTTTGCGGATCGCCGGGGCCAACCCGACGGTCGAGACGGTCACCGAACGCGCCGAGATGCCGAAGCCCCCCGGCGGCGCGGCGATGATCCGCCGGACCGCCGCCAGCACCCGGTTGTAGTTGGCCAGCGGCTCCCCCATGCCCATGAACACGATGTTGGACAGGCGCCCGTCGTCGCCGCGCAGCCGGGCACTCGCGGTGCGCACCTGCTCGAGGATCTCGGCGGTGGACAGATTGCGTTTGAGGCCGCCCTGGCCCGTCGCGCAGAACGGGCACGCCATGCCGCAGCCCGCCTGCGACGAGATGCACACGGTGTTGCGGTCGGGATAGCGCATCAGCACCGACTCGAACGTGGTGCCGTCCCCCGCTCGCCACAACACCTTGCTCGTCTCGCCGGCGTCGCACTCGATCTCACGCAGAGGGTCGAGCAGGCCGGGGAACAGCGCCTCCCCGATCTGCCCACGAATGCCGGCGGGCAGATCGGTCATCTGTGCCGGGTCGGCGATCAGCCGGCCGAAGTACTGGTTGGCCAGCTGTTTGGCGCGGAAAGCCGGCAGCCCCAGCTCGGCGACGGCGGCTGCCCGCTCGGCGTCGTCGAGGTCGGCGAAGTGTCGCGGCGGCATACCGCGGCGCGGGGCCTCGAACACCAGGGGCAAGGGATTGGACATGATCGACACCAGTATCGCACCCCGGCGCGGCCCGGTCGTCCGCGCAGCTCAGGCGAGCAGGGTCAGGACCGCCCAGCCCGCCACCGCCGAGGGCAGCATCGCGTCGATGCGATCCATGAGCCCGCCGTGGCCGGGCAGCAGCGTGCCCATGTCCTTGATCCCGAGGTCGCGTTTGATCTGCGATTCGACCAGATCGCCGAGGACGCCGGTGATCACCAGCATCAGGCCGAGCGGCACACCGACCCAGGCCGGCTTGCCGAGCAGAAAGGTCACCGTCAGCACCGCCGCGCCGATACCGAACAGCAGCGAACCGCCGAGCCCTTCCCACGACTTCTTCGGGCTGATGGCCGGCACCATCAGGTGCTTGCCGAACAGCACCCCCGCGACATAACCGCCGATGTCGGCGAACACGACGGTGACGATCACGGTGAACACCCTGACCCCGCCGTCGTCGGCGAAGATCAGCAGCGCGGTGAAGGCCGCGAACATCGGCACCCAGGTGGCGAGCAGCACCGTGGCGGCGATGTCACGCAGATAGTTGACCGGCGGTGCACCCAGGCCCTGGCCCAGCAGCCGCCACACCATGCAGACCACGACGGTGCCGCCGTAGGCACCCAATAGACCGGCGGCGCCGAACGGCCAGGTCAGCCAGATCATCGCCTGACCGCCGAGCAGCAGCGGCACGACCGGCAGCGCATAGTCGCGCTCGCGCAGCCGCCGGATCACCTCATGGGTGGCCACCGCGATCGCCACCGCCAGCAGCAGCAGCCACCACCGGGGGGCGAACAGCAGGATGCCGATCGCCATCGCGCCGAGCAGGACCCCGACGGAGATCGCGGCGGGCAGGTTTCGGCCGGCCCGCCCCGATTTCTGGGTGGCCTTCGTCGGCGGCTGGTTCGCGGGCTTGTCTGCCACGGTGCTGGAGTGCTGATCGGTCACATCAGACCTCCAGCAGCTCGCCTTCTTTGTGCTTGACCAGATCGTCGATCTGGTTGGTGTACTGGTGGGTCGTCTTGTCGAGGTCCTTCTCGGCGCGGGTGACCTCGTCCTCGCCGGCATCGCCGTCCTTCTTGATCCGGGTCAGCTCCTCCATCGCCTTGCGCCGGATGTTGCGGATCGAGACCTTGGCGTCCTCACCCTTGGCCTTGGCCTGCTTGACCAGGTCCCGGCGGCGTTCCTCGGTCAGCTGCGGAATCGCCACCCGGATCACGTTGCCGTCGTTGGTGGGGTTCACGCCCAGATCGGAGTTCCGGATCGAATCCTCGATGTTGCGCAGCTGGCCGGCTTCATAGGGCTTGATCACGACCAGCCGGGCCTCGGGCACGTTGATGCTGGACAGCTGGGTGATCGGGGTGGCCGCGCCGTAGTAGTCGACCGTGATGCGGTTGAACATGCCGGGGTTGGCACGGCCGGTACGGATCGACGCCAGGTCGTCCCGCGCCACGGACACGGCCTTCTCCATCTTCTCCTCGGCATCGAAGAGGGTTTCGTCGATCACTGTGGTTGTCTCCCGTCGCTGTCGCTCACCCGGCCGTCACCGCTCAGGTGGTGACCAGTGTCCCGATCTTCTCACCTGCGACGGCACGCGCGATATTGCCATCGGTGAGCAGGTTGAACACCAGGATCGGCATACCGTTGTCCATGCACAAGCTGAACGCCGTCGCATCGGCGACCTTGAGGCCGCGGTCGATGACCTCGCGGTGGCTGATCGCGGTGAGCAACTCGGCGTCCGGATCCACCCGGGGGTCGGCGGTGAAGACGCCCTCGACGGCCTTGGCCATCAGCACCACATCAGCGCCGATCTCCAGCGCGCGCTGCGCGGCGGTGGTGTCGGTGGAGAAGTACGGCAGGCCCATACCGGCGCCGAAGATGACCACCCGGCCCTTCTCGAGGTGCCGCTGGGCGCGCAGCGGGATGTAGGGCTCGGCGACCTGTCCCATGGTGATGGCGGTCTGGACGCGGGTCTGGATGCCTTCCTTCTCCAGGAAGTCCTGGAGGGCAAGGCTGTTCATCACGGTGCCGAGCATGCCCATGTAGTCCGAGCGGGTGCGCTCCATGCCGCGCTGCTGCAGCTGGGCCCCGCGGAAGAAGTTGCCGCCGCCGATGACGACGGCCATCTGGACCCCGCTGCGCACCACCTCGGCGATCTGGCGGGCGACCTGCGCCACGACGTCGGGGTCGAGGCCGACCTCCCCGCCGCCGAACATCTCACCGCCCAGCTTGAGCAACACCCGGGTGTAGGCGGGTCGGATCAGCGCAGGCGCGCCGTCAGTGGTGGACTCCCCCATCGAACTTCTCGGCCTCCTCGAATGAATGCCGCCGTCCCGACCTGCAGCAGGAAGGCCGAAGACCATCCTGCCTCATGCGGGGCGCGACGCGGGGTGCGGGGTGAGAGCCGGCGCTATTCGGCGCGGCGGAACAGCGCGGGAATGGTCATGGCCAGGATCTGCCAGTCCAGGAGCAGCGACCAGTTCTCGATGTAGTAGTTGTCCCATTCGGCGCGGTCCTGGATCGATGTCTGGCCGCGCAGCCCGTGCACCTGGGCCCAGCCGGTCATGCCCGCCTTGACCCGGTGACGTTCGCCGTAGAGCCGGACCTGGGCGTTGAAAACGTCGACGAACTCCGGGCGTTCGGGACGCGGTCCGATCAGGCTCATCTCGCCGCGGACGACGTTGATCAACTGGGGAAGTTCGTCGAGTGAGGTCGCCCGCATGATCTTGCCGATGCGGGTGCGCCGGTCCACCTCCCCTTCGACGCCGCCGGGCGCACGGTCCTCGGTCGGCTCCGAGCCGGTCTCCGACTCGGTCCCGTCCACCATCGAACGGAATTTCAGGCAGTCGAAGACCACGCCGTCGCGCCCCACGCGGGGCTGCCGGTAGAACACCGGCCCCGGCGAGGACAGCCGGACCGCGGCCATCAGGACCAGGAAGAGCGGCGAGAGGAGCGTCAGGAACACGAACCCGACGACGCGGTCGGAGATGTGCTTGGTGGCGAACTGCCAGCCCTTGGGACTCGTGGACGACAACACCAGCAGCGGCAGCGCACCGACGTAGTCCACCCTGGCCCGCTTGCCGACGGTGTCGAACATCCGGGGCACCACCCAGATCTTGAGCCCGGCCAGTCGGGACAGCCGGATCGCCCGGGTCAGTTCGCGGTCCCGGGTCCGCGAGAACGCGACGACGACCGCTTCGGCACCGGTCTGCTTGATGGCCTCGACGATGGTGTCCGGTGTTCCCACCACCGGAATGGAGTAGTCGTCGGTTCGGGCACCGGCCTGCGACGAATGCCAGGGCGGATCGGCGTCGACCAGACCGACGGGCAGCACGCCGTACTCGGGGCTGTTGATGAACCGTCGGGCCAGCTCACCGGCGACCGCTCCGTTGCCGAGGATCAGCGTCGGGGACTGCAGATACTGGTGCTTGCGCAGCCGACGCTTGCCGGCCAGCGCGGTCCAGCGCCCGATCGGCAGCAGCAGCGCGGTGACCATCCAGACCCTGGCCACCGACTGACCCAGCTCACCGGTGACGCCGGTGAGCACCATGCCGCTGAGCAGCAGCATGGCCCCCAGGGCGGCGGTGGTCTGGACCGAGACGAACTCCTCGAGGTAGGTCCAGCTCAGCGTGCGGCGGTAGTTCTGACGGAGTGCGGCCAGGGCGATGACGGTCGGCGCGTAGAACGTCATCATCCACAGCGGGGGCATCGGCAGGCCGCTGGACTGCACCCACATCAGGCCCAGAGCCGAGGCGACACAGGCCGCGATCACATCACAGGAGAATTTGATCAGCGTTCCCAGCGAACCCATGTGAAGGGCCCGCTTCGGCCCGGGTGGGGGACGTCGCCAGCCCGTCCGCTCGCCCTCGACTGCGTGGACGGCCATCACTACCTCTCATGTCCGTCGGCGATCGCATGGACAGCAAAACAATACTCGACACAACACGATCTGGTAGCCAGGACAGCCGGTTCATCGACCATCACAACGCATTTCGACTCAAATAGAGGCAGCTGTTTATTTGCTGGATTCCGCAAGCCGAACAACGGGCAAACCACCGCTTCGACCGGCGCCGCACTGTGACAGCCTCGACAGGGGCGCACTCGGCGAGACGACGGACACGTCAGCGGACGAGGTTCGGCGATCAGGCCTGGTTGGCCGCGTACCTGGCAGGCAGCAAAGCCGCGCCTACCCTAATGCCGGTGCGCAGCGGCCCGTGTCCAACGCACCGGCCCGGCCACGACAGCAAAGCACATGTCACAAAGTTCACCGAACTGGTTCGGGGCGTGCACGAGGCGGCGACACGCCCGGGACCATCCGCGCCGGTCAGTGCCCGTGGCAGGCCTTCGGCGGCGAGGGCGGCAGATCCAGGGCCGGGTTGCCGTCGAAGAAGCCGACCGGCTTGAGATGGAACCCGGTGTAGGCGCACGGCATCACCGGCCAGTCCTCCGGGCGGACCACGTGATGGGCTCCGACCGTGTACCAGAGCACCACGTCGGTGTCCTCGAGCGGCTCGTCGTCGGCGATGTACTGCGGCAGGCCCTGCGGCTCGGCGCACTGATACATGTAGTCGCCGGCCGGGAACCGCTCGCTCTGGTCGTACTTGGTCACCCACAGGTTGTGCTGGACGAAGCGCGCGCGGTCGTAGATGTAGGAGCCCTCCTGGACCATGACGGGCACGACGTCGCGGGGCAGCAGCTTGTAGGCGACCGGTTCACCGAGTTCGTTGAGCCGCGACGGGTTGGCCACCTTCCAGTAGCGGCCGGTCTGCCAGTTCCAGTCCCGGGCACCGTCGGCCTCGGAGGCCACCAGGGTGTCCCGGGTGATCCAGGCGTTGCGGTGCGGGTTGAGCGCCGGATCCGGCTCGGGGATCGAGTCGACCTCGTAGACGCTGTTGTGCGCCCCGTCGATGCTCATGTCGAGCCGGAAGTTGAAGAAGTGCTGGTGGTTGGGCCCGTAGATGTTGGGGGCCACCATCTTCCCCCAGCGCGGCGTTTCGCCGTCGACAATCGCGCCGGTGGTCAGCACACCCGACAACTTGACCTCCACCTCGATCGAGGCGTCGTTGTAGAAGTACCAGAAGAAGCCGTATTCGTAGTTGCCCACGGTGCAGATCATCGAGATGACCAGCCGCCGGGAACGGCGCACCTCGACCTCTTCGGTGCGGAAGTCGGTGTGCTTCCAGGAGATCCCGAAATCCTCCTCGTGCATGCAGATCGCGTTCGGGATGGTCACGGCATTGCCCATCGAATCGTTGACCGTGCCGTCGAAGTAGTGGATCTCGCCGAGGCAGTCGCAACCCAACGTCAGCGGGTTGGCCGAGAAACCCATGCCGACCTCGCCCATGTCGAACACGTTCTTGTTCCAGTGCGTCGGCGAGGTATCGCCGTAGGGCACCACCATCTCGGCGAGCGACGCCCGGTACATGATCGGCCGGGTCTCACCCCGATCGGTGTAGCTGACCTCGTGCAGGGTGATCCCCTCCCGCGGGTTGAAACCGACACGCAGGGACCACTTCTGCCACTGAACCTTCCACCCGTCCACGGTGAAGCTCGGCCCGTCATTCCTTCATATGTCCAATTATACTCTGAGTGGTGAAGACAAGATCATTCCACTCATTTAAGCCTATTTTTAAGGCCTCTTCTCCTGCTT
>JAXHTL010000100.1:0-16796 GCA_034190095.1 Actinomycetota bacterium
CTGGGCTCCAGCGAAGGCCTGATCTTCGACGTCGCGAACGCGAACTTCGATGTGGCGCTGTGGAACCCGCTGCAGACCTATCTGCAGGGGCTGGGCGTCCGATTCCACACCGCGATGACGGTGCAGTCCGTCTCGACCGACGGGGGCGGCACCGTCACCACGACTGCCGACGAGCGGTTCACCGGCGACGCGGTGGTGCTGGCCACCGACGTCGCGGGATTGCGCGGGATCGTGGCCGCCTCACCCGGGCTCGGTGACGACGGGTGGCGGGATCGGGTTGCCGCGATGGGCACCGCGCCGCCGTTCGTGGTGCTGCGGTTGTGGCTGGACCGCGCGGTGCGTACCGACCGGGCACCGTTCGTCGGGACGGGAGGGCGCGAACCGCTGGACAATGTCAGCGTGGTGAGCCGCTACGAAAAGCAGGCCGGTGAGTGGGCCGCCCGCACGGGCGGTTCGGTGGTGGAGTTGCACGCCTATTCGGTGTCCGCGCAGGACGGTGACGACATGGTGCGCGAGGCGCTGATCAAGCGGATGCACGAGCTCTACCCGGAGACCGTGGGCGCGGGCATCGTCGACGAGCGACTGCTGCGGCGTGCCGACTGCCCGCGCTTCGCCCCCGGTGACTTCGCCGACCGCCCCACCGTCACGACACCCGACCCGCGGGTGGTGCTGGCCGGTGACGGCATCCGGATCGATCTGCCGGTGGCGCTGATGGAACGGGCCGCCAGCACCGGTTGGAGCGCGGCCAACCAGCTGCTCGCCGGGTTCGGGCTGGCCGGGCATCCGCTGCAGACGGTGCCCAACCGCGGCCGCTCGGCGCTGCTGCGGCGGCTGGCCGGCCCGGCGGCGGGGGTCCGGCGGTGAGCGCGGTGACGGGGTGGCGGGACAGGCTCGCGAAAGCATGGCCGTTCGAGATGCTCGCCCCCCTCGACTGGGCGGCCCAGACACCGACCTGGCAGGACGCCAACCCCGCGGTGATCCGGGCCGCCTACTCGCGGGCGCAGCGCAGGCCCGGCGGTAACTGGTTCGTCTTCGCCGCGAGCTCGGAGATCACCGGCAAGGCGTTCAGCACCTCGGTGGCCGGCCACCAGCTGGTGGCGTGGCGGGGGTCCGACGGCGGCCTGCTCGTCGCCCCGCGGGCATGCCCGCACCTGGGGGCCGACCTCTCTCTCGCGCCGGTCGACTGCGGGCAGCTGGTGTGCCCGTGGCACGGGCTGCGGCTGGGGCCACGCCGGCACGGCACCTGGAAGCCCCACCCGGCCCACGACGACGGGGTGCTGTGCTGGGTGCGCCTCGACGACACCGCCGAGGTCACGCCGTCGCTGGCGCCGATCGCCCCGCCCCGCCCGGCTGCGCCGGCCATCTCGGCGGTCACCCGCCTCGAAGGCGTCTGCGAGCCCGAGGACATCGTGTCCAACCGGCTCGATCCGTGGCACGGAGCCTGGTTCCACCCGTACTCGTTCACCCGGCTGCGGGTGCTCAGCGCACCGCCCATCGACGCCGAGCTCGCCGAGGAGGCCGACAAGTTCGTCGTCGAGGTGACGTTCCGCATCGGCCGGCTCGGCGTACCGGTCATCGCCGAGTTCACCACCCCGGGCCCACGTACGGTCGTGATGCGCATCGTCGAGGGCGAAGGGCTGGGCAGCGTCGTCGAGACGCATGCGACACCGGTCGGGGTGGGTGCCGACGGGCGGCCCCGCACCGCGGTGATCGAAGCCGTCGTCGCGCATTCCGACCGGCCGAACTTCGGCAAGGGGCTGGTGGCGTCCCCGCTGATCCGGCCGCTGATGAGACATGCCGCCACCCGGCTCTGGCGCGACGACCTCGCCTACGCCGAGCGGCTCTACGAACTCAGGTCCTGAGCGCCGTGTCCGACCCCTGCTGCGGCGAGCAACGGGACCTGCCTGGCCGCCCACGGACTGATCGCCCAACCGAGTTCCGCGGCGGTGCACAGGTGATCCCACGGCACCCAGGTGTAGTCGGCGACCTCGTCGCGGTCCGCGCGAATGGGGCCGACGGCCCGCGCGCAGAACACCGGGCAGACCTCGTTCTCCACCACACCGTCGGCGGCCACCGCCACGTAGCGGAAGTCCGGCAGCACGCAGCGCAGGTCGGCGATGCCGACGCCGAGTTCGTCACCCACCCGTCGCCGTACCGCATCGGACAGCGACTCGCCGGGGGCGGGATGGCCGCAGCACGAGTTGGTCCAGATCCCCGGAAACGTCTTCTTGTGCAGCGCCCGCCGGGTCAGCAGCACCCAGCCCGCGTCGTCGAACAGGTAACAGGAGAATGCGAGGTGCAACGGGGTCGACGCGGTGTGGACATCCGCTTTGGGCGCCGAGCCGATGGCGCGGCCGTCGTCGTCGAGAAGGACCACGAACTCCTGGGTGTCTACCGAGGTCATGCGAGTCATTCGGAGCTGCGGCAGGCTCGGATGGGTGCAGCGTCACGAGGAGGT
The DNA here is from genome assembly GCA_034190095.1 of Actinomycetota bacterium. Lineage (GTDB taxonomy): Bacteria > Actinomycetota > Actinomycetes > Mycobacteriales > Mycobacteriaceae > Mycobacterium. The sequence continues at coordinate 2,459 of JAXHTL010000100.1, forward strand.
CGCCGATGGCGGTAGTGCTCGCCTACACCGCGCCGGCGATCGGCCACCTGTTCCCGTTCTGTGCCCAGTTGACCGAACTGGCCGCCCGCGGTCACGAGATCCACATCCGGACCCTGGCCGACGGCGTCGACCTGTGCCGGGGACTGGGCTTCAAGGCCGAGGCCGTCGAACGCCGGATCGAGGCCGTGCGCGACGTCGGGTCGGGTGGTGTGTTGCGGTCGGCCAGGGACACGGTGCGGGTGCTCACCGAGCGGGCCGGCCTGGAGGTCGCGGATTTCACCCGCACCGTGGCGGCCGTCGATCCGGACATGGTGCTGGTCGACGCCAACTGCTGGGGCGCGATATCGGCCGCTGAGGCCGACGACCGCCCGTGGGCGGTGTTCTCGCCGTTCATCCCGTATCTGCGCGCGCCGGGGCTGCCGCCCTTCGGGGCCGGCAAGAAGCCGCTGCACGGTCCGCTGGGTCGGGCCCGGGACTGGGGGGTCGGCCGCGTCACCCGGGCGGTCTTCGACCGCCCGTTCCGCACCGGGATGGCCCCGGTGCGCGCGGCCCTGGGGCTGGCGCCGGTGCACACCGCCGACGCGCTGCTGCGCCGGGCCCCGGCGGTCCTGGTGACCACCGGCAAGCCGTTCGAATACCCGGTCACCGACTGGGGTGACTCGGTGGCGATGATCGGGCCGGCCGACTTCGACCCGCCGATGCAGCGCCCGGCCTGGCTCGACGACATCGACGCGCCGATCGTGCTGGTGACCACGTCGTCGGTGCGCCAGGCCGACGAGGAGCTGGTCGGCGCTGCGGTGCAGGCCCTGGCCGGTGAGCGGGTGCACGTCGTCGCGACCCGCCCCGCCTGCGACGGCGCCGAGGTGACGCGCCGTCCGGGCCTGACCCTCGCGCGGTTCGTGCCACATTCGCTGGTGCTCGATCGGGCGGTGTGTGTGATCACCCACGGCGGGATGGGGATCACCCAGAAAGCGCTCGGCCGCGGGATCCCGGTCTGCGCGGTGCCGTTCGGCCGCGATCAGTTCGAGGTCGCGCGCCGGGTGGAGGTGGCGCAGTGCGGCACCCGGCTGCCGGCGCGGCGACTGACCGTGCCCCGGCTGCGGGCGGCGGTGCTCACGGCGATGACCAGGGCCGGTGGTGCGGCGGAGGTGGCCGCCGGGTTCGCCGCGACCGGCGGGGTCGCCCGCGGTGCCGACCTGCTGGAGCGGGGGCTCTGAGAGCGAATCCGGCGCGCTGTGCGACACCGGGTGTCGTGTTGCGCGCCCGATTTGCGGTGGGCGGGGCCGAGATCGGGTAACCGGGCAGACGTGGAAGACAGGACGCGCGGGGCGGTCTACGCCGCCCATCTCCGGTCGAGTGCTCTGGTGGCGGTGCAGTTCATCGCGGTCGTCGCCGCGGTCTGGGTGCTGGGCTGGGTGATGGCCAAGACCTGGGTGATCATCCTGCCCGTGGTGCTGGCGGTGATCGTGTGCACCGTGTTGTGGCCGCCGGTGCGCTGGCTGCGGGACAAGGGCGTGCCGGCGGCGGCGGCGGTGCTGCTGACACTGGTGTTCGCCGCCGCCGTGATCGCCGGGGTGGTCGCGGCCGTCGCACCGGCGATCGTCGAGCAGTCGACCGAACTGGCACAACAGGCATCGGCCGGTGTCGTGCAGGTGCGGGACTGGCTCGGCGGGCCGCCGTTGAACATCAGCGCCGAACAGCTCGACTCGGCGGTGGCGGCGGTCAACGACCGATTGAGTTCCAGCAGTGCGCAGATCGCGTCAGGGGTGTTCACCGGTGTCGGGGCGGCGACCTCGGCCCTGGTCGCGGTGTTCACCGCGGTCGTGGTGACGTTCTTCCTGCTCAAAGACGGTCCGGGGTTCCTGCCCTGGCTGCGTCGGCACGTCGGTAGGCCGGCCGGCCCGCACGTCGTCGAGCTTCTCGGGCGGGTCTGGTCGACGCTCGGCGGGTTCATCCGGACCCAGGCGCTGGTCAGTCTGGTCGACGCGGTGCTGATTGGCATCGGGCTGGTGATCCTGGGGGTGCCGCTGGCCTATGCCCTGGCGATCATCACCTTCATCGGCGGATTCGTGCCGATCGTCGGTGCGTTCGTCGCCGGCGGGCTGTCGGTGTTGATCGCGCTGGTGGCCAACGGGCCGGTCAATGCTCTCATCGTGCTGGGGTTGATCCTGGCGGTGCAGCAGTTCGAGGGCAACGTGCTGCAGCCCTGGCTGCAGTCGAAGTCGATGAACCTGCATCCGGTGATCGTGCTGCTGGCCGTCACGCTGGGTGCCTCGGCGTTCGGCGTCATCGGCGCCTTCCTGGCCGTCCCCGCCGCCGCGGCGGCCGCGGTGGTGGTCCGCTACTACGGCGAGCAGGTGGCCGCCGCCGAACAGGGCCTTCCCGACTCGGATACCACCGGTTGACCCGCCGGGTCACTGCGACTGGCGGAACCAGGACACGATGTAGAGGCCCATCGCCGACACGAGCGCGATGAGCACCCACAGCACGACCGCCTGATCGATCCACGCGCCCGGCGGTGGGGCGCCGGGCAGGAAGTTGCGCAGCGGGACGACGGCGAACAGCATGGCGGCGAACCACGTCGTCAGCGGTGGGAGGAACTGCCGCTTGCCGGTGACCGTCTCGATGGCGACGAACAGCGCCAGCGCCGGAAGCGCGACCAGAACCAGGATGACGCCGAGGTCGAAGGCCAGGGTGCCGCGGTTGCGCTGCAACGTCACGATCTGGCCTTCGGGCGCAGCGTCGGAGCGTTCGGCACGCACATCCCAGTTCGTGATGCCGCCGCTGAACCTGACTTCGGCGGGCACCACGGTGCGTCCCCCGGCGTCGGTGCCCACGATGGCGTCGGCGTGGATCGGGGCGGTGCGGTAGGTGTCGAACGGCCAGTTGTCGGGATCCCCGGCGGCCTCGATCGTCGCCTTCACCGTGGCCGGTGTCTGTCCTTGCTCGAAGACGATCTCGCCGATGTCGACCCACGGGTAGAGCCGGACGACCACGTCGGTGTCGAGCACGCCGAGCTGCGGGTCGACCAGGTCCGCCGGTGGGATCAGCAGGACCTTCACGTCGAGCTCGTTGGCTCCGGTGTCGATGTCGCTGATGTACACCGACACCGCGGGGTTCTGTGCGGGGGTGGTGTCCACCGGGGCCAGCGCCGGGGACGAGCCACCGATCAACCAGTACCCGATCAGCGAGCCGATGTAGATCAGCCCGACGAGGGCGAAGCTGGAGGTGATGCGTATCCGCAGACGGGACGCGCGATTGTCTTCCGGCTCATCCGACACCGGAAGATGCTAGCGCCCGGCACCGGGTTTTCGCGCGGGTCCGGGTGACGGTCAGGTGGTCAGCGCGCGAACATCAACGCGCGCTTGACCTCCTGGATCGCCTGGGTGACCTGGATGCCGCGCGGGCAGGACTCGGTGCAGTTGAAGGTGGTGCGGCAGCGCCACACCCCGTCCACGTCGTTGAGGATGTCGAGCCGCTCGGCGGCCCCCTCGTCACGCGAGTCGAAGATGAACCGGTGGGCGTTGACGATCGCCGCGGGGCCGAAGTAGGAGCCCTCGGTCCAGTACACCGGGCAGCTGGTGGTGCAGCACGCGCACAGGATGCACTTGGTGGTGTCGTCGTAGCGGGCCCGGTCGGTCTGGCTCTGGATCCGTTCGCGGGTGGGCTGGTTGCCGGTGGTGATCAGGTAGGGCTTGATCGCGCGGTAGGCGTCGAAGAACGGCTCCATGTCGACGACGAGGTCCTTCTCCACCGGCAGGCCGCGGATCGGCTCGATCGTGATGGTGAGCTGCTTGTCCGGGTTCTTGGGCAGCATGTCGCGCATCAGCACCTTGCACGCCAGCCGGTTGACTCCGTTGATGCGCATCGCATCCGAGCCGCACACGCCGTGGGCGCACGACCGGCGGAACGTCAGCGTCCCGTCGAGGTACCACTTGGCGTAGTGCAGCAGGTTGAGCAGCCGGTCGGTGGGCAGGCAGGGAACCCGGAAGCTCTGGAAGCCGGCGGAGTCCGGGTCGTCGGGGTTGAACCGCGCGATCTTCAATGTCACCATCACCGCGCCCTCGGGCACCGGCGGCAGTTCGGGATCCTGGGTATCGACCTCGGGTGCGATCGTCACTTCTTCTCCTCGCGCAAGCGCTCGTCGGGCTTCATCAGTACTTCCGTTCCATCGGTTCGTACCGCGTCTGCACGACGGGTTTATAGTCCAGCCGGATGTCGGCGAGCAGGCCCGGGGCCTTGATGGTGTCCCCGCTGGTCTCGCTCTCCGGACCGGGAACCTTGTAGGCCATGGTGTGGCGCATGTAGTTGGTGTCGTCGCGGTTCGGGTAGTCCTCGCGGGCGTGTCCGCCGCGGGATTCCTTGCGGTTCAGCGCCCCGACGACCGTCACCTCGGCCAGCTCCAGCAGGAAGCCCAGCTCGATGGCCTCGAGCAGGTCGCTGTTGTACCGCTTTCCCTTGTCGTGCACCGAGATCCGCGCATACCGCTCCTTGAGTGCGTGGATGTCGGTCAGGGCCTGCTTGAGCGTCTCCTCGGTGCGGAACACCGCGGCGTTGTTGTCCATCGACTGCTGCAGGGCGCCACGGATGTCGGCGACGCGTTCGTTGCCGTGCTCGGAGAGGATGTCGCCGACCCAGCCGACCACCATGGCGGCCGGGTTGTCCGGCAGCTCGACGAAGTCGTGCCCCAGCGCGTAGTTCGCCGCGGCGATGCCCGCGCGGCGGCCGAAGACGTTGATGTCGAGCAGCGAGTTGGTGCCCAGCCGGTTGGCGCCGTGCACCGACACGCATGCGCATTCGCCGGCGGCGTAGAGGCCGGGCACCACCGTGGTGTTGTCGGCGAGCACCTGACCGTTGACCGTGGTCGGGATCCCGCCCATCACGTAGTGACAGGTCGGATAGACCGGGACGAGTTCCTTGACCGGGTCCACGCCGAGGTAGGTGCGGGCGAACTCGGTGATGTCGGGCAGCTTGGACTCCAGCACGTCCTCACCGAGGTGGCGCACGTCGATGTAGACGTAGTCCTTGTTCGGCCCGGCGCCGCGGCCCTCGAGCACCTCGAGAACCATGGAGCGCGCGACGATGTCGCGCGGTGCCAGGTCGACGATGGTGGGGGCGTAGCGTTCCATGAAGCGCTCGCCGTCGCCGTTGAGCAGCCGGCCGCCCTCGCCGCGCACGGCCTCGGAGATCAGGATGCCCAGCCCGGCCAGACCGGTCGGGTGGAACTGGTGGAACTCCATGTCCTCCAGCGGAAGTCCCTTGCGGAAGATGATGCCCAGTCCGTCACCGGTCAGGGTGTGCGCGTTGGAGGTGGTCTTGTACATCCGGCCCGACCCGCCGGTGGCGAACACGATCGCCTTGGCGTGGAAGACGTGGATGTCGCCGGTGGCCAGCTCGTAGGCGATGACGCCGGTGGCCACCGGGCCGGACGGGGTCTGGGTCAAGGCGATGTCGAGGGCGTAGAACTCGTTGTAGAACTCGACGTCGTGCTTGACGCAGTTCTGGTAGAGCGTCTGCAGGATCATGTGGCCGGTGCGGTCGGCGGCGTAGCAGGCCCGGCGCACCGGGGCCTTGCCGTGGTCGCGGGTGTGCCCGCCGAACCGGCGCTGGTCGATGCGGCCCTCGGGGGTGCGGTTGAACGGCATCCCCATCTTCTCGAGGTCGAGCACCGCGTCGATGGCCTCCTTGGCCATGATCTCGACGGCGTCCTGGTCGGCGAGGTAGTCGCCGCCCTTGACGGTGTCGAAGGTGTGCCACTCCCAGTTGTCTTCCTCGACGTTGGCCAGCGCCGCGCACATGCCGCCCTGGGCGGCGCCGGTGTGCGACCGGGTCGGGTACAGCTTGGTCAGGACCGCGGTGCGGGCCCGGGGGCCGGCCTCGACGGCGGCGCGCATGCCCGCGCCACCCGCGCCGACGATGACGACGTCGTGGCGATGTTCAACAATCATGTCAGGCTCCCGGTCAAGAGATCGTCGCGTCGAAGGTCAGCAGCACATAGGTGCCCAATACCAGCGTGAAGGCCATCGACAGCGCCAGCAACGTGTTGAGCCAGAACTTGGTGGAGTCCTTGCGGCTGTAGTCGGCGATGATCGTGCGCATGCCGTTGCCGCCGTGCAGCTGGGCCAGCCACAGCATCAGCAGGTCCCAGGTCTGCCAGAACGGCGAGGCCCACCGCTGGGCGACGTAGTTGAAGTCGATGCGGTAGACACCGCCGTCCCAGATCAGGCCGATGAACAGGTGGCCCAGCACCAGGAAGATCAGCGCCACACCGGAGAAGCGCATGAACAGCCAGGTGTACTTCTCGAAGTTGGGCATGCCGCTGCCGCGCCGTTTGGCGCGCGGATTGTCCAGGCCGGCGGGCCGGTCGTAGCTGGTCTGCATGACCGGGGCGGGGCCGCCGCGGTCACTGATGTGGTCGTAGGGGTTCTCGCCCCGGGCTGTGGTGCTCACAGGAACCTCTCCGCCATGTGCATGCCGATGATTCCCAAGGCGGGGATCATCACGGCCAGCCAGACGCCGGCGACGACCCACAGCATCCGTTTCTGGTGGCGGGGCCCCTGGTGCCAGAAGTCGACGAGGATGATGCGGACCCCGTTGAGTGCGTGGTAGAGCACCGCGGCGACCAGGCCGATCTCCATCAGCCCGACGATCGGGGTCTTGTAGGTGTCGATGACCGCGTTGTAGGCCTCGGGGCTGACCCGCACCAGCGCGGTGTCGAGCACGTGGACGAACAGGAAGAAGAAGATCGTCGCGCCGGTGATGCGGTGCAGCACCCACGACCACATACCCGGATCGCCACGGTAGAAGGTACGCCGACGCGGTCGCGGAGCAGGCGTCGCCCCGCTTCCTGTCAGACTCGGTGTCTGAGTGCTCATCTGGCCTCCAACGCCATCGGTGGACGCTCGGGGCGGGGGCTGCACGGCTGGTCCCCAACAGGCGCAGCCCTGACCCGCTGCCCCAAACCTCGGGGCGACTCTAAACCCAGTTTTACTGCTAATCGAACTAGCGTGGAGCCGATGAGGGCGTCAGCAGCGCGAAGTTAGGTTGACCTATCTAGGAAGCCGGGTCGGCGGACGGGGTTTCGGAATGCATTCAGAAAAGTGGCCGGTGAGTCAGTCGTGACAGCTGATATCGACTGGAAAGCTCTGCGGGACAGAGCGATTGAGGTTTCGCGAAGTGCCTATGCGCCGTATTCGCGGTTCCCGGTGGGGGCTGCGGCGCTGACCGACGATCATCGAACGGTGGTCGGGTGCAATGTGGAGAATGTCTCATATGGCCTAGGTCTCTGTGCGGAGTGTTCTGTGGTCTGCGCACTCCATTCCTCCGGCGGTGGGCGGCTGCGCGCGGTGGCGGTCGTCGATGCCGCGGGCGAGGCCCTGATGCCCTGCGGACGCTGCCGTCAGGTGCTGCTCGAGCACGGCGGACCCGACCTGTTGATCGACCATCCCTCTGGGCCGCGCCGGCTCGCCGACCTGCTGCCCGATGCGTTCGGGCCCGACGATCTGGCCCGGGTGGCGCCGTGAGTGCACCCGGACCTGATGTCGCCTTCGACGCTCCGTCGGTGATCAGGGTCAAACGCGACGGCGGCGTGCTCTCCGACGGCGCCATCGACTGGGTGATCGACGCCTACACCCACGGCAGGATCGCCGAGGCGCAGATGTCGGCGTTGCTGATGGCGGTCTTCCTGCGTGGCATGACCACCGCCGAGATCGCCCGCTGGACCGCGGCGATGATCGACTCGGGGGAGCGGCTGGACTTCACCGGGCTGCGCCGCACCGCCGACGGCCGGCCGTTGGCACTGGTGGACAAACACTCCACCGGCGGGGTGGGGGACAAGATCACCATCCCGCTGGTGCCGGTGGTGATGGCCTGTGGCGGTGCGGTGCCCCAGGCGGCCGGGCGCGGCCTCGGCCACACCGGCGGCACCCTGGACAAGCTGGAGTCGATCCCCGGGTTCACCGCCGAGATCACCAAAGAACAGATCCGCCAACAACTCTGCGAACTCGGGGCGGCGATCTTCGCGGCCGGCGAGCTGGCACCCGCCGACCGCAAGATCTATGCGTTGCGCGATGTCACCGCCACCACCGAGTCGCTGCCGTTGATCGCGAGCTCGATCATGAGCAAGAAGATCGCCGAGGGCACCCGGGCGCTGATCCTGGACTGCAAGGTCGGGTCGGGTGCGTTCCTGGCCACCGAGGCCGAATCCCGTGCGCTGGCCCGCACCATGGTCGAGCTGGGCGCCGAGCACGGTCTGGCCACACGCGCGCTGCTCACCGACATGGAGGTGCCGCTGGGGCGGGCGGTCGGCAACGCGGTCGAGGTCGTCGAATCACTGGAGGTGCTCTCCGGCGGTGGCCCCGACGACGTCGTCGAGCTGACCCTGGCACTGGCCCGGGAGATGCTCGACGCCGCCGGCCTCGACGCGGTGGATCCGGCCCAGACCCTGCGCGACGGAACCGCGATGGACCGGTTCCGCTCGCTGGTCGCGGCCCAGGGCGGGGAGGTGGCGTCGCTGCGGCCCGACGGGCTGCCGCTCGGCACCCACAACGAAACGATCACCGCGCCGAGAAGTGGCACCATGGGTGACATCGACGCGATGGCGGTGGGGCTTGCGGTGTGGCGGCTCGGAGCGGGCCGTTCGATGCCGGGTGAGCAGGTGCAGTTCGGTGCGGGCATGCGTATCCACCGCCGCCCGGGTGAACCCGTCGCCGCCGGGGAGCCGCTGTTCACCCTCTATTCCGACACGCCCGAGCGTTTCGGGGCAGCATTGTCGGAACTCGACGGCGCGTGGACCGTCGGGGACCGGCCCCCCGGCGTGCGTCCGCTCGTCATCGACCGGATCGGCACGTAGTCAGTTCGAGGAGGATTCCGTGACCACACCGTTGACGCTGGAGACCATCCGACAGGCGCCCAAGGCACTGCTGCACGATCACCTCGACGGTGGCCTGCGGCCGTCGACGGTGCTGGAGCTGGCCGGGCAGTACGGCTACGACCAGTTGCCCGAGACCGACGTCGACGAGCTCGCGACGTTCTTCCGCACCGCGGCGCACAGCGGCTCGCTGGAGCGCTACCTCGAGCCGTTCGCCCACACCGTGGGCGTCATGCAGACCCCGGACGCACTGCACCGCGTCGCCTACGAATGCGTCGAGGACCTCGCCCGCGACAACGTCGTCTACGCCGAGATCCGGTTCGCCCCCGAGCTGCACATCGACGGTGGACTGTCGCTGGACGCGGTGGTCGACGCGGTGCTGGCCGGGTTCGCCGACGGCGAGAAGGCCGCCGCGGCCGACGGGCACCCGATCGTGGTGCGCTGCCTGGTGACCGCGATGCGGCATGCGGCGCGGTCGCTGGAGATCGCCCAGTTGGCGATCCGGTTCCGGGACAAGGGGGTGGTCGGCTTCGACATCGCCGGCGCCGAGGCCGGCCATCCGCCCACCCGGCATCTCGACGCTTTCGAGTGCATGCGCGGCAACAACGCGCGGTTCACCATCCACGCCGGCGAGGCGTTCGGGCTGCCGTCGATCCACGAGGCGATCGCCTTCTGCGGGGCCGACCGGCTGGGCCACGGGGTGCGCATCGTCGACGACATCGAACTCGGCGCCGACGGCACCCCGCGGCTTGGCCGGCTCGCAGCGCTGCTGCGCGACAAGCGGATTCCGTTCGAGATGTGTCCGAGCTCCAATGTGCAGACCGGTGCGGTGGCCAGCATCGCCGAGCACCCGTTCGACCGGCTGGCCCGGCTGCGCTTCCGGGTCACGGTCAACACCGACAACCGGTTGATGAGCGACACCTCGATGAGCCTGGAGATGCTGCGCCTGGTCGAGGCGTTCGGCTACGGCTGGAGCGATCTGGAGCGGTTCACCATCAACGCGATGAAGTCGGCGTTCATCGCCTTCGACGAGCGGTTGGCGATCATCGACGAGGTGATCAAACCCCGCTACGCAGTCCTCATCGGCTAGCTGTCTGCGCCTCGTGCGCCTCTGGCGCGACCGTGCGTGTCTGCAGCCGACACGCCGGGCTCGCGACCGACTTCGCGCACGCTCGCCACCGACCCGGCGACCCACGTCCGTCGCGGCAGTGCGGCGATGCGGCCGCCGGGTGGGGGCTACTCCTGGCGCAGGCGGGACTCGACGAACGACTCCAGCGACTCCCACTCGGCCACCGCGTCGGCGTAGGGGCCGCTGCTGGGCCGGCCGTTGGACTCGGGGTCGAGCACGTGGGCGATGACCCGGCCCAGCGGGGTGTCGGGGGCGAGCTTGGTCTCGACGCTGGCCTCTTCGGCGTAGTCGCCGATGTCGCGCACCAGCTCGACGGCCAGCTCCAGCTGGTCTCGGTCCAGGGCTTCGGGGCCTTCGGCGAGGTCGTCGGCGATGCCGGTGAGCACGTAGACGTTGTCGTCGGTGACCTCGATACGCAACGAGCCGTCGGTGGCCGCGGTGCGGATGTCGTCGTAGGTGGCCAGGTCCGACAGGTCGTGGTCGTGCTCGTCGGCCAGGTAGCGGGCCAGCGCACGCTCGGATCCGAAGACGCTGATGCGGCCGTTGCGGCCGAGGAAGATCGGCTGGTCGTCCAGGTAGCAGCGCAGCGTGAACAGGGTTCCGGCGCTCGTCATCAAGCGCACCGGGTCGATGCCGACGCGCTGCCAGAAGTCCTCGTCGCTGCCCAGCACCCGCTCCTGGGCCGCGGCGGTGAGATCGTCGGATTCCTCCTCGGTGTCGACGACGTCGTCGATCACGACCTCGTCCTCCTCCTCGGGCTCCGGCGCCGGCTCATCGAGTTCGGCCTGGGCCTTCTCGGCGGCGGCGCGGTCGACGTCCGGGGTGGAGGTGATGTCGTCGATGGCGCCGAGAACGTTGTCCCAGCCGGAGGCGATGATCTTCTCGATCTCGGCCCAGCGCTTGCGGCCGGCCCGGCCGGCGAACGCCTCGACACCGCCGCCGACGGTGCCGAGCACCGGGTTGCCGTTGAAGAACTTGGTCACCGCGGGCAGCTCGCACACCGACCCGATCGACGACACCACGGCCAGCGCGCCGAGCAGCGCGGCCACGCTGTCCTCGGTGGGCTTCTCGGCGAGCAGTTCCTCGAATCCCACCAGGTCGTGCGAGTGCTTGTCGGAGGGGACCAGCGTGTGGGCGTTGGCCGCGGTGAGCTTCTCCCAGGCAGGGTGATCGGCCAGGTCGTTGTCGCTGTCGGTGCGCACGAACGCCACCAGGTCGGCAACGGAGTCGAACACGTAGAAGTCCTCGTCCTTGCCGAGGAAGGCCTCCCACTCGTCGCCTTCGGCGCGCCACCGCGGGGCCCACAACGTGTACACGTCGCCCTTCGTCAGCTTGAGCTGGATGGGCACGATGTCAGCAGCCATGCGGCACAGCCTAGCTACCGGGTGCCGACGTTCGGCCAGGCACCGCGCGTCCGGCTACGCGGTGGGCCGCCAGAAGCCCTGGAAGCCCTGACCGGCGTTGGAGGTCCGGATCGGCGACAGCTTCACCGGGTCCCCCGCCTCGATCATCGTGCCGTTTCCGACGACCATCGCGACGTGACCGTCCCAGACCGCCAGATCACCCGGACGCAACGCACCCGGGGCGACGGCCGCCCCGATGTCCTGTTCCTGGGCCAGCCGCGGGATGTTCAGTCCGGCTTCGTGATAGGCCCACTGTGTCAGGCCGGAGCAGTCCAGGCCGACACCCGGCGTGGTGCCGCCCCAGTGGTAGGGCACACCGAGCTGGGTGAGGGCGTGGCGGACGGCGTCGGCGGCCACCGCGTTGGGGGCCAGCACCACGCTGCCGTCGGGCAGGCGCACCTCGACGCCCTCGCCGAAGCTCGCCGCGTCCGGGATGGCGGCGTCGCCGGGCTGGCCGAAGGACGCAGGCTCGGCGAGTCCGGACCAGCCGCCGGACAACCCGGGGCTGCCTGCAGCGGGTGGCAGACCGGTGCCGGGCACAGCCGGGCCCGCTGCTGCGCCGCCCCAGCCCGATCCGCCGGTGCCCGCCGGGGTGGTGGGCACCGGTCGGTCGGCGTCCAGCGTGGCAACGTGTCCGTCGAGCTCGGCGAGCAGGTGCTCGATCACCGCCACGGCCCGCCCCAGCGCCTCACGCGCCTCCGACAACAGCTGACGGGCGACCCCCGGCGAGTCGATGCGGGGTTCCAGCGCGGCCGCGGTCGCCTCGAACTCGTCGAGAATGTCCTGCAGTCGCCGCCGAGCATGCGCCACCGCCGCCCCGGCGTCCCCGGCGACTGTTCCGAGGCGCCCTGTGCGGTCGGCGGCGTCATCGATGGCCGACCTGGTCGACGCGGCGAAGCCGGCGGCGGCCTCGGCGCCGGCTCCCGACCAGCCCGCCGCAGCGGCGCCCCATGCCCTCCCGGCCGCCGCCGCGGTATCGGCCAGCCCGGCCCGCACGCTTGCCAGCGCAGTCACCGGATCCGTGGCGGGGTCGGCCGACCAGCCCGGCCCGACCAGCGCCTGCAGCCGCCGGATCGGCGCGGCCAGGGTGCTGACCAGACCAGTCGGCATCACCAGCCGCCGGCGATGCGGTCTCCGGCGACTCCGTCGGCGACCTCGTAGGCCTGCGCTGACCCGTGCGCGGCCACCATCGACTCGGTCACCGTGCGGCTCAACCCGCCCAGGGTTTCGGTCTCGCGCGCCACGGCGCGCCTCAGCGCGGCCAGGAATACCGCGCCGACCGGACCGAACACGGTCGCGTCGGCGCCGACGCGATCCAGCCGGGCTGCTGCCGCCCGCAGGTCGGCCGCGTGCCCCGCGGACGCGGAACCGTAGCCGCGGAGGGCGTCGGTGTCGGCGGACAGGGGGACGGGCATATGAATTACGACGCCGCGAGGCCGCGGTCGGTTCCCCCGGGTGCGGCCGGGACCTCAGATCCGCGGCGGGGGCGGCGGCGGTGGCCCCGGATGCGGCGCCAGAACCGGCGGGTGCGGAGCAGGCGGTCCGACGACCGCCGCAACCGGCCCGGGGTGGTTCGGCGGTGGGGGTGCGGCGTTGGCCACCGCCGCTGCGGCTGCACCTCCGCCGGCCAGGATGCCCAGGCTGACCGCCGGGATCGCGATGTACCGGCCGATTCGACGGGTGAGAGTGCTGTTCATGGGTTCTCCTACTGAGAGTTCCTCAATCTTTGGGCCGGCGTGTGCGCCGACACCATTACAGTGCCGCGTCCGCTGCTGCGGGGCAGTCGGTTGAACGGGCCATGCGGTGGAGGAACGTGCGCTCCGCCGATCGGGGGACGCGGTGACGTCGGGGCCGGTCAGGCGGCAACACCGGTGGATGACGGGATAAGGTCGGAATCCATGGATGTGCGCGTTGTCGACCACCCGCTGGCCGCTGCGCGGCTGACCACACTGCGCGACGAGCGCACCGACAATGCCGCGTTCCGCGCCGCGCTGCGTGACCTGACGATGATGCTCGTCTACGAGGCCACCCGCGAGCTCGAGACCGACATCATCGCGGTGCGTACCCCGCTGGCCGAGACGGCCGGTACGCGGCTTGCCAAGCCGCCGCTGCTGGTTCCGGTGCTGCGTGCCGGGCTCGGCATGGTCGAGCAGGCCCACGCGTTGATACCCGAGGCCCGGGTCGGGTTCGTCGGGGTTGCCCGCAACGAGGACACCCATCAGCCGATGCCGTACCTGGAGTCGCTGCCCGAGGACCTGAGTGCCCAGCCGGTGATGGTGCTGGACCCGATGCTGGCCACCGGCGGATCGATGGTGCACACGCTCGAGTTGCTCTACGCCCGCGATGCCGTCGACATCACCGTGATCTGTGTGGTGGCGGCGCCCGAAGGTATTGCCGCGCTCGAGAAAACGGCTCCCGAGGTCCGGTTGATCACCGCGACGATCGATGCGGGGCTCAACGACATCGCCTACATCGTGCCCGGCCTCGGCGACGCGGGCGACCGCCAGTTCGGTCCGCGCTGAGCTCCGAGGCGCCGAACTGGCATTCCAGCACGCGTCTACTCGCACTTTCGCTGCCGGAATGCCGTTTCGGCGTCGCGGAGCCGGCCGCGTCGCCGGGAAGGGTCTTAGGTCCCCGGAACCGGTGGCACTCGGCGCTGCCGCCCGACCGTGGCGTGTGGCTACGTTGTGCCGGTGTGGCCGCAGCCGGGGGTGTGCTGCGGATGCATCCCGGCCTGCCGTGCGACGACAACTGAAGAAGGTGCGAGAAGCGGATGAAGAACTACACCAACACCATGGGCGGAAGCGCTCGGGGCACGGACTCCGACGATGCCGAAGAACTGCTGTACGCGACGCTGGACGGCATCGCTGAGGCGCTGAACACCGACCCGGGCCTGAACCGGGAGATGGTCGGGGTGCTGGGGCCGATCGACGCGGT
>JAXHTL010000101.1:0-16617 GCA_034190095.1 Actinomycetota bacterium
GCGACGCCGACGCCGTGGCCGAGCGCCGCGACGAGATCATCGCGGCGATGGCCGACACCGCCAAGCCCTACTTCGGCGACGTCGGGGAGATGACCTACCTGCAGTGGCTGCGTCGCTATGTCGAGCTGGCCATCGGCGAGGGCGACAGCACCGCCGACACCCTGGTCCCGGGGAGCCCGTGGCTGGCCGAGACGTGGCGGGAGCGCTTCGCGGCGATGCTCGAGCGCACCGAGGCCCGGCTGCACGAGAAGGACTCCGGTTCGATCGAATCGCTGTTCGCCGGCGAGGGTGACGCGCTGCTCGACGATCCCGACACTGCGCTCACCGCCCTGCTGGGGCGTTATCCGGACGCCGAGACGGTCCGGCTGCATCCGGCCGATGTGCCGTTCTTCGTCACGCTGTGCAAGAAGCCGGGCAAGCCGGTCAACTTCGTCCCGGTCATCGACAAGGACGTCCGGCGCTGGTGGCGCAGCGACTCGCTGTGGCAGGCGCACGACGCCCGCTACCGCGCCGATCAGGTCTGCATCATCCCCGGAACCCAGGCCGTAGCCGGGATCACCCGGGTCGACGAACCCGTCGGCGAGCTGCTCGACCGGTTCGAGCAGGCGATCACCGACCGTGTCGTCGCCGACGGCACCCAGCCGGTGCCGGTGGTCTCGCGCCGCCAGGCCCGCGCCGACGTCGCCGGCCCGCTGGCGGTCGTGCTCGACTCGCCGGACGTGCTGTGGGCCGGGCGCACCGCCATCAACCCGGTGCACCGGATCGGTGCACCGACGGAGTGGCAGGTCAATGACGTGCCCGGCAAGCCGAGCGCCACCCACCCGAACACCGGCGCCCGGCTGGAGCTGGTCCCGGATGGGAGCATCACGCTGAGCGTGCCGCTGTCCGACATCTGGATCGACATCCGATTCACGCTGCCCTCGGCGACCGTCGACGGCGGCATGCCGATCGTGACGGTCGAGGACGCCTCCACGGCGATGCGTGCCGTGCTGGCCATCGCCGCCGGTGTCGACGGTCCGGATTCGCTTCCGCCGGTCGAGGACAACACCTCCACGGTGACCGTGCAGTGGGACCCCGAGAAGGTCGCCGACCACACCGGCGTCACCGCCACGTTCGGCGCACCCCTGGCCCCCGGGTTGACCCTGGTGCCCGACACCCTGGTCGGACTGTGCTGGCCGGCGGTGTTCTCGGCCATCGGCTCGGCCGTCACCGCGGACAACTTCCCGGTCGTGGAGGGTCTGCTCAGCCTGGTCCACCTCGATCACGCGGCGCATCTGCTGGGCGCCATGCCCGACAGCGAGGCCGAACTGGTCGTCACCGCAACGGCTTCGGCGGCCACCGACACCGAGGTCGGCCGCGTCGTCCCGGTGCGTGTGACCATCGCCGCCGCAGACGAGCCCGGCACGCCGCTGGCCGTCCTCGAGGAGCGCTTCGCGATCCGCGGCCGCACCGGTGCCGCCGCGTTGACCGACCCGCCGCGGGCGGGCGGCGCGATGACCGACAACGCCACCGACACCCCGCGCCGCCGGCGTCGCGACGTCGTGGTCAACGCCCCGGTCGACATGAGCGCGTTCGCGGTGGTCTCCGGCGATCACAACCCCATCCACACCGATCGGGCCGCCGCACTGCTGGCCGGCCTCAAACAGCCCATCGTGCACGGGATGTGGCTGTCGGCCGCCGCGCAGCACGCGGTCACCGCCACGGACGGCCGGGCCACCCCGCCGGCCCGCCTGGTGGGCTGGACCTCGCGGTTCCTCGGGATGGTGCTGCCCGGTGACGAGATCGAGTTCCGCGTCGACCGGGTCGGCATCGACCGCGGCGCCGAGATCGTCGAGGTCGCCGCCCGGGTCGGCTCGGAGCTGGTGATGTCGGCGACGGCCCAGCTGGCCGCGCCGAAGACCGTCTACGCATTCCCCGGCCAGGGCATCCAGTCCAAGGGGATGGGCATGGATGTGCGGGCCCGGTCGAAGGCCGCCCGCAAGGTGTGGGACTCGGCGGACAAGTTCACCCGCGAGACGCTGGGCTTCTCGGTGCTGCACGTGGTGCGCGACAACCCGACCAGCCTGATCGCCTCCGGTGTGCACTACCACCATCCCGAGGGCGTGCTCTACCTGACCCAGTTCACCCAGGTGGCGATGGCCACCGTGGCCGCCGCCCAGGTGGCCGAGATGCGTGAGCAGGGCGCGTTCGTCGAGGGCGCCATCGCGTGCGGCCATTCGGTCGGCGAGTACACCGCGCTGGCCTGCGTGTCCGGGGTCTACGAGCTCGAGGCGCTGCTCGAGGTGGTGTTCCACCGCGGCTCCAAGATGCACGACATCGTGCCGCGCGACGCGTCGGGCCGGTCGAACTACCGGCTGGCTGCCATCCGCCCGTCGCAGATCGACCTTCCCGACGCCGAGGTGAAGTCCTTCGTCGCCGAGATCTCCGAGCGCACCGGAGAATTCCTGGAGATCGTCAACTTCAACCTGCGCGGCTCGCAGTACGCCATCGCCGGCACCGTCGCCGGCCTGGAGGCGCTCGAGGAGGAGGTCGAACGGCGCCGCGAGATCAGCGGCGGCAAGCGGTCGTTCATCCTGGTTCCCGGCATCGACGTGCCGTTCCACTCCTCGGTGCTGCGGGTCGGTGTCGCCGACTTCCGCCGCGCCCTCGAGCGTGTCATGCCGCGCGGCCAGGATCCCGACCTGCTGATCGGGCGCTACATCCCCAACCTGGTTCCGCGGCCGTTCACCCTGGATCGCGACTTCATCCAGGAGATCCGCGACCTGGTGCCCGCCGAGCCGCTCGACGAGATCCTGGCCGACTACGACACCTGGCGTAACGAGCGTGCCTCGGACCTGTGCCGCAAGGTCGTCATCGAGCTGCTGGCCTGGCAGTTCGCCAGCCCGGTGCGTTGGATCGAGACCCAGGACCTGCTGTTCATCGAAGAGGCCGCGGGCGGCCTGGGCGTCGAGCGGTTCGTCGAGATCGGCGTGAAGTCCGCGCCGACCGTCGCGGGCCTGGCGACCAACACGCTCAAGCTGCCGGAGTACTCGCACAACACCACCGAGGTGCTCAACGCCGAGCGGGACGCTCCGGTGCTGTTCGCCACCGACACCGACCCGGAACCGGACTTCGCCGACGAGGCGCCGGCAGCGCCCGCCGCGGATGCCCCGCCGGCGATGGCCGAGGCGGCCCCGGTGGCTGCGGCTCCGGCCGCCCCCGCACCGGCGGCTGCTTCCGCCGGGCCGCGCCCGGATGACCTGTCGTTCGACGCGGCCGATGCCACCATGGCGCTGATCGCGCTGTCGGCCAAGATCCGGATCGACCAGATCGAGCCGCTGGACTCCATCGAGTCCATCACCGACGGTGCGTCCTCGCGGCGTAACCAGATGCTCGTCGACCTCGGCTCGGAGCTGAACCTCGGCGCCATCGACGGCGCCGCGGAAGCCGACCTGGCCGGGCTCAAGGGGCAGGTCACCAAGCTGGCGCGCACCTACAAGCCGTTCGGTCCGGTGCTCTCCGATTCGATCAACGACCAGCTGCGCACGGTCCTCGGGCCGTCCGGCAAGCGGCCGGCCTACATCACCGAGCGGGTCAAGAAGACCTGGGAACTCGGCGACGGCTGGGCCAAGCACGTCACCGTCGAGGTCGCACTGGGCACCCGGGAGGGGTCCAGCGTGCGTGGTGGCGCACTGGGTGGCCTGCACGACGGCGCACTGGCCGATGCCGCCGGTGTCGACAAGGTGATCGACGCCGCGGTCGCCGCGGTCGGCGCCCGCCAGGGTGTGCCGGTGTCGCTGCCGTCGGCCGGCGGTGCCGGCGGCGGAGTCGTGGACTCCGCGGCGCTCGGCGAGTTCGCCGAGAAGGTCACCGGACCCGACGGCGTGCTGGCCTCGGCGGCCCGCACCATCCTCGACGAGCTGGGTCTGGGCGGTCCGCTGGTGACCCCCGAGACCGCCGCCGACGCCGAACTGATCGACCTGGTCACCGCCGAGCTCGGCTCGGACTGGCCACGCCTGGTGGCGCCGTCGTTCGACGGTCGCAAGGCGGTGCTGTTCGACGACCGGTGGGCCAGCGCCCGTGAGGATCTGGTCAAGATCTGGCTGATGGACGAGGGCGACGTCGACGCGCAGTGGCCCCGGCTGTCCGAGCGGTTCGAGGGGGCCGGTCACGTGGTCGGCACGCAGGCCACCTACTGGCAGGGCAAGGCTCTGGCCGCCGGGCGCAACGTGCACGCATCGCTGTTCGCCCGGGCCGCGGCCGGCGCGGAGAACCCGGGCAAGGGCTGCTACGTCGACGAGGTCGCCGTGGTGACCGGTGCGTCGAAGGGCTCCATCGCGGCCTCGGTTGTGGCCCAGCTGCTCGACGGTGGGGCCACCGTGGTGGCGACCACCTCACGTCTCGACGACGGCCGGCTGGAGTTCTACCGCAACCTCTACCGCGACAACGCCCGCTTCGGCGCCAAGCTGTGGGTGGTGCCGGCGAACATGGCCTCCTACAACGACATCGATGCGCTGGTGGAGTGGGTCGGCACCGAACAGACCGAGAGCCTGGGGCCCAAGTCGATCCATCTCAAGGATGCGCTGACCCCGACGCTGCTGTTCCCGTTCGCGGCTCCGCGGGTGGGTGGCGACCTGTCCGAGGCCGGTTCGCGTGCCGAGATGGAGATGAAGGTGCTGCTGTGGGCCGTTCAGCGGCTCATCGCCGGCCTGTCGCACATCAGCGCCGATCGCGATATCGCCGCTCGGTTGCACGTGGTGCTGCCCGGCTCACCCAACCGCGGCATGTTCGGCGGTGACGGCGCCTACGGCGAGTCGAAGTCGGCACTGGATGCGGTGGTGTCGCGGTGGAAGGCCGAGTCGTCCTGGGCGCAGCGGGTCAGCCTCGCACACGCCCTGATCGGCTGGACCCGGGGCACCGGGCTGATGGGCCACAACGACGTCATCGTCGACGCGGTCGAAGAGGCCGGGGTCACCACCTATTCCACCGAGCAGATGGCCGCCATGTTGTTGGACCTCTGCGACGTCGAGACCAAGGTCGCCGCCGCTCGCGAACCGGTGCAGGCCGATCTGACCGGCGGCCTGGCCGAGGCCGAGCTGGACCTCGCCGAGCTGGCCACCAAGGCTCGCGAGCAGGCTCTCGCCCCGGCCGAGGACGACGCCGACGAGGAAGCCGACGCAGCGCTGGTCGCCGCGCTTCCGTCACCGCCGCGGCCGCACCTCGCAGCCCCGGCTCCGGAGTGGGCGGACCTCGACGTGGATCCCGCCGACCTGGTCGTCATCGTCGGTGGCGCCGAGCTCGGCCCCTACGGTTCCTCGCGGACCCGCTTCCAGATGGAGGTGGACAACGAGCTGTCCGCAGCGGGGGTGTTGGAGCTGGCCTGGACCACCGGTCTGATCAAGTGGGA
Organism: Actinomycetota bacterium; assembly: GCA_034190095.1. Lineage (GTDB taxonomy): Bacteria > Actinomycetota > Actinomycetes > Mycobacteriales > Mycobacteriaceae > Mycobacterium. The sequence continues at coordinate 5,387 of JAXHTL010000101.1, forward strand.
GGACGATCCCCAACCCGGTTGGTACGACACCGAATCCGGTGATCTGGTGGACGAATCCGAGCTCGTCGAGCGGTATCACGACGAGGTGGTCTCGCGGTGCGGTATCCGCGAGTTCGTCGACGACGGCGCGATCGATCCCGATCACGCCTCGCCGCTGCTGGTCAGTGTGTTCCTGGACAAGGACTTCCGGTTCGTGGTCTCCAGCGAGGCCGACGCGCGGGCGTTCGTTCAGTTCGACCCGGAGCACACCGTGGCCCGGCCCGTCGAGGGTTCCGGTGACTGGGAGGTGATCCGCAAGGCGGGCACCGAGATCCGGGTGCCGCGCAAGACCAAGCTGTCGCGAACGGTGGGCGCCCAGATCCCGACCGGGTTCGACCCCACGGTGTGGGGCATCAGCCAGGACATGGCGACCTCGATCGACCGGGTCGCGCTGTGGAACATCGTCGCCACCGTCGACGCGTTCCTGTCCTCGGGCTTCACCCCCTCGGAGTTGATGCGGTGGGTGCACCCGAGCCTGGTGGCCAGTACCCAGGGCACCGGCATGGGTGGGATGACCTCGATGCAGACGATGTATCACGGCAACCTGCTGGGCCGCGCCAAGCCGAACGACATCCTGCAGGAGGTGCTGCCCAACGTCGTTGCCGCCCACGTGATGCAGTCCTACGTCGGCGGGTACGGCGCGATGGTGCACCCGGTGGGTGCCTGTGCCACCGCGGCGGTCTCGGTCGAGGAGGGTGTGGACAAGATCCGCCTCGGCAAGGCCGAGCTGGTGGTGGCCGGCGGCTTCGACGACCTGACGCTGGAGGCGGTCATCGGCTTCGGTGACATGGCGGCCACCGCCGACACCGAGATGATGCGCGCCAAGGGCATCAGCGACTCGAAGTTCTCCCGCGCCAACGACCGTCGCCGGCTGGGATTCCTGGAGGCCGAGGGTGGTGGCACCATCCTGCTGGCCCGCGGCGACCTGGCCGTCCGGATGGGTCTGCCGGTGCTGGCCGTGGTCGGCTACGCACAGTCCTTCGCCGACGGTGTGCACACCTCGATCCCGGCGCCGGGACTGGGGGCGCTGGGGGCCGGGCGCGGCGGCCGGGAGTCGGTGCTGGCCCGTTCGCTGGCCAAGCTGGGTGTGGGTGCCGACGACATCGCGGTGATCTCCAAGCACGACACCTCGACGCTGGCCAACGATCCCAACGAGACCGAGCTGCACGAGCGGCTGGCCGCCTCGCTGGGGCGGTCTGACGGCGCACCACTGTTCGTCATCAGCCAGAAGAGCCTCACCGGCCACGCCAAGGGCGGAGCGGCGGTCTTCCAGATGATGGGACTGTGCCAGGTGCTGCGCGACGGGGTGGTCCCGCCGAACCGCAGCCTGGACTGTGTCGACGACGAACTGGCGACCTCGGCGCACTTCGTGTGGCCGCGCGAGACCCTGCGGCTGGGCGACAAGTACCCGGTCAAGGCAGGCCTGGTCACCAGCCTGGGCTTCGGCCACGTGTCGGGGCTGATCGCGCTGGTGCATCCGCAGGCCTTCCTGGCGGCGCTGAGCCCCGAGCAGCGGGCGGACTACCAGGCCCAGGCTCAGCAGCGCGTGCTGGCCGGGCAGCACCGGCTGGCCTCGGCGATCGCCGGTGGACGCGCGATGTACGAGCGCCCCGCCGACCGTCGCTTCGACCACGACGAGTCGGAGAAGGCCGCCGAGGCGGCCATGCTCCTCGACACGGCGTCGCGACTTGGTGAGGACGGCGTGTATCGGCGGTGATCCGTGAGATAGCGTGTCGCCCATGGCCATTGTCGGGATAGGAATCGATCTCGTCTCCATCCCGGAGTTCGCCGAACAGGTGGACCGGCCCGGCACCGTGTTCGCCGAGACATTCACCCCCGGCGAGCGGCGCGACGCCGCCGACAAGAGTTCGTCGGCGGCACGCCACCTGGCCGCGCGCTGGGCGGCCAAGGAGGCGGTGATCAAGGCCTGGTCGGGGTCGCGGTTCTCGAAGCGCCCGGTGCTGCCGGAGGGCATCCACCGTGACATCGAGGTGATCACCGACATGTGGGGACGCCCCCGGGTGCGGTTGTCGGGGGCGATCGCCGAGCACCTGCAGGAGGTCACGATCCACCTGTCGCTGACCCACGAGGCCGACACCGCGGCTGCGGTGGCGGTGCTCGAGGAGCGCTAGGCCCGAATCACTGCTTCGCCGGTCGATGCTGCGGGTACCCCGCCTCATCGCAGTCAGCGGAGCGGAGGACAGGCGTGGCGCAGAACAGTCAGCGGCAGCTCGGGGATACCGACAGCCCGATCGAGGACGCACTCGAAGACGCCTTCGAGCGGGTGGTCGACGAGGGCACCCAGCGGCTGCACCGCAGCTGGCGCGAGGTTCTGGTGACCGGATTCTTCGGCGGCACCGACATCGCGGTGGGCGTGCTGGCCTACCTGGCGGTGCTCGACGTCACCGGCGAGCCGCTGCTGGCCGGGCTGGCGTTCTCGATCGGCTTCCTGGCCCTGTTGCTCGGGCGCAGTGAGTTGTTCACCGAGGGCTTTCTGATCCCGGTCACCACCGTCGCCGCCAAGCGGGCCGGTTTCGGTCAGCTGATGAAGCTGTGGAGCGGGACCTTGGTGGCCAATCTCGCCGGCGGCTGGATTCTGATGTGGTTGATGATGACGGCACTGCCCCGGCTGCACGAGCAGACCCTCGAGTCGGCCTCGCACTACGCGACCGCCCCGCTGTCGCTTCAGACGGTGGCGCTGTCGCTGCTGGGCGGGATGGTGATCACGTTGATGACCCGGATGCAGCACGGCAGTGACGCCATGGTCGCCAAGATCGCCGCCGCCGTCGCTGGAGCCTTCCTGCTGGCGGGGCTGCAGCTGTTCCATTCGGTGCTGGACTCCCTGCTGATCTTCGGGGCGCTGATCACCGGCCGGGCGCCGTTCGGCTACCTCGACTGGCTGGGCTGGTTCGGCTACACCGCAGTCGGCAACGTGGCGGGCGGCCTGCTGCTGGTGACGCTGCTGCGCCTGCTGCGCAGCAAGGATCGGGTCGCCGAGGAGCGCCGCCGCGCCGAAACGACCGACCGGTAGAGCCGATAGCCTCGAGGTCATGAGTGACATCGTGACGCGGGTGCGTGAGATCCTGCCCTCGGCGCGGGCCGACCTCGAGGATCTGGTCCGGATCGAGTCGGTGTGGGCCGATCCGGCGCGCCGCCCCGAAGTGCAGCGCAGCGCCGAGGCGGTGGCGAAGCTGTTGTCGGAGGCGGGTTTCGGTGAGGTGCGCATCGTCGCCGAGGGTGGCGCTCCGGCTGTCATCGCACACCACCGGGCACCCGCGGGCGCCCCGACGGTGCTGCTCTACGCCCACCACGACGTACAGCCCGAAGGCGACCGGGCGCAGTGGCATTCGGCGCCGTTCGAGCCCACCGAACGCGACGGCCGGCTCTACGGCCGCGGCACCGCCGACGACAAGGCCGGGATCGCCACCCACCTGGCCGCGTTCCGTGCCCACGACGGCGCGCCACCGGTCGGGGTGACGGTGTTCGTCGAGGGGGAGGAGGAATCCGGCTCACCGTCGCTGTCGGCGCTGCTGGCCGCGCACCGCGACGAGCTGGCCGCCGACGTCATCGTCATCGCCGACTCGGACAACTGGAGTACCGAGATCCCGTCGCTGACCGTGTCACTGCGCGGCCTGGCCGACTGCGTGGTCGAGGTCGCCACCCTGGATCACGGCCTGCACTCGGGGATGTGGGGTGGTGTCGTCCCGGACGCGCTGACCGTGCTGGTCCGGCTGCTGGCCAGCCTGCACGACGACGACGGCAACGTCGCGGTGACCGGGCTGCACGAGGCCACCGCGGCCGATGTGGACTACACGCCCGAACGGGTGCGCGCCGATACCGGGCTGCTCGAGGGGGTCTGCGAGATCGGTTCGGGGTCGGTGGCCCAGCGGCTGTGGGCCAAACCGGCGATCACGGTGATCGGTATCGACACCACACCGATCGCACAGTCCTCGAACACGTTGATCCCGCGGGCCCGCGCCAAGGTCAGCATGCGGGTCGCCCCCGGGGGCGACGCCGCCGAACACCTGGCCGCGCTGACCCGCCACCTCGAACAGCACGCGCCGTGGGGGGCGCAGGTGCGCGTCACCCCGGGAGACGTCGGCCAGCCGTACGCGATCACCGCAGACGGGCCGGTCTACGACGCGGCGCGCGCGGCGTTCCGGCAAGCCTGGGGGGCTGAGGTGGTCGAGGCCGGCGTCGGTGGCTCGATTCCGTTCATCGCCGCGTTCGCGGCCGCCTATCCCGACGCCGCGATCCTGGTGACCGGCGTCGAAGACCCCGACACCCAGGCCCACAGCATCAACGAGAGCCTGCATCTGGGGGTGCTGGAGCGGGCCGCGACCGCCGAGGCGCTGCTGCTGGCCCGCCTCGGCGGCTCAGACGGACAGGTCGCGCCGTAGCTTCGCGACGTGCCCGGTGGCGCGGATGTTGTACTGCGCCACTGCGATCTTGCCCTTCTCGTCCACCACGAACGTGGACCGGATGACGCCCTGGACGGTCTTGCCGTACATCTTCTTCTCGCCGTAGGCGCCCCAGGCCTCGAGCACCGTGCGGTCGGGGTCGGACAGCAGCGGGAAGGTGAGGTTCTCCTTGTCGCGGAACTTGGCCAGTTTCTCGGGTTTGTCGGGCGAGATGCCGACCACGTCGAGGCCGGCGTCGTTGAGCTCACCGAGGTTGTCGCGGAAGTCGCAGGCTTCCTTGGTGCAGCCCGGCGTGGACGCCGCGGGGTAGAAGTAGACGATCACCTTGCGGCCCTTGTAGTCGGCGAGCTTGACGGTCTTGCCGTCGGCGTCGGGCAGGCTGAACGCGGGCGCGTTGTCGCCAACCTCGAGCCGGGGAGTCTGCGGCATGGTCGGTGTCCTCCAGTGGTGCGGCGTCGGGGGCGGTGGGTCGACCGGGGCGTTCGCGCGAGCTCCGGCTGATCTAGGGTAGTGCGGCAGGACAGCCCGGTAGGCGAGTAGGCACGGAGGCAGATGTGGCGGACCGCGATCCCGACACGATCAAGGCTGAGATCGACGAGGCCCGCGACCAGTTGGCCGTGACCGTCGATTCGCTGGCCGCGCGGGCCAATCCGCGCCGGGTGGCCGACGACCTCAAGGCAGGGGTGGTCCGGTTCGTCAAACAACCGGCTGTGGCGATATCGCTGGCCGGTGTCGGGGTGGTCGTGGTGGTGGTGGCGGTGCGCCGCCTCCGGCAGCCCTGAGCCGCCGTTTCAGCGTCGGCGCCCGCCCCGCAACCAGTCGGACAGCGAAAATCCCGGCGGATTGGCCACCCGGCCCAGCCGACTGCAGCTGTACACCGCGATCGGTTGTTGCGCAGTTACGCTGACAGTCGAGTCGTCGTCTCCAGCACCGGGAGCGATCGGTTCCCTCATGCCTGCCATCAGCTAATTCCTCGATCCGTACCTGCGCGGCGAGCCCACTGTGGTCGCCGTGGTGTTCAGCTAACTGTCACCCTATCACCTTGCCGCGTCTTTCTGCAGCGCAAATAGACTATCCCGTCAAGCAATGGGGCTTGTCGTTACGCTCGAATCAAGATCAAACACTATTCGTACATGCTTGATTGGTGAGGTTTAGCACAGTGCCTCACGCATCGAGATGCACACCATGCACATTCTTCACAGTCGTCAATAGGCTAAGTCTTCGTCCTTGCCAGGTGCACGCTCGACGCGCGCCGCCACTATCACCGGCTCGGCGGTACCCGACATCGCACGACCGGGGTTCCTCTACGCTGGCGCTGTCCCCGACGAGCGAAGGAGCGCGGGCATGGCATGGTTCCTGGCCCTCCAGGGCGCGACGCAGCCGAGTCACCAGTCGTCGGTCTACGAACTGCAGGACGGGACCGACACCGACCAGCTCGCCCAGGAACTGGTCAGCGCCGTCACGCTGGACCGGGTGGTTCCGGTCCCGGCGATGCTGCCGCAGAGCACCCGCAAGAAGCAGAGGGTGACGCTCTACGTGCGGCCGGCGGCCTGGGGAATGTGGACCTTCTACGAGTTGTCCGACGAGGATCGCCGCCAGCTGATGAAGGACAACCCGCTGGTCCAGGCCATCCAGCAGCAGCGGGGTCAGGCGGGGCAGCCGGGACAGCCCGGCCAACCGGGTGGGCCCGCGGCGAATCCGCTTCTCGGGCAACCCGGCCCGGGCGGGTTCGGCGCTCCTCCACGCTGAGTTCCTCCCGACCGCGAGCCCGTCTCAGACGGGTTCTGCTGGTCTCCGGCGCGCTGCGCCCATCTCGCTGTTGCGCTGTCCTTCGCCGCGACCCGTGCAGTTTCGGCATTCGCCCGTAACGGGCTATTGACGGGGCCTATAGTTTGCCGGGCAGTCTCGGGTCGCGGGGAGGAAGCTATGAGCGCAGGCGGATACGTGGGTCGGATCGGTGGCCTGGCGGTCGCTCTCGGTGTCGGGACCGCGGTACTGACCGGGTACGGCGTCGCCGCCGCGGACACCGGAACCGGCGAATCCGGTTCGGGGTCCTCGGCGACGAGTTCGGCGGGTTCGCCGGGTGCCCGCGCCGGCACCGCCGCGAGCTCGCGCAGCGGTGGTTCGACGACCTCATCGGCGGGCGGCTCGGACAGCGACGACAGTGCCGGCGCCGCCGGCGGCGACGGTGGCTCCGCTGCCGGCGGCGACGACACCGACGACACCTCCGACGCGGATGCCGACGACGATCTCGACGACTCGGACCTCGACGAGGGTGGCGACGCCGGCGAGGCCGAACCCACTGACGGCGTTGACGATTCGGATCTCGATGACAGCGGCACCGACGGATCCGACGACGACGTCCTCGACGCCGGCGCCGACACGCCGGCGGCGGGTGCCGAGCCGTCGGGCTCCGGCGGGTCCGCTCAGCCCGACGCCGAGGAGGAGACGGCCGACGCCGCGGTCAATACAGCGCCGGACCAGGAACCCGAGGCCGACACCGCGGCCGATCTCGCCGTTCCCGCCGACCGGCGCGCCGAGGCCCTGGAATGGCTGGCGAGCCCGCAGGCCTCGGCCGGCCGCGAGGCTGTGAACCCGACGACGTCGGCCCGTACGCTTGCGGCCGCGGCCACCGTGGCGGCACCTGATCCCGCACCGGTCCAGACGGCCACCGCGACGCCGAACTGGATCCTCGACCAGATCACCGGTCTGCTCAGCCCCTTCGCTGGGGGTGGACCGCTGGCGCCCCCGGCGAACTCGCCGATGGACTGGGTGATGGCCGCGGCCGCCCGGCGCGACTTCGTCAGCGGGCCCATCTCGGTCAGCCCGGTGGTCGAGTTCATCGACGGCGTCGTCTACGGCGATGTCGGAGCGACCGACGCCCGCGGCAACCCGCTCATCTACACCCTCGTCGGTGGCCCCGACCAGGGTGGCAAGGTGACGCTGGGCTCCGACGGCGCCTTCTCCTTCCTGCCCGATCTGTCCGTCGTGCAATCCGCCGGCACGGAGCGGTTCACGGTCATGGTCAGCGAGAAGACCCAGCTGGTGGCCGTCCTCGAACAGATCCCGTTGCTGGGTGGCTTCGTCCAGCCGATCGTGCTGGGGCTGCAGCAGGCGCCGATCCTGGGCGAGTTGCTGCAGCCGATCATCGGTTACCGGGCCTTCGCGCCCATCGACGTCAACATCGGCGAGCTGAACCCGGACGGCGACCCGATCGCGTTCACCACCATGGTGACCTCGTTCGACGGGGTGCAGATCTCCACCAACTTCTTCCCGGCGTCGGGACTGCAGCAGGGCCAGACCGCGACGACGGTGCTCAACGGGCCGGGTCTGGGCAGCGCCGGCAACATCGACCCGACCTCCGAGACGTCGGTCTACAACCTCGTGCCCGGTCTGGCGCCGCTGCGCGAGGCCGGCTACAACGTCGTCACCTGGGATCCCCGCGGTGAGTTCGACTCCGGCGGGATCCTGCAGCTGGACAACCCGTTCTTCGAGGGCCGCGACGTCCAGGCCATCATCGACTGGGTGGCCACCCGGCCGGAAACCGAGCTCGACGCCCCGGGTGACCCGACCATGGGCATGGTCGGCGGCTCCTACGGCGGCGGCATCCAGCTGGTCACCGCGGGCATCGACGATCGCATCGAAGCCATCGTTCCGGTGATCGCCTGGAACTCACTCAACGAGGCCCTCTATCCCACCGCGGCCTTCAAGACCGCCTGGGGCAGCCTGCTGGCCCTGGACCTGCTGCAGGGCGGGGCCCGGATCAACGGGCAGATCTATCCGGCCGTCATCCTCGGCGACCTGCTCGGCTTCCTCACCGAAACCCAGCAGGCGATCCTGGCCAGTAGCGGCCCCACCGTGCTGGTGAGCCAGATCACGGCGCCGACGCTGATCATCCAGGGCACCGCCGACGGCCTGTTCACCCTCGCGCAGTCCATCACCAACGCGCAGCTGCTCGCCGAGGCCGGCACCACCGTGAACATGATCTGGGCCTGCGGCGGCCACGGGGTGTGCCTGGATCCGCAGAACCCGGATCAGACCGAGATGCTGCTCGACTCGACGCTGAACTGGTTGGACAAGTACGTCAACGACGAGCTGGTCCCCAGCCGGCCGGTGTTCGAGTGGTACGACCAGAACGGCACCCTGCACTCCTCCGATCTGTTGCCCTCGGATCCGGATTTCTACGGCGACCCCCTGGTGACGACGCAGGACGGTGGTTTCCTGCCGATCATCCCGCTGCTGGGTGGTTCTGGGCCGCAGACCATCTCGCCGGTCCCGCTACTGGTGTCGCCGGCGTTGGCAGCTGAGGCCGAGTTGGCTCTCAACTTCGACATTCCGGCTCCGGATACCACCGTCGACGTCGTCGGGGCTCCCGAGATCACCGTCACCTACTCCGGTTTCGGCACCGGCCGCCACATCTATGGGCAGTTGGTCGACGACACCACGGGCCGGGTGCTGGGCAACCTCGTCACCCCCATTCCGGTGATCCTGGACGGCCGCACCCGCACCGTCACCATCGATCTGGAGGGCATCGCCTACACGATGACCCCGGACGCCGAGCTCACCCTGCAGCTGGTCGCCTCCGCCACCCCGTACGAGAACCTCACCTCGGTGGGCTGGATCAACGTCGGCGAGGTCACCCTGGCGTTGCCCACCGTCGCCGGCGGCGGGGGCATGGCCGCAGCCGAGGAATCCGCGCAGAGCGTGGTGGCGGCCTAGCGGCGGGCCCGCGCGGGCCCGGCCGGACTGAACCCGCCGAGGCCGAGCGGCATCGCGCCCTCGGTGAGTGACTTTCTGCCCTGTGCCCGCCGCCTCGTGCGTGCGCACCATGACAACGCCACTGTCGATGGGTGTGGGAGGACATCATGATCGAACAGCTGACCGGATTCCCCGACAACGTCGTGGCGTTCGCCTGTCACGGCCATGTGACCAAGGCCGACTACGAGACGGTGCTGATCCCGGAGCTCAACCGGCGCCTCGAACAGCACGACAAGGTGCGGATCTTCTACGAGATCGATCCCGATTTCGCAGGGTTCGACCCCGGGGCCATGTGGGACGACACCAAGGTCGGGTTCCGCCACTTCCATCGGTGGGAGCGCTTCGCCGTGGTCACCGACATCGAGTGGATCGAGCAGACCATGAAGTTCGTCGGCTTCCTGATGCCGGGGGAGTTCCGGGCATTCCCGAGCGCCCGGGCTGCCGAAGCGCGCGAGTGGATCGTCGGATGACGATCGGCCCCCGAAACCACAAAAACCCTGCCTGAGCAGGGTTTCTGGGTGGTGCGCCGTCAGGGTTTCGAACCCCGGACCCGCTGATTAAGAGTCAGCTGCTCTACCAACTGAGCTAACGGCGCGCGTGTGAGACAATAACAGGCCCGCGGCGCAGGGGAGAAATCACGTCGTCCGCGCGGTACCGGGTGGCGACGTCGGCGTCGCATTCCCGTCACAATCTGGCCGTAGAATCGGTGCGAGAATTTCGGTGGATCAATCCTGTTTTGTGAAGTGGAGCGGAGTTATGTGGCAGGTCAGCACGGCGCACCGGGCGCGGCGGAGCCGGTTGTGGTTGACGATCGCGGCCCTGGTTCCCGCGGTCGCGCTGGTCCTCACCGCATGCGGCGGCCCGGCGGAGGCGCCCGCGCCCGAGGTGATCAGCGACAAGGGCACCCCCTTCGGTGACCTGCTGGTGCCCAAATTGACCTCGTCGGTGCAGGACGGCGCCGTCGGCGTCAGTGTCGAGTCCCCGGTGACGGTGAGCGCCGAGTTCGGCGTGCTGGGCGCGGTCACGATGGTCAACGAGAGCGGCGAGCAGGTCTCCGGCGAGCTGTCCAAGGACGGTCTGACCTGGCAGACGACCGAGCCGCTGGGCTACAACAAGCGCTACACGCTCAACGCCCAGTCGCTGGGCCTGGGCGGGGCCACCAGCCGGCAGATGTCGTTCGAGACGCACTCGCCGGAGAACCTGACGATGCCCTACGTGCTGCCCAATGAGGGCGAGGTCGTCGGAGTCGGTCAGCCGGTGGCGATCCGGTTCGACGAGAACATCCCCAACCGGCTGGCCGCCGAGCGCGCCATCACCGTGACGGCCAACCCGCCGGTGGAGGGCGCGTTCTACTGGCTGAACAACCGCGAGGTGCGCTGGCGGCCGGCGCAGTACTGGAAGCCCGGGACCGCGGTCGAGGTGTCGGTGAACACCTACGGCGTGGATCTCGGTGACGGGCTGTTCGGCCAGGACAACGTGTCGACGAACTTCACGATCGGCGACGAGGTCATCACCACCGTCGACGATGCGACCAAGACGTTGACGGTCAAGCGCAACGGTGAGGTCGTCAAGACCATGCCGGTCTCGATGGGCAAGAACAGCACGCCCACCAACAACGGCGTCTACATCGTCGGCGACCGGCGTTCGCACATGGTGATGGACTCCTCGACCTACGGCGTGCCGGTCAACTCGCCCAACGGCTACCGCACCGAGGTCGACTGGGCCACCCAGATCTCCTACAGCGGCATCTACGTGCATGCCGCGCCGTGGTCGGTGGGCAGCCAGGGCTACAGCAACGTCAGCCACGGCTGCATCAACGTCAGCACCAGCAACGGTCAGTGGTTCTACGACAACTCCAAGCGCGGTGACGTGGTGGAGGTCATCAACACGGTGGGCTCGACCCTGCCGGGCACCGATGGCCTCGGCGACTGGAACGTCCCGTGGGACCAGTGGGAAGCAGGCAACGCCAACGTCTGACGCCGGATAGCCCGGCAGCCGGGGGAGCCCACCGCG
>JAXHTL010000102.1:0-16562 GCA_034190095.1 Actinomycetota bacterium
GCGGTGAGGGTGACCAGCACGGCGGTGTCGTCGCGGTTGGTGGCCACGATGATCGACTTCGCGTGCTGTGCGCTGGCCAGCCGCAACACCTCGGAATCGGTGGCGCTTCCGCGCACCGTCACCAGCCCTGCGCTCTTGGCGCGCTCGAGTGCGGACGGGTTCTCGTCGACGACGACGATGTCGGCCGGGGCCACCTCGTCACCGATCATGGCGGCCACGGCGGTGCGGCCCTTGGTGCCGTAGCCGATCACCACGGTGTGGTTGCGCAATTTGTTCCTCCACTGCTGGATCTTGAACGCCTGCCGCGACTCGGTGGTCAGCGTTTCGACGGTCGTACCGATCAGCACGATCAGGAACGCGACCCGCAGCGGCGTGATGATCAGGACGTTGACCAGCCGGGCGGTCTCCGTGTACGGGGTGATGTCGCCGTATCCGGTGGTCGACAACGACACGGTGGCGTAGTAGAAGCAGTCCAGCAGCGACAGCCCGTCCTCCTGGACATCGCGATAACCGTCGCGGTCCAGGTAGACGATCAGCACCACCGCACACAGCACGGCCAGGGCGATGACGATCCGCTTGGTGATACGCACCCACGGGCTCGGCAGATCCTCGGGGATCTGCACCCGGTCGGTCAGCGCGTGCACCGGGAGATCGGTCAGCCCTTGGTCGAACCGACGAAGCCGTCGGCGCAGTCTGCCCTTAACCACAGGGGCCTGTCAGGGGGTGACGCAACCGCACCAGCACAATGTAATCATGACCTCCTCCTCACCCGCACCGCAGCAGGCCCCGACACGCGTGTACCGGATGGCAGCGATGCTGCTCGGCATCGGCACGCTACATTTCGTCGCGCCGAAGCCGTTCGACGATATCGTTCCCGAGGAGCTGCCGGGCAGCGCGCGGTTCTACACCTACGCCTCCGGGGTGGCCGAGGTCGGGATCGGTGCGGCGCTGCTGGCACCCAAGACCCGCCGCCTCGGTGCGCTGGCCGCGATCGCGCTGTATGTCTCGGTGTTCCCGGCCAACGTCAACATGGTGCGGCTGTGGTTCCGGGATCCGGCCAAACCGCTGCCGCTGCGCATCGTGGCGATCGCCCGGTTGCCGTTCCAGATCCCGATGATCCTCGGCGCGCTGAAGATCTACCGCACTTCCTGACCTCCTCACGCGGCCGCGCTGTCGACCTCGTCGGCGAGCAGCGCGGCCAGGTCGTCGGCGTCGGGCAGCGCCTCGGGAACCACGGTGCGGCCGCTGCGCACATAGTGGAACGCGGCGCGCACCGACGACACCGGGCATCCGTGCAGCCCGGCCCACGCCTGCCGGTACACCGCGAGCTGAACCGCATTGCGCTGCAGCTCCTCCGGCGTCGAGGGCGGCTCGCCGGTCTTCCAATCCACCACGGTCACACCGCCGTCGGTGTCGGCGAAGACCGCGTCGATGCGGCCCCGCACGACCTTGCCGCCGATCACCATGTCGAACGGCACCTCGATGTCGATCGGGGTGCGCGCCGCCCAGGGCGACAGCGCGAACGCCGACTGCAGTTCCTCGAGTTCACCGCGGTCGGACCGGTCCGCGTCGACAGCGCCGGGCAGATCGTCGAGGTCGAAGAGCTTCTCAGCCTGGAAATAGCGCTGCACCCACTCGTGAAACGCCGTTCCCAGCAGCGCGTGCGGGTCGGGGCGACGCGGCAGCCGCCGATTCAGCCGCTGCGCCACCGCATCCGGGTCGCGGCCGAGTTCGACCATCGCGCTGACTGACAGCTGCTTCGGCAGCGACGGGGCGGACGGGCGGGCGGCCTGTTCACGCTCGGCCAACAGCGCATCGACGTCGGCGGCCCAACCGTGGGGGTCGGCTCCCCCGGCAGCCTCGCCGTCGGCGGCCATCGCCCCCGCCACCAGCGCGGCGCCCCGGTCGACGTCGCCGCGGCGGGCGGCCAGCGGGTCGGCCGGCCAGGTCGCCTCGACGACCCGGTCCCGCAGCGGGTTGGGCTCGCCGTCGGCCGGGGCCTCGGCCCAGACGTCGACGACCCCGCACGGGGCACCCCGCTCGGCGGCGCTGTCGATGACCTCCTTGAGCTCGCACAGGAAACTCGACGGTCCGCGCGGTTTGGACTCGGTGGCGCCCCAGTGGTGACCCGAGACCAGCAGCGTCTCCTCGGCACGGGTGATCGCCACATACAGCAGCCGGCGTTCCTCGTCGGTGCGACGCTGGTCGAGGCTGCGCTTGTGATCGGAGATCTTGTCCGACAGCGCTTTTCGATCGTTGACGGCACTGGTGTCCAGGACCGGGACACCGTGTTCGGACACCGCCGCGCAGTCGCCGCGCAGCAGGGGCGGCAGATCGGCCGGGTCGGTCAGCCAGGTCCGCGGGGACGCCGTGGACGGGAACACCCGTCCGCTCAGGTGCGGAACGGCCACGATCTGCCATTCCAGGCCCTTGGCGGCGTGCACCGTCAGGATCTGGACCCGGTCCCCGGCCACCGCGACCTCGGCCGGAGCCAGCCCGTTCTCCACGTCGGCGGCCGTGTCGAGAAAGGCCAGCAGAGCCGACACGCAGGCCCGGGGGCGCGCCGCGAAATCGGCGACCACGTCGGCGAAGGCATCCAGGTGTTCGGTGCCCGACCAGCCGGCCGCCACCGGTCGGGCCGCCCGCGCCTCGACGTCGACACCGAGGACGCGCCGGATCTCGGCGATGAGGTCCGGTAACGCCCAATCCAGGTGGGCACGCAGCGCGGTCAACTCCCGGCCCAGCGCCGCGATCCGGGTGTACCCCTCGGCGGAATACCTCGCAGCAGGCCCGGGATCGCAGATCGCCTCGCCCAGGCAGGCGGCATCGGCGTCGGCCCCGACGGGTGCGACGACCTCCGCGGGGCCGCCGACCGCCGCGCCACCGTCCAACTCCAGGGCGCGTCGCCACAGCGCGGCGATGTCGCGGGCGCCGAGCCGCCATCGCGGGCCGGCCAGAACACGCATCGCGGCCGCCCCGGCGGTCGGGTCGGCAGCCAACCGCAGCATCGCCACCACGTCGGCGACCTCTGCCACACCCAGCAGCCCGGCGAGCCCGACCACCTCGACGCCGAGCCCGCGCCGGCTCAGCGCCTCGGCCATCGGAGCGGCATCGGCGTTGCGGCGCACCAGCACCGCCGCGGTGGGTGGAGCCCCGGTGGAGTCGAGCACCTCGCGATGCAACCGGGCCATCTCGTCGGCCAGCCACTCCCGCTCGGCGGCGACGTCGGGCAGCAGCGCCGCGCACACCCGGCCCGGGCCCGCGTCCGGACGCGGTTGCAGGGAACGCACCGCCACCGAACGCCGTCGCGCGTCCACCGACACCTGATTGGCCAGATGCAGCACCTCGGGCGGGTTGCGCCAGCTGGTGCGCAACTCCAGGGTCGGCGCCGGGGTGCCGTCCGAACGCGGGAAGTCGGTGGTGAACCGGGGCAGGTTGGTCGCCGAGGCCCCCCGCCATCCGTAGATCGACTGGATCGGATCACCGACGGCGGTCAACGCCAGCTCATCGTCGACCCCGCCGCCGAACAGTGACGACAGCGCCACCCGCTGGGCGTGGCCGGTGTCCTGGTATTCGTCGAGTAGCACCACCCGGTAGCGCTGCCGCAGCTGCTCCCCCACGTGCGGGAACTGCGACGCCAACCGCGCGGCCGAGGCCATCTGCATACCGAAGTCGATCACCCGTTCCGCACGCATCCTGCGGTGCAGTTCGTCGATCAGCGGCACCAGCGCCGTGCGCTCGGTCTGGGTGGCCAGCATCCGCAGCAACCACTGGCTGGGGCCCCGATCACGCTGGTAGCGCCCCGGGGGCAGGGTGTGCACGAGTTGCTCGAGCCCGACATGGGTGTCACGCAGCTGGTCGGTGTCGACCAGGTGCTCGGAGAGCTGGCCGGCCAGCTTGAGCACCATTGCGGTCACCGAGGCCGGCGTCTTGTCGGTCTCAAGCGCCTCGGGGTGCTCGCACACCACCCGGTAGGCCAGCTGCCACAACTCGGTCTCACCGAGCAGCCGGGTGTCCTGCTCGACGGGAAGCAGCAGGCCGTACTCGCGCAGCAGGGTTCCCGCGAACGCGTGATAGGTCCCGACGGTCACCGGGTCGGCGGCGGCCCCGGGCCCGTCGAGGGCGCCGGGGATCATCAGGCCCGCGCCGGCCAGCCGGGCCAGCCGGGCCCGGACCCGGCGCAGCAGCTGGCCGGCGGCCTTCCGGGTGAACGTCAGCCCCAACACCTCGCCCGGCCGGGCGTATCCGTTGGCCACCAGCCACACCACCCGGGCCGCCATGGTCTCGGTCTTGCCCG
The DNA here is from genome assembly GCA_034190095.1 of Actinomycetota bacterium. GTDB lineage: Bacteria > Actinomycetota > Actinomycetes > Mycobacteriales > Mycobacteriaceae > Mycobacterium. The sequence continues at coordinate 4,298 of JAXHTL010000102.1, forward strand.
CCCCGGCGCCGGCGATCACCACCAGCGGACCGGGCGGTGCGGCGATGACGGCGGCCTGCTCGTCGGTGGGAGTGAACAGCCCGAGAGCGCCGGCGAGTTCGGCGGGGCTGTAACGCGGACCGGTCATCGGGCACCTCCGTCGGCTGGGTTGTTCTGGGCGGGGCACATCGCCCGCACGGGGCAGTGCGCGCAGCCCTCGTTGACCCGGGCAGCGAAGTCGGGCCCGCGGGTGGCCGCGGCGGCGCGGGCGACCACGGCCCGCCACTGCCCGAGTTGCTCACCGGTCAGCGCATCCTGATCACGCTGGGTGGCCGTACCGCCGCTGGTCTTGGCCGGATAGACCAACCGGCCGCCGCCGGGCTCGGCACCGTCGGCGATCAACCCCTCGGCGATGGCCAGTTGATACATCGCCAACTGGGCGTGGTCCTGGGCATCGTCCTTACTCACCGGGGACTTGCCGGTCTTGACATCGACCACGACCAGCCGGCCCGCGCTGTCGCGCTCCAGCCGGTCCAGCCGGCCGCGCACCCGCACCGCCGGGGCGCCGTCCTCGGCGGCGACCACCTGCCCCGCGACCTCGACCTCGGTGCCGACCTCGGTGAGCTCACCGCGGGTGTTGGCGCGCCAACTCAGAAAGGTCGACAGCATCTCCAGATGGCGGGTCAGCTCGTTGTCGGAGTACCACCGTGCGTCGAACGGCACCTGGTCCCAGACTTTCTCCAGCGCATCGACCAGCTGAGACTCCGTCTTGCCGGTGTCGGAGACCAACGCGTGCACCAGCGACCCGAGCACCGAGCGAAGGTCGGGGCCCCGCGCTCCGCCGTGCCGCTCGAGCAGCCACCGCAGCGGGCAGTCCGCCAGCGTCTGCAGGGTCGACGGCGACAGCGTGACGACGTGGTCGTCACCGTCCCACAGCGGTTCGGTGCTGGACAGCTCGCGCATGCCGTACCAGCAGGCCGGGTCCGCACCGGGCACCCCTGCCTGCGCGAGGCGCGCCAACTGTTCTGCAGCACAGGTTCTTTCGTCATCGTCGGATTCACCCGCCGGGGCGCAGGCCACCGCCCTGAGCCGGCCGACCAGCGCCGAGGGCGTCAGCACCCGGGGGGCGCATGCCGGCGCGGCCGCCTCGCCGCCGGGCTCGGTGGCCACCGCGGCGAGTTCGTCGACGAACGGTGACGGCAGCATGGCCTCGTCACCGCTGTCACTGTCGACCGCGGTCACCAGCAGCCGGCTGCGCGCCCGGCCCAGCGCCGCCAACAGCAGTCTGCGCTCCTCGGCAAGCAAGGGAGCCCTACTCGAGAGCCCGCGCTGCCCGGGCTCGACGACCCCATCGATGACGTCGACGAGCTGCTGGGTGCCCAGCACGCCACCGCGGGGGGCGACGTTGGGCCACAACCCTTCCTGGACGCCGGCGATCACCACGAAGTCCCACTCGCGGCCCAGCGCCGAGTGGGCGCTGAGCACCGCGACCGCCTCCGGAGCCGGCCGGTCGTCGGGCCGCGCCGGCGGCAGCGTCAGCGCGACGATGTGGTCGATCAGCCCCCGCAGCGAAGCCCCCGTGGTCTGTGCGACGTACCGCTCGGCCACGTCGAACATGGCGGTCACGGCATCCAGATCCCGGTCGGCCTGCGCTGCGCCGGGACCGCCGCGCTCGCTGGCCGACAGCCAGCGCCGCTGCAGCCCGGACCGGCTCCAGGCCTGCCACAGCGTGTGGTGCGGATCGCTACCCTGCTCGACGCTTCGCCGGGCGGCGCCCAGCACGGTGCGCACCCGGCGCAGCGCGCGGGCCAGATCCTCGGGCAGCGCGGCGCTGTCGTTCGACAGCGCCTCGACCAGCAGGTCACCGAAGCCGGCCGCGGCGGTGGTGTCGGCCCGGCGCAGCGCCCGCCGCAACCGGCGCAGCGAAACCGGGTCGACCCGCCCGAGCGGTCCGGTCACCAGCGCCAGCGCCGCCTCGGCCGTCAGCCCGTCGGCGGTGGCCTCCAACACGGTCAACAACGCCTGAACCGCAGGCTGATCTGCCAGCGGCACGCCCGGCTGCGGAAGATCCACCGGGACACCGGCGGCCGCCAGCGCCCGGCTGAGCGGGGCCCCCATCCGTGGCATCGAACGGACGATCACCGCCATCCGGTCCCAGCGCATGCCGTCGACCAGGTGCGCGCGCCGTAGCGCGTCGGCGATCAGCGCAGCCTCCGCGTGCGGTGTGGCCGCGATGCGCACCGCGACCGCGCCCCGTTCGTCGGTCCCGGCGAACTTCCGGGCGGAATCGACCCCGGGCAAACGGCGCGCCATCTGCGCGACCGCGTCGGCCACCGCGCCGGCACAGCGGTGCGACCGACTCAGGACCACCTCGGGGCCGTCACCGCGCAGCAGCAGCGGGTCGGCGCCGCGGTAGCCGAAGACCGTCTGCTGCGGATCCCCGGCGATGACCGCGAGATCGGCCCCACCGGCGATGGTCCGCACCAGCCGGGCCGCCTGCGGATCGAGATGTTGCGCATCGTCGACCAGCAGCAGCCGGATCCGGGCACGCTCGGCGGCCAGCAGTTCGGCGTCCATCGCCAACGCATCCAGCGCCGCACCCACCAGCTCGGCAGCCCCCAGCGCCGGGACGGTGGCCTGGGGCGCGGCCATGCCCACCGCCGAGCGCAACAGCATGATCTGCTCATAGGACTGCGCGAAGCGTCCGGCGGCCTGCCACTCGGGGCGACCCGCCCGGCGGCCCAGGCGCTGCAGGGCCAGCGGATCGACTCCCCGCTCGTTGCAGCGGGCCAGCAGGTCGCGCAGTTCGGTGGCGAAACCGGCCGTCGTCAGAGCGGGCCGCAGCCGGGCCGGCCAGCGCACCGGTGAGGCGTCACCGTCCTCGAGGTCACCGGCCAGCAACTCACGGATGATGCCGTCCTGCTCGGCGCCGGTGATCAGCCGCGGGGGCGGGCTGCCGTTGCGTTGCGCGGCCAGCCGCAGCACCGCGAACGCGTAGGAGTGCACCGTGCGCACCAGCGGCTCACGGACCACCGCGCCGCCGGCCGCCGACAACAACTTCTCCGTGATCGCCGCTCTCGCGCAGGCACCCAGCCGCGCCGAACCCGTCAGCAGCAGAACCGATCCCGGATCGGCGCCGGCGGCCAGATGGGCCGCCGCCGTGTCGATGAGCAGGCTGCTCTTGCCGGTGCCGGGACCGCCGACGACCCGAATCGTGCCGCGCAGGTCCGGGCGGGCCAATGCGGCCGCGGTGAGTTCGGCGGGTGGTGCAGACATGAGGGCATGACACCACGGGGGTCCGACAACTTGGCTGCGCGCGAGCCGGCCTGGCAGCATCGGTGCGGTGAGCGATCCCCACGCCGTGCAGGTGCGCCGCTTCGGCCCGGCCGGCCCCCCGCAGGTGCTGGCCGTCCACGGCCTGACCGGGCACGGGCAGCGCTGGATGACCCTGGCCGAGCAGCACCTGCCCGGCGTGGCGGTGGCCGCGCCGGACCTCATCGGACACGGTCACTCGTCCTGGGCGGCACCGTGGACCATCGAGGCCAACGTGGCCGCGCTGGCCGGGCTCCTCGACACCGCGGGCGGCAGCCCGGCCGTCGTCGTGGGGCATTCGTTCGGAGGCGCGATCGCGCTGAGCCTGGCGGCGGCCCGACCGGATCTGGTGGCCGCGCTGGTCCTGCTGGATCCGGCGATCGGCCTCGACGGCGAACGGATGCGCGAGGTGGCCGACGCCATGTTCGACTCACCGGACTACACCGATCGCGCGGAGGCGCGGGCCGAGAAGGCCGACGGCTCCTGGGGCGAGGTGGATCCCGGCGAACTGGAGCGCGAACTCGACGAACATCTGGTGGCGCTGCCCAACGGCCGCAGCGGATGGCGGATCAGCGTGCCGGCGATGATGTCGTACTGGAGTGAGCTGGCCCGCCCGATCGTGTTGCCGCCCAGTGGCATCCCGACGACGTTGGTGCGGGCCACGAAGGTCGATCCGCCCTATGCACGCGCGGAGCTGATCGACGGGCTGGCCGAGCGGCTCGGCGCGCAGTTCAGGCTGCTGGAGTGGGACTGCGACCACATGGTCGCCCAGGCGCTGCCCGCCGACACCGCGGCGGTGATCCGCGACCACCTGGGCTGAGGATGCCGGCGATCACCGACGAGCAGGTCGAGGCGGTGCGCGGATTCGTCGCCGCGATCCCGGCCGGCAGGGTCGCGACGTACGGCGACATCGCCGCGGCCGCGCAGCTTTCCAGCCCGCGCATCGTCGGCTGGATCATGCGCACCGATTCCTCGGATCTGCCCTGGCACCGGGTGGTGCCGGCATCGGGAAGGCCGGCGGCGCACCTGGCCGCACGCCAGCTGGAACTGCTGCGCGCCGAAGGGGTGCTGGCCCGCGACGGCCGGATCCCGCTGGGCGAGTGCCGGCACGACTTCTGAACCGGCGAACCTGCGTCGGCGGCACTACAACGTCAGGCGTACCAGCGCTGCAGTGCGGGCCAGGCCGGGGAATGCCGCGGCGGTCGCCCGCGGGTGCAGCGCGTGGACGGCCAGCCGGAACATCAACGCCCGCAACAGCATCTGCGGCCACTCGGGCAGCGCCGACCAGCGCTCGACCAGGCCGTCGTCGGCCCCGCCCCAGGACAGGGCGTCGACCACCACCACACCGGCCGCCCAGGCCGGCGGACGCCAGTACGGCGTGATGTCGGTGATCCCGGGTGCGGCGCTGCCGGCGAACAGCACCGTGCCGTAGAGGTCACCGTGCACCAGCTGGCTGGGGCTCTTGGTGGGACGGCGCAACGCGGCGAGCTGATTGATCAGTTCCACCGACTTCTCCCCGTCGGCGGTGCCCGGCGCCACCCGCGCTCCCGGCGGCAACGAGTGCAGCGGGCGCTCCTCCCAGGCGGCACGGTCGGCGGCGATGAACACGTCGACGTCCGCCCAGGGCGCCACCGGCGGCTGGGTCAGGAACCGCGGCCGCTCCAACTTGGCCGTCGCCTCGTGCAGGCGCACCGCCGCCGAGACGACCTCGTCGTGGCGCGGCTCGGGGGTCCCGGCCACATAGGTGTCGGCCCGCCATCCGGCGACCACATAGCGTCCGTCGGTGGAGCGCACCGGCCGGGCCAGCCGCACCCCGTCGACGAACAGGGTTTCGCGCACCTTGGCCGACCAGGCCGCCCGGGCGTGATCGGCGACCAGCGACACCACCACCTCGCCGCAGCGCCAGCCGCCCTCCCAACTGGAACCCAGCGGGGCGGGGCGCACGCCGGACAGCCCGAATGCCGCAAGCACATGGTCCGGTGGGCGCTCAGCGGTCACCGAAACAGCCTAAGCGCAGCGGGGGCCAACCCAGCGTTAGTACATCACCATGTCGGGTTCGAGTTGCTTGGCCCACGCCACGATGCCGCCCTGCAGATGCATGGCGTCGGTGAAGCCGGCCCGTTTGATCACCGCCAGCGCCTCCGCGGAGCGGACCCCGGTCTTGCAGTACAGCACCGGCACCCGGTCCTGCGGCAGCTTGGCCAGGCCCTCACCGGCCTCGATCGCCGATTTCGGGATCAGCTCGGCCCCGTCGATGCGGTTGATGTCCCACTCGACCGGTTCACGGACGTCGATCAGGGCGTACTTCTTGCCCGAGTCCAGCAGTTCGCGCAGTTCACGGGGGGTGACGGTGGAGTCGAGCACCGCCTCGCTGGCTTCGTCGGTGATGGAGCCGCAGAACTCCTCGTAGTCGATCAGCTCGGTGATCTTCGGGGTCGAGGGATCCTTGCGGATCTTGATGGTGCGGTAGGTCATGTCCAGCGCGTCGTAGACCATCAACCGGCCCAGCAGCGGCTCACCGATGCCGGTGATCAGTTTGATCGCCTCGGTGCCCATCACCGAGGCGATCGACGCGCACAGGATGCCCAGCACCCCGCCCTCGGCACAGGACGGCACCATTCCCGGTGGCGGCGGCTCGGGGTAGAGGTCGCGGTAGTTCAGGCCGCGTTCATTACCGGCTTCGTCGGCGGGCGCGTCCTCCCAGAACACCGAGACCTGGCCCTCGAACCGGTAGATCGAGCCCCACACGTAGGGCTTGCCCGCCAGCACCGCGGCATCGTTGACCAGATAGCGGGTGGCGAAGTTGTCGGTGCCGTCGATGATGAGGTCGTACTGCTTGAACAGGTTCACCGCGCGGTCGGGTTCGAGGCGGAACTCGTGCAGGCGCACCTCGACGAGGGGGTTGACCTCGAGGATCGAGTCGCGGGCGCTCTGCGCCTTGGGCCGGCCGATGTCGGACTGGCCGTGGATGATCTGGCGCTGCAGGTTGGACTCGTCGACCTCGTCGAACTCGACGATGCCGATCGTCCCCACTCCGGCGGCAGCGAGATAGAGCAGGGTCGGTGACCCGAGCCCGCCGGCGCCGATGACCAGCACGCGGGCATTCTTGAGTCGCTTCTGCCCGTCCAGCCCGAGGTCGGGGATGATGAGGTGGCGGCTGTAGCGGGCCACCTCTTCACGGGTGAGCTCGGCCGCGGGCTCTACCAGCGGCGGCAGCGGTGTTGACACCGATTTTCTCCTTGGTTGGCTCTTGCCATCATCTCAGCAGGTACGAGGTTCAACAGCAACGAGGGCCCGGCGCTTCCCGCCAGCTCACGGGCGACGACGGCGTGTGCCACCAGCAGGGTTGCCCGCGCGGCACACCACAAACCCCCCGAGCCCGGATCGGCGGTCAGGCGATCGGGTACGGCCAGGGATTGAACCGGCAGGTCAGACCGTCCGGGGTGACCGTGCCGGGGTCGAACCGCGCGGCATCGTCGTTGCTGGTGGAGAACGTCTGCTGCATCATCACCGGGGCCAGGTCGCCGTCGGCCGGGCACTGCTCGTGGCGCTGATAGCCGATGGCGTGGCCGACCTCGTGGTTGATCAGGTACTGGCGGTAGGAGCCGATGTCACCCTGGAACGGCACCGCGCCGCGCACCCAGCGGGCCTCGTTGAGCAGGACCCGGGGTTGTCCGCCGTAGACCGGGTTGTAGCAGGAGGCCTCGAGCTGGATGTCGTAGCCGCAGCCCTCCCGCACCGTCATCGGTGAGGTCAGCGAGATGCGGAAGTCGGGCTCGACCCCGGAGGCGGCGTCCACCCGGGTGAAGGCGAACTGTTCGTTGTGCGTCCAGCTCTTCGGGTTGGCCAGCGTTTCGCTGACCATCCGCGCGAAGCCCTCGTCACCGCCGTAGGACGTGGTGTCCACACCGTCCTCGACCTCGACGGTGTAGGTGAAGTTCTTGGTGGTGCCCTCCCCGACCTGGGGGGTCGTCCCGGGGACGACGCGCCAGGTTCCGGCGCCCACCGGGGTGAACGGCCCTCCTTGGGGCAGGATCCCGGTGGGCAGGCTGGCGTCGAACTCGGTCAGGCCCTTCGGTGGCGCTCCGACGATCGCGGTGCTGGGCACGCCGATCGTCGGCGGCCCCTGCACGGGTCCGTCCTCCTCGGCAGCCCGCGGCGCCGAGGTCCCGGTGATCGTCTGGTAGAGCACCACTGCCGTCAGCGCGACCAGCACCGGCAAGGCATAGGCCCGCCAGCCGTAGGTGGAGATGAAACGACCGATCCAGGTCTGTTTGCGCCAGCGCTTGCGGTCGTCGCGATTGGATCTGACCCGGCCGGGGGCGGGCGCCAACGGGTCCCGCTGCGCACGCAGCGGTTCACGCCATTCGTCGCGAAGCACCGGGACGCGACCGCCCCCGTGCCGCTCAGGACCCGTATGCCCTCCTCGCGCCCGGGAGTCATAGGTCACCGACACAGAATGACACAGGACGATGAAGATGCACCTCCGGCGCGCCACCACAGCGCCATGCCCGGGCCGGTGGCACCCGCCTTCCGCTGCTGTCCGGTCAACGGTAGTAATGTCAGTGCGAAGTACGTTCACCATGCCGGTCGCGCCGGCGGACTCGAGGTTCTGATGAGCGATCTCGCCAAGACGGCGCAACGGCGAGGGGGGCAGCCCGCCAACGGCACCGGCTTGCCCACCGGCGGTGCCCGCCGCGGCAACCGGCTACCCCGCGATGAGCGCCGCGGGCAGCTGCTGGCCGCCGCCAGCGAGGTGTTCGTCGACCGCGGCTATCACGCGGCCGGGATGGATGAGATCGCCGACCGCGCCGGCGTCAGCAAACCTGTTCTCTACCAGCACTTCTCGTCGAAGGTCGAACTCTATCTGGCCGTGTTGGCCCGGCATGTGGACAACCTGGTCTCCGGAGTGCGCCAAGCGCTGCGGACCACCACCGACAACCGGCAGCGGGTCCGTGCCGCGGTGCAGGCGTTCTTCGACTTCATCGAGCACGACAGCCAGGGCTACCGGCTGATCTTCGAGAACGACTACGTCACCGAGCCGCAGGTCGCCGCGCAGGTCAAGGTCGCCACCGAGGCGTGCACGGACGCCGTGTTCGATCTGATCAGCCACGATTCCGGGCTCGAACCGCACCGCGCGCGGATGATCGCGGTGGGACTGGTGAGTATCAGCGTGGACTCGGCGCGCTACTGGCTCAACAACGAACGGCCGATCGCCAAGGACGACGCCGTCGAAGGAACCGTCCAGTTCATCTGGGGCGGTTTGTCCCATGTGCCGCTGACGCGGTCCTGATCGCCGAAACGGCATTCCAGCAGGCCTGCTTCTCGCACTTTTGCTGCTGGAATGCCATTTCGGCGGACCGAGCGTGTCAGCCGGCGGTCTTCGAGGCGTCCCCGCCCACGCCGAACCCGATGCGCCGCGCGTCAGCCGCACCGATCTCGACGTAGGCGATGCGGGTGGCCTGCACGATGAAGCGGCGCCCCTTGTCGTCGGTCAAGGCCAGCACGCCCGATCCGGCCCCGAGCGCGTCGCCGACCGCCTTCTCCACCTCCGCCGGTGTCTGCGGGCTGTTGAGAATCAGTTCGCGCGGGCTGTCGGTGACACCGATCTTGACCTCCACGTGAGAACCCTTCCGTTCGTCTGCTCATGCCTTACGAGAGGAGGCTAATCGACAACGTCCGGCGGGTGCGGTGCGGGACCTTCGCGGTCAGCGAACGGTCCCCCGCCGCCGCGACTCGGCGGCGATCGAACCGAGTCCCGACCGTGACCGAGGGGAAGGCGCGTCAACCTCGTCTGTCACTTCTGCCTCGATAGCATCAGCCCCGGCAAACGCACGACATGACTGGGACAGGTGCATGAACAGGCCGTACACCGCAAGCTCGCCGTATTCCCTGACGCCTACCGAGCGGATTCGCTACCGGAAGGGCGGCGGCACCCGCGACTTCGAGGGCAGCCCCGACCCGTTCGGCGACGACCACGACACCGACGTGTACCCGCGCTACGGGGACGGCGGGGACGATCGGGGCTACGGCTACGACCCGTACGGCCACGACGAGTACGACTACCCCGACGATTACGACGACGACTATGACGACGACGAGATCATCGACGAGGCCAGCATCGACCGGCGGTGGATGTGGATCGGCGGAGTCGCCGGCGCGGTGTTGTTCATCGCGGTGATCGCGACCAGCATGATCCTCAGCGGCGGCGACTCCGGCTCGGTGTCGGCCACCGTCGCGTCCCCGCTGCCCAGCTCCAGCGCCCCCACCCCCAGCCAGGCCCCGGCGCCGCGCGGCGACATCGCGCCGACACGGACCCTGCCACCCGAGACGATCACGACCTTGACCCCGAGCGTCGAGACTGCCCCGCCGCCGCAACCCACACCGGCGCCGCCCCCGCAGGCCGCGCCGCCGCCGGCCGCGCCGCCGGCCGCCCCCGGCACCATCACCTACCGCATCACCGGCAACCGCGACCTGATCGATCTGGTCACCGTGATCTACACCGACCAGCGCGGCGCGCTGCAGACCGAGCTGAACGTCGCGCTGCCCTGGACGAAGACCGTGGTGCTGGATCCGGGCGTCACGTTGATGTCGGTGACCGCCACCAGCGTGCGAGGTCAGCTCAACTGCAGCATCAGCGACGCCAACGGCAACCTGATCGCCGCGCAGAACAGCAACTCGATCTTCACCAACTGCACGCGCTAGGTCACGCCAGGCCGAGTTCGCGCATCCGGCTGTTGTGTGTGTTCTGCAGCTTGTCGAAGAAGTCGGTCATCTGCGACAGACCGCCACCGGACATCACCAGGTCGACGAGCTCGTCGTGGTCGGCCAGCACGTACTGGGCCTGGGTGATCGCCTCCCCCAGCAGCCGCCGGGACCACAGCGCCAACCGGTGCCGCTGGCGGTCACTGGCGGTCACCGCCGCGCGCACCTCACCGACGACGAACTGGGAATGGCCGGTCTCCGAGAGCACCGAGCGCACCACGTCACCGACCTCGCCGGGCATCGAGCCGGCGATCTCGAGGTAGAAATCGGCCGCCATGGCATCCCCGACATAGGTCTTGACCAGCGCCTCGAGCCACGTGCTGGGGGTGGTCAGCCGGTGATAGTTCTCCAGCGCCGAGGCATATCGCGACATCGCCGGCACCACGTCGACCCCGCGGCGCTCCAGCGCGTCGCGCAAGACCTCGTAGTGGTTCATCTCAGCGGCGGCCATGCTGGCCATGTTGATGCGTCCGCGCAGGTTGGGCGCCATCCGCGCCTCGTCGGTCAACCGATAGAACGCGGCGACCTCGCCGTAGGCCAGCAGGGCGAACAACTCCACCACGCCGGGATGCTCGGACGCCGCAGCCGCGGGCGTCTGCGCCTGCTCTGCAGAGGCGGAGGAGGTGGCCGCAGCAGGCGTCGAAGTCATGTCCCAACTCTAACCGCCACGGCCCGCCTGGACCGCGGGGCGATCCGACCGGTTACCATGGGTGGCGGTGTCGACGCGAACGTCGGCGGATCGAACCAGGTCGGGTCGGCGGTTTCAGCGCAGGCACCGTGGCAATGTGCGTGCACGTATGCGGCCCGCCCCCTCAGTGCTGGGCCCGACGAAGTGCTTCGTCTCAACTCGTGCGCGCGTGGAACGCATGAGGATTGAGAACGAAAGGCTCCATCTAACCGCATGACCTCTGTGACTACGCAAACCAACCCGTCCTTCGCCGAACTCGGAGTGCGCGACGAGATCGTCCGCGCGCTCGGTGAGAGCGGCATCGAATACCCCTTCGCCATTCAGGAACTGACCCTGCCGCTGGCCCTGGCCGGCGACGACCTCATCGGTCAGGCCCGCACCGGCATGGGCAAGACCTACGCGTTCGGTGTTCCGCTGCTGCACCGCGTCACCAGCGACAGCGAACGCGCGCTCAGCGGCATCCCGCGCGCGCTGGTCGTCGTCCCGACCCGTGAGCTGTGTCTGCAGGTCTACGGCGACCTGGCCGCGGCGGCCAAGTACCTCAAGGCCGACGACGACCGCAAACTCTCGGTTACCGCCATCTACGGTGGACGCCCCTACGAGCCGCAGATCGAGGCGCTGCAGAGCGGCGTCGACGTCGTGGTCGGCACCCCCGGCCGGCTTCTCGACCTCGCCCAGCAGGGGCACCTGCAGCTCGGCGGGCTCTCCACGCTGGTGCTCGACGAGGCCGACGAGATGCTCGACCTGGGCTTCCTGCCCGACATCGAACGGATCCTGCGCCAGATCCCCGACCAGCGGCAGGCGATGCTGTTCTCGGCGACGATGCCCGATCCGATCATCACGCTGGCCCGCACCTTCATGAACCAGCCGACCCACATCCGCGCCGAGGCGCCCCATTCGGCGGCGGTCCATGACACCACCGAGCAGTTCATCTACCGGGCCCACGCGCTGGACAAGGTCGAGCTGGTCAGCCGGGTGCTGCAGGCCGAGGGCCGCGGCGCCACGATGATCTTCACCCGCACCAAGCGCACCGCCCAGAAGGTCGCCGACGAACTCGCCGAACGCGGCTTCAAGGTCGGCGCCGTGCACGGCGACCTCGGGCAGGGCGCCCGGGAGAAGGCGCTCAAGGCCTTCCGCGCCGGCGAGGTCGACGTGCTGGTCGCCACGGACGTGGCAGCGCGCGGCATCGACATCGACGACATCACGCATGTGATCAACTACCAGATCCCCGAGGACGAGCAGTCCTACGTGCACCGCATCGGCCGTACCGGCCGCGCCGGCAAGACCGGGATCGCGGTCACCCTGGTGGACTGGGACGAGCTGGCGCGCTGGGCGATGATCGACAAGGCGCTGGGCCTGGAGAACCCCGAGCCCGCGGAGACCTACTCGAGCTCGCCGCACCTGTACGAGGAGCTGAGCATCCCGGCCGAGGCGAGCGGCAAGGTGGGCAAGGCCCGCAACGCCACCGGCACCAAGCCCGCCGGCGGCACCCGGACGCAGTCGTCCCGGCGCAGCGCCGAG
>JAXHTL010000103.1:0-16458 GCA_034190095.1 Actinomycetota bacterium
CCGGTGTCGGAGGGGCCGGACTGGGCGTCGCACGCGGTGAGGGTGAGTGCGGTCAGGCCCGCCGCGGCGGCCGCGATGAGTTGTGTCCTGGCTGATTTCGCTGTCGCTGCGATCGGCATGGTGTGCACCCTAGTGCCCGGCCGGAAGTGACCCCAGAAACTCCAGGAGCAGGCGGGTCACCTCCCCGGGACGTTCCTCGGTCAGCCAGTGCCCGGCGCCGTCGATCATCACCTCGCGGTAGTCGCCGCTGACCACCTCGCCGACCCGGTGCCGCGGTGTGTACGCCAGCGTGGCGTCCTCGGTTCCGCCGACGAACAATGCGGGCACGGTGATCGTCGGTGCCGGCGGGTCGGCGGTGATCTCCCAGTTGCGGTCGAAACACCGGTACCAGTTCAGCGGTGCGGTGAATCCGCCGCGGGTGAACTCGTCGACGTAGACCTCGAAGTCCTCGGGGGCGATCCAGTCCGGCGGCGCGCCCGGTTCCGGGATGCGGGCGAGGAACCCGTCGGGCCCGGGGGCGAGCATCCGCGCGCCCGCCGCCTCGTCACCGACCTGGGTGGTGGCGAACAGTCGCCGGAACGTGGTGGCCGGGTCGGCGGCCAGCTCGGTGTCGGCCGGGCCGACGTCCTGGAAGTAGAGGATGTAGAAGAACCGGTCGCCGAACAACCGGCGGAACGCCTGGGTCGTCGGCACCCGGGGCCGCGGCACCGGGGGCAGGCTCAGCCCGGCCACCGCGAAGAACCGGTCGGGGTGCAGCAGCGGCGCCGCCCACGCCACCACCGCGCCGAAGTCGTGGCCGACCAGCGCTGCCCGTTCGGCGCCGACCGCGTCGAGCAGGCCCACCACGTCGGCGGACAGCTCGGCCACCGTGTAGGCCTCGACGGCCGAGGGCTTGTCCGAGCCGCCGTACCCGCGCTGGTCGGGGGCCAGCACGTGATAGCCGGCGTCGGCCAGCGCGCGGACCTGGTGGCGCCACGAATAGGCCAGTTCGGGGAAGCCGTGCAGCAGCACCACCACCGGTGCGCCGCGTTCCCCGGCCTCGGTCACCCGCAGCGTGACGCCGTTCGTGGTCACCGTCGTCGAGCGCATGGGAGACACCCAACCATGCCGCGGTGAACGGGTCGGGCACGTCTGGGAACTGCCGAACGTTCCTCTAGCGTGGTCAAGCGGTAGCCTTGACTATTCCAGCTGCGCGTATTGGAAGGATTTGGTCGACGGTTCCGCCCGCCGGCGCCAGGAATCGATGAACCGCACACTCATATGAACCGCAAGAATGTGATCCGCACACTGACGGTGATCGCCGTCGTGCTGCTGCTGGGCTGGTTGTTCTTCCGCCTCAGCGACGACACCCGCGAGTACACCAACGTCGACACGTCTGTCGCGATGGCGCAGATCAACAGCGACAACGTCAACAGCGCGCAGATCGACGACCGGGAACAGCAGCTTCGCCTCGAGCTGAAGAACGGCAACAGCGACACCGAGGACAGCACCAAGATCATCACCAAGTACCCGACCGGGTACGGGGTCACCCTCTTCGAGGCGCTCGAGGCCAAGGGCGCCAAGGTCAACACGGTGGTCAACCAGAGCAGCATGCTGGGCACGCTGCTGATCTACATGCTGCCGCTGCTGCTGCTCGTCGGGTTGTTCGTGATGTTCTCCCGGATGCAGTCCGGTGGCCGGATGGGCTTCGGCTTCGGCAAGTCGAAGGCCAAGCAGCTGTCCAAGGACATGCCCAAGACCACCTTCGCCGACGTGGCCGGCGCCGACGAGGCGGTCGAAGAGCTCTACGAGATCAAGGACTTCCTGCAGAACCCCAGCCGCTATCAGGCCCTGGGCGCCAAGATCCCGCGCGGTGTGCTGCTGTTCGGCCCGCCCGGCACCGGTAAGACGCTGCTGGCGCGGGCGGTGGCCGGGGAGGCCGGCGTCCCGTTCTTCACGATCTCGGGTTCGGACTTCGTCGAGATGTTCGTCGGCGTCGGCGCCTCCCGGGTGCGCGACATGTTCGAGCAGGCCAAACAGAACAGTCCCTGCATCATCTTCGTCGACGAGATCGACGCCGTCGGGCGCCAGCGCGGCGCCGGCATGGGCGGCGGCCACGACGAACGCGAACAGACCCTCAACCAGCTGCTCGTCGAGATGGACGGATTCGGCGACCGGCAGGGCGTCATCCTGATCGCGGCCACCAACCGGCCCGACATCCTGGATCCGGCGCTGCTGCGGCCGGGTCGTTTCGACCGTCAGATCCCGGTCAGCGCGCCGGACCTGGCCGGCCGCCGCGCGGTGCTCAAGGTGCATTCGCAGGGCAAGCCGATGGCCGAGGACGCCGACCTCGAGGGGCTGGCCAAGCGCACCGTCGGGATGTCGGGTGCCGACCTGGCCAACGTGATCAACGAGGCCGCGCTGCTCACCGCGCGCGAGAACGGGACCATCATCACCGGGCCCGCGCTCGAGGAGGCGGTCGACCGCGTCGTCGGCGGGCCGCGGCGCAAGAGCCGCATCATCAGCGAGCACGAGAAGAAGATCACCGCCTACCACGAGGGCGGTCACACGCTGGCGGCGTGGGCGATGCCCGACATCGAGCCCATCTACAAGGTGACGATCCTGGCCCGTGGGCGGACCGGTGGTCACGCCATGGCGGTGCCCGAGGACGACAAGGGTCTGATGACCCGCTCGGAGATGATCGCGCGGCTGGTCTTCGCGATGGGTGGCCGGGCCGCCGAGGAACTGGTGTTCCGCGAGCCCACCACCGGCGCGTCGTCGGACATCGACCAGGCCACCAAGATCGCCCGGGCGATGGTCACCGAGTACGGCATGAGCTCCAAGCTGGGTGCGGTGCGCTACGGCACCGAGCACGGCGACCCGTTCCTGGGCCGCACGATGGGCACCCAGGCCGACTACAGCCACGAGGTGGCCCGCGACATCGACGACGAGATCCGCAAGCTCATCGAGGCCGCCCACACCGAGGCCTGGGAGATCCTCACCGAGTACCGCGATGTGCTCGACACGCTGGCGGGTCAGCTGCTGGAGAAGGAAACCCTGCACCGCGTCGAGCTCGAGGCGATCTTCGGCGATGTGAAGAAGCGGCCGCGGCTGACGATGTTCGACGACTTCGGTGGCCGGGTGCCCTCGGACAAGCCGCCGATCAAGACCCCGGGCGAACTGGCGATCGAGCGCGGCGAGCCGTGGCCCAAGCCGGCCCCGGAGCCGGCGTTCAAGACCGCGATCGCGCAGGCCTCGCGCGCCGCGGCCGAGGCCGCCCACCGCAACGGCACCAACGGCGCCAACGGCGCCGGTCCCAACGGGTCCTCCGGCGGTTCGCCGGACAACGGCCCCAAGCAGCCCGACTACGGCGCCCCGGCCGGTTGGCATGCGCCGGGCTGGCCGCCCCGGGACAGCAGCGGTGGCCGGCACGAGGGCGGCTCGCCACAGCAGCAGCCCGCGCCGGGGTACTGGTATCCGCCGCCGCCCCCGCCGGGGTGGCAGCAGGGCCCGCCGTCGTATCCGGGATATCCGCCCTATCAGCACCACCCGCAGCAGCCCGGGCAACCCCAGCACGGAGGGCCGGAGCCGTCGGAGGAATCCGGGCGCGACGGCGGCGAGGGCTCGTCGAATCGCGGCTGACCTGTCGGCTGATCACTGAACGGAGACTTCGATGACGCGGTCGCACAACAACTCGGCCACGCTCACCCCGCCGGCTTTCGACCAGGCTCGGGCCGAGGCGGCGGTGCGCGAGCTGCTGATCGCCGTCGGCGAGGACCCTGACCGCCAGGGCCTGCTGGACACCCCGGCCCGGGTGGCGCGGGCCTACCGGGAGATCTTCGCAGGTCTCTACGTCAACCCCGACGACGTGCTGAACACCACGTTCGACGAGCAGCACGACGAGATGGTGCTGGTCAAGGACATCCCGATGTACTCGACGTGCGAGCACCACCTGGTGTCCTTCCACGGGGTGGCCCACGTCGGCTACATCCCGGGACACGACGGCCGCGTCACCGGGCTGTCGAAGCTGGCCCGGGTGGTCGACCTGTATGCCAAGCGGCCCCAGGTCCAGGAGCGGCTGACCGCGCAGATCGCCGATGCGTTGATGCGCAAGCTGGATCCACGCGGAGTCATCGTCGTGGTCGAGGCCGAGCATCTGTGCATGGCGATGCGGGGAATCCGCAAGCCCGGTGCGGTGACCACCACGTCCGCGGTGCGCGGCCAGTTCAAGACCGACAAGGCGTCCCGCGCCGAAGCCCTGGATCTGATCTTGAGAAAGTGACCCCGGCCAGCCATCCGCCCACCACACCGTCCGGCGTGCAGGTGATGGGGGTCGTCAACGTCACCGATGACTCGTTCTCCGACGGAGGCTTGTTCCTGGACCGCGATCGCGCGGTCGCCCACGGCGTCGAGCTGGCCGGCCAGGGGGCGGCCATCGTGGACGTCGGCGGCGAGTCGACCCGGCCGGGGGCGACCCGCATCGATCCGCAGGTCGAAGCCTCCCGAGTGCTTCCGGTGGTCGAACAGCTTGCCCAGCAAGGGATCACGATCAGCATCGACACCATGCACGCCGGTGTGGCGCGGGCAGCGCTGGAGAGCGGAGCGCGCATCGTCAACGACGTCTCGGGCGGTCGCGCCGACCCGGACATGGTGCGGGTGATCGCCGATGCCGGGGTTCCCTGGGTGCTGATGCACTGGCGCTCGGTCGGCGACCAGCGGCCCCACCAAGTGCCCGGCTACCGCGACGTCGTCGCCGAGGTCCGTGACGAACTGCTCGCCGGCGTGGACGCCGCGGTGCATGCCGGGGTGGACCCGGCGAACCTGATCATCGATCCCGGGCTGGGATTCGCCAAGACGGCCGAACACAACTGGGCGCTGTTGGGCGCCCTGCCGCAGTTGGTCGAGACCGGCGTCCCGGTCCTGGTGGGGGCCTCGCGCAAGCGTTTCCTGGGCATGCTGCTGGCCGACTCCGCCGGCGAACCGCGACCACCTGCCGGGCGCGAGACGGCCACCGCGGTGATCTCGGCGCTGGCCGGGTGGCACGGGGCGTGGGGGGTGCGGGTGCACGACGTCACGGCATCGGTGGATGCGCTGGCGGTGGTCGCCGCGTGGCGGAACGCGCAGAACACAGTGGGGGAGCACGCCGGTGGCTGACCGGATCGAGTTGCGGGGCTTGAGGGTTCGCGGCAATCACGGAGTCTTCGACCACGAGCGCCGCGACGGCCAGGATTTCGTCGTGGACATCACCGTGTGGATGGATCTGCGTGCGGCCGCGGCCAGTGACGATCTCGCCGACACCGTCGACTACGGGGGTCTTGCGCAGCGCGCGGCCGACATCGTCGCCGGCCCACCCCGTCAGCTCATCGAGACCGTTGCCGGTGAGATCGCCGAGGACGTGATGACCGACGACCGGATCCACGCCGTGGAGGTGGTGGTCCACAAGCCGGCGGCGCCGATCCCGCTCGACTTCGCCGACGTCGCCGTCGTGGCACGTCGATCGCGCCGCGGGGGTCCGGGCGCGGTGGGCGGGTGAGGCGCCGATGACCTCGGTGGTGTTGTCCATCGGATCCAACATGGGCGACCGGATGGCTCACCTGCAGTCGGCGGTGGACGGGCTCGGCGGCGCCGTGGTCGCCGTCTCGCCGGTCTACGTGACCGACGCGTGGGGCGGTGTCGAGCAGGAGCCGTTTCTCAACGCGGTGGTCCTGGCGGACGACCCGGGGGCCGACGCGCGCTGCTGGCTGGACCGGGCGCAGCGGCTCGAGGCCGCGGCCAGCCGGGTGCGCGCCCAGCGGTGGGGGCCCCGGACCCTCGATGTCGACCTGATCAGCTGCTACGGCACCGACGGCGAGGTCATCAGCGATGATCCGGACCTGACCCTGCCGCACCCGCGCGCGCACCTGCGGGCCTTCGTGCTGGTGCCGTGGCTGGCCGTCGACCCGGACGCGACGCTGACCGTCGGCTCCGGGCCCTGCCGGGTCGCCGAGGTGCTCTGCAGCCTCGACCCGCAGGAACTCACCGGTGTGCGGAGCACGGACCTGGCACTGCAGACCGGAGGTGCGCGCTGATGGGGTTGACCCGCAAGCGTGACCTCGGGCTGGCCGTCGTGCTGGCCGGGGTGCTCGGCTATCTGCTCGTGCGCGTGGTGTACCGGTGGTTTCCGCCGATCACCCTGTGGACCGGAGTCTCACTGCTCGGGGTGGCCGCGGCGATCGGTGGCTGGGGATTCCTGGTCCGGGCCCGGATCGCCGACGGGGAGATCGGGGTCGGCGGGGGTCGCCTGCACCCCCTCGCGGTGGCCCGCTCGGTGGTGATCGCCAAGGCCGCGGCGTGGATGGGCAGCGTCGTGCTGGGCTGGTGGCTGGGCGTCGTGGCCTATCTGGTGCCCCGGCGAGCCGAATTGCGGGTGGCCGCCGCGGACACTCCCGGGGCGATCGTGGCCGCGCTGTGCGCCCTGGCGCTGGTCGTTGCGGCACTGTGGCTCGAGCATTGCTGCAGGTCCCCCGACGACCCGCTCGACGACGCCGAACCGGCCCCGGACTGACCGAATAAGTCGCTAAGCAGGGCGAATCGCCGCCCGGGTCGACACGCTCGGCGACCTGTGGCGGGTACAGTCGGCCCATGACCGATCCGACCCGCGGCGCCCGGCTCCGGCGCGGCGGACGCCGGCCCGGTTGGTACTTGATGACGGCGTTGCTGGTGCTCGCGATTGTGGCGAGCTCGGCGCTGGTTTTCACCAATCGGGTCGAATTGCTCAAGCTCGCAGTCATTCTCGCGTTGTGGGCAGCAGTGGTCGCCGCGTTCGTGTCCGTGCTGTATCGGCGTCAGAGTGACAGCGACCAGGCCAAGGTGCGCGATCTGAAGTTGGTGTACGACCTGCAACTCGATCGCGAGATATCGGCGCGCCGCGAGTACGAGCTGTCGGTCGAATCGCAGCTGCGCCGGGAGCTGGTCGCCGAGCTCAGTGCCCAACAGGCCGACGAGGTCGCGGCACTGCGGGCGGAGCTGGCGTCGCTGCGCATCAACCTCGAGTTCCTCTTCGACGCCGACCTGTCGCACCGCCATGCGATCGAGGCCGACCGCAACAGGGCCGCGGGGTCCTGGACGCCGCGCGGCGACTCCGCCGGGCGGCGGGTCAGCATCAGCCGCGTCGACGCCCAGGACGTCGAAGAGGTCCCCCACGAGGATTACGCCGAGGTCGACCACGGCCACGCCGAGGACAGCCCGATCATCGATGTTCCGGCTGAACCGCATCCACCGGAGAACGAGCGTGCGGAGCCGTCCGGAGAGCCGCAGGGTGCGCACCGCCGGGGCGGCGAGGACGCGTCGCATCGGCACCGCGCCGAGGAGGCTGCCCAGCAGTGGGCACCCCCGCGGCCGCAGCGGCCCCCGCGGCCGACGCAGGAGCCGTCCGAGCATCGGCGGCGCCCACCTCCACCTCCACCACCGACGGCCGCGACACCTCAACCCGAGCCGGTTCCGCACTACCCGTGGCTGCCACCACACCCGGGTCCCCCGCCGCCGGGTCCACCTCCGCCCGGTCCGCCACCGCGCCCGGCCGAACCCCCGGCGGGCGGCCGTCAGTGGCAGCCGGCGCCGGCCGAGGGGCGATGGGTCCCGGTCGGTGAGCCCGGCAGCAACTGGGCCCCGCCGTCGCACAGCGCACCGGAGGAGCCGCAGGAGTATGTGGGCCGTCGGCGGGCGCCGGACTCCGCACCTGAGCCGCCCGGACCCGAGCCGGTCCGTGGCCGTCATTCAGCTGCCGGCGAACCCGCTCCGGCCGAGCCGCCGCCACCGCCGGAACCGGAGGAACCCGAGGAAGTCCAGGACAGCGAGGACGCCGAGGACGGCGCCCACGCCGGCGGGCAGTCGGTCGCAGACCTGATGGCCCGACTGCAGGTGTCGCCGTCGGGTGGTGGCCGGCGCAGGCGCCGAGGGGATTGAGCTAGGCTCGTCGGTGACCGTCCGGTACCCGCAGCGCGGGACTGGAACGACATCTCATCAGAATCTGCGAGGTCCTCTGCGATGGTGCAGTCCCCGGTCGGCGGGGGCGCCCCCCATGACGGACTCCGCCCGGCCCGGCTCACCGTTGGGGTGATCTCGGCAGGCCGGGTGGGCACCGCCCTGGGGGTTGCGCTCGAGCGCGCCGAGCATGTCGTCGTCGCCTGCAGCGCGGTGTCCACGGCATCACGGCAGCGCGTGCAGCGATGGCTCCCCGACACCGCGGTGCTGCCCGTCGACCAGGTGGCGGGGCGTGCCGAACTGCTCCTGCTGGCCGTGCCCGACTCCGAGCTGCCCGCGCTGGTGGCCGGGCTGGCCGCCACCGGATCGGTACGCCCCAACACGATCGTCGCGCACACCTCGGGTGCCAACGGCATCGCTGTGCTGGCGCCGCTGGCCGATCAGGGCTGCATCACGCTGGCGATCCACCCGGCCATGACCTTCGCCGGCACCGACGAGGACGTCGACCGGCTGCGCGGCACCTGCTTCGGCATCACCGCCGCCGACGAGATCGGCTACGCGATCGCGCAGTCGCTGGTGCTCGAGGTGGGCGGTGAGCCGTTCCGTGTCCGTGAGGACGCTCGCACGCTCTACCACGCGGCGTTGGCGCACTCCAGCAATCACGTGGTCACGGTGCTGCTGGATGCGGTCGACGCATTGCGCGCCGCGCTGTGGGGACAGGAACTGCTCGGTCAGGACGCCGTCGACGACACTCCGGGCGGCATCGCCGAACGGATCGTGGGGCCGCTGGCCCGGGCCTCGCTGGAGAACGCCCTGCAGCGCGGTCAGTCGGCGTTGACCGGACCGGTGGCGCGCGGGGACGCCGCGGCGGTGCGCGGCCATCTCGATGCGCTCGCCGAGGTGAATCCCGACCTGGCCGAGGCCTATCGGTCCAACTCGCTGCGCACCGCCCAGCGGGCCCACGCCCCGGCCGAGGTCTTCGACGAACTGGCGAAGGCGGGACAGCCATGATCATGGGTCGAGCCCCCAAGTTCGCAGCGGGGCAACTCAACGTGTACTCGCGACCCAGCGACGTGTTCGGCGTGGCCAGGGCGCTGCGGGCCACCGGACGGCGGATTGTGCTGGTGCCCACCATGGGAGCGCTGCACGACGGGCATCTGGCCCTCGTCCGGGCGGCCCGCCGGGTGCCCGGCGCGGTGGTCGTCGCCTCCATATTCGTCAACCCGCTGCAGTTCGGGGCCGGAGAGGACCTCGAGGCCTATCCGCGCACGCTCGACGACGACCTGGATGCGTTGCGCGCCGAGGGCGTCGAGATCGCGTTCACCCCGACCGTCGGGGACATCTACCCGCATGGCACCCGCACCACGGTGCAACCCGGCCCGCTGGCTGGCGAGCTCGAGGGAGCTTCGCGGCCCACGCATTTCAGCGGCGTGCTGACGGTGGTGCTCAAGCTGTTCAACACGGTGGGACCCGACCGCGCCTACTTCGGTGAGAAGGACTACCAGCAGCTGACCCTGATCCGGCAGATGGTCGCCGACCTCGATCTGGCCGTCGAGGTCCAGGGTGTGCCGATCGTGCGCGAGCCCGACGGACTGGCGATGTCGTCGCGCAACCGCTACCTCGACCCTGTCCAACGTGAACAGGCCGGGGCGTTGTCGGCGGCGCTGCTGGCCGGCATGTACTCGGCCTCGGCCGGGGTCGCGGCCGCCCTGGACGCCGCCCGCGCGGTGCTCGACGAGGTACCCGCCCTCGAGGTGGACTATCTGG
Source organism: Actinomycetota bacterium (assembly GCA_034190095.1). GTDB lineage: Bacteria > Actinomycetota > Actinomycetes > Mycobacteriales > Mycobacteriaceae > Mycobacterium. Next base: position 9,709 of record JAXHTL010000103.1, read on the forward strand.
AGGTCCGCGATCCGTTGCTGGGCCCGGCACCGGCCGAGGGCACGGCGCGGATGCTCGTCGCGGCCAGGCTGGGCCGCACCCGCCTGATCGACAACATCGCCATCGACGTGGGAGCCAGTGCCGGCATCGACGGCCACCCGCGAATCGCGTCCGGTGAGAGCCACGAACTGCCCTGGAGGAACTGATGTTACGAACCATGCTGAAGTCGAAGATCCATCGCGCCACCGTGACCCAGGCCGACCTGCACTACGTCGGCTCGGTCACCGTCGACGCCGACCTGATGGACGCCGCCGATCTGCTCGAAGGTGAGCAGGTGACGATCGTCGACATCGACAACGGCGCACGGCTGGTCACCTACGTCATCACCGGAGAGCGCGGCAGCGGGGTGATCGGCATCAACGGCGCCGCCGCGCATCTCATCCACCCCGGGGACCTGGTGATCCTGATCGCCTACGGCGCCATGGAGGACGCCGAGGCCAGGGAGTACCAGCCGCGGGTGGTGTTCGTCGACGCCGACAACCGGCAGATCCACCTCGGCACCGATCCGGCACACGTCCCGGCCGATGCCTCCGAACTGATGTCGCCGAGGTGAGCTGAGTGCTCCTCGCGATCGATGTCCGCAACACCCACACCGTCGTCGGACTGATCTCGGGCTCCGGGGACCACGCCAAAGTCGTTCAGCACTGGCGCATCCGGACCGAATCGGAGGTGACCGCCGACGAACTGGCTCTCACGATCGACGGTCTGATCGGCGACGACGCCGAGCGCCTCACCGGCGCCGCCGGTCTGTCGACCGTGCCCTCGGTGCTGCACGAGGTGCGGCTGATGCTCGATCAGTACTGGCCGTCGGTGCCGCATGTGCTCATCGAGCCCGGGGTGCGCACCGGGATTCCGCTGCTGGTGGACAATCCCAAAGAGGTCGGCGCGGACCGGATCGTCAATTGCCTTGCCGCCTATCAGAAGTTCGGCACCGCCTCCATCGTCGTGGATTTCGGGTCGTCGATCTGCGTGGATGTCGTCTCGGCCAAGGGGGAGTTCCTCGGCGGTGCCATCGCACCCGGCGTGCAGGTGTCCTCCGACGCGGCGGCAGCCCGCTCGGCGGCGCTGCGCCGCATCGAACTGACCCGGCCGCGGTCGGTGATCGGCAAGAACACCGTCGAATGCATGCAGGCGGGTGCGGTGTTCGGGTTCGCCGGCCTGGTCGACGGACTGGTGAACCGGGTGCGCGAGGATGTCGACGGCTTCGGCGGCAGCGATATCGCGGTGGTGGCCACCGGCCACGGCGCGCCGCTGGTGCTGCCCGACCTGCACACCGTCGAGCACTACGACCGCCACCTCACCCTCGACGGGCTGCGGCTGGTGTTCGAACGCAACCGCGACGGCCAGCGGGGCAAGCTGCGCCAGGCGAAATGACCGGCTCAGAAGAACGTCTGGACGAGGTCGACCACCCGGCCCCGGGCATCGAGCACCGGGATGATCCGCCACTTGTCGAACACCGTGCACGGATGTGAGATGCCGAAGCGCAACCAGCTGCCGACGTCGGGGCGTCCGGCCTGGCCCAGCTCGAGGTAGGCGTGCTGATCGTTGAGCCGGGTGACCACCGCGTCGGGAAGATCGAGCGCGACCGGCATGCCCTGGTCGAATGCCACATCACGACGGCCCATCGTCAGCACCGCGAGTGCGGGTTCGGGACGCGAGACCACCTGCGCATGCACCTCCAACGCCGGCCGCAGGCCCGGTCGGCCCGCGCGGGTCAGCGGAGAGGTCCGCGCATAGAGACCGTGGTCGTGGGTCAGATAGCAGCCACTGCGCAGGACGGTGCGCACGGTCATCCCGCTCGGCCAGTCGCGCAACGTCGCGGCCACGGTGTCGAAGTAGGTGCTGCCGCCGGCGCTGACGAGTACGGCGTCGGTCTCGAACAGCGGGGCCAACCGGATGACCGCGTCGCGCAGCTGCGCCAGGTGACCGGCGACGGGGGCCAGATCCTCGTCGCGCAGTCCATGGCCCAGGGCGGCCTCGTATCCGGCCACACCCACCAGACGCAACCTCGGTGTGGCCGCCACCGCGCGGGCCACGGCGTCGGCCTCCTCGTGGGAACGGCAACCGGTGCGTCCCCCCGGCAGACCCAGCTCCACGCAGACATCGACCGCGCGGCCGGCCCCGGCCAGTGCGGCGTCCATCAGCTCCACCCCGCGCACCGAATCCACCCAGCACACGAAGTCCATGGCGGGGTCGCCGTCGAGTTCGGCGGCCAGCCAAGCCAGGCCGGCCGCGTCGACGAGCTCGTTGGCCAATATGAGATTGCGCACGCCGAACGCGCGGTAGACGGCGGCCTGGGCGACCGTGGCCACCGTGATCGCACACGCTCCCGCCGCCAGCTGCCTGGCGGCCAGCTGCGGAGCCATGTGCGTCTTGCCGTGCGGGGCCAACTCGACGCCGTGCTCGCGGCACCAGGCGGCCATCGTGGTGAGGTTGTGGGTGAGGGCTTCGTCGCGCAGCACACACACGGGGCCGAAGGGCCCGGATCCGAACAGCTCAGGGGCCTGCTCGAGCACATCGGCGGGTGTTCGGCCCCACCACTGCGGTGGGATGCCCTTGGCCGACCAGTCCAGCGGTCGCCGGGCGAGCCGGTGCAGCGCCGCATCGTCGATCAGCGGGTGGCCGGGCGCGGTCATCTGTTCATTTAAGCTGGCACGTCGTGACTGACGTTTCTCGCGACCCCGATGCCGAAGCAATCCCCGAGCAGTTCCGCATCCGGCAGGCCAAGCGGGAACGGCTGCTCGCAGCGGGGCAGGAGGCCTACCCCGCCGAGGTGGCGCGTACCCACAGCCTTGCCGAGCTGCGCGCGGCCTACCCCGATCTGCCGACCGACACCGCCACCGGCGACCAGGTCGGGGTCGCCGGTCGGGTGATCTTCGCCCGGAACTCCGGCAAGCTGTGCTTCGCCACGCTGCAGGAAGGCGACGGTACCCAGCTGCAGGCGATGATCAGCCTCGACCAGGTGGGCCAGGAATCCCTCGATGCGTGGAAGGCCGACGTCGACCTGGGTGACATCGTGTTCGTCCACGGTGAGGTGATCAGTTCCCGGCGCGGTGAATTGTCTGTGCTCGCCGATTCATGGCAAATGGCCTCCAAAGCGTTGCGCCCGCTGCCGGTCGCGCACAAGGAGATGAGCGAGGAGGCCCGGGTACGCCAGCGCTACGTCGACCTGATCGTGCGTCCCGAGGCCCGTACCGTCGCCCGGCAGCGGGTCGCCGTGGTGCGCGCGGTGCGATCGGCGCTCGAGCGCCGCGGATTCCTCGAGGTCGAGACGCCGATGTTGCAGACCCTGGCGGGTGGTGCGGCGGCGCGGCCGTTCGTCACGCACTCCAACGCCCTGGACTCCGACCTCTACCTGCGCATCGCGCCGGAGCTGTTCCTGAAGCGGTGCGTGGTCGGCGGGCTCGAGAGGGTGTTCGAGCTGAATCGGGTGTTCCGAAACGAAGGCGCCGATTCGACGCATTCACCGGAATTCGCCATGCTCGAGACGTACCAGGCCTACGGAACCTATGACGATTCCGCGGTGACCACCCGGGAAATTATTCAGGAGGTCGCCGACGAGGCGATCGGAACCCGACAGGTCCCATTGCCCGACGGCAGTGTCTACGATCTCGACGGCGAATGGCCGTCGATACAAATGTATCCGTCGTTGTCCGAAGCGCTCGGGGAAGAGATCACCCCGGACACTTCGGTCGACCGCCTTTGGCAGATCGCCGACGCGCTGGAAGTCGAGATTCCCCGTGATCGCGGCTATGGGCACGGGAAATTGGTCGAGGAACTGTGGGAATACAAGGTCGGTGACACCTTGTGGGCGCCGACATTCGTGCGGGACTTCCCGGTCGAGACCACGCCGCTGACGCGCGCGCACCGCAGCATTTCCGGTGTCACCGAAAAATGGGATCTCTATGTTCGCCACATCGAGCTGGCCACCGGTTACTCGGAGTTGATCGACCCCGTCATCCAGCGGGAACGGTTCGAGGCGCAGGCCAGGGCAGCGGCCGCCGGAGACGACGAGGCAATGGCACTGGACGACGACTTTCTCGCCGCACTGGAGTATGCGATGCCGCCGACGACCGGCACCGGAATGGGTATCGACCGCCTGTTGATGGCGCTGACCGGACTGTCGATTAGGGACACCGTTTTGTTCCCGATTGTTCGGCGCCACGGCAACTGAACCGCAACGATTGAGCGTTGTTGAATGGATTGCCGCTTTATGGCACATTGGTCGCGGGGAGCTGATCGGAATTCGGGGCAGTAGTACGACAGCCAGAGAAGGGCGCACCGGTAATGGCCAAGAAAGTCACCGTCACGTTGGTGGACGATTTCGACGGTGAGGGCGCCGCCGACGAAACTGTTGAATTCAGCCTCGACGGAGTGAGTTATGAGATCGATCTCTCCTCCAAGAACGCCGCGAAGCTGCGCAACGAACTGAAGCCCTGGCTGGAGGCCGGCCGGCGGGTCGGCGGGCGGCGCCGGGGCCGCGCCGTGGCCACGGGGCGCGGCCGCGCGGCCATCGACCGCGAGCAGAGCGCCGCCATCCGGGAGTGGGCCCGCCGCAACGGCCACAACGTGTCCACCCGGGGCCGCATCCCCGCCGACGTCATCGACGCCTTCCACGCCGCGACGTAAATTCTTCGTCATCCGACATCGGCCCGGCAACACGCCGGGCCGTTGCCGGCGCGAGCGGCCGACAGGGTGCGTTCGCTTCCGGCGAACCCCTGGTCCGGCATCGCCGGAAACGAATCCGGGCTCTCCCGCGTTGATCCTGACAGCGCCGGAGAGTTGTCAGAAGTCACGGCTGGTGTCATCCAGACAAGGGCCGCCAGGCGGGGCAGTCGGCGCTGCCGCCCATTACAGTGGACGGCAGGTGCATAGTGCTCCTGGAGTTCACCGGCTGAGCTCGGCGGGAATGCGGCGCACCTACCTATGCGATGGAGAGCAGGTAACCACGGATGTTCGAAAGATTCACCGACCGTGCGCGTCGGGTTGTCGTCCTGGCTCAGGAAGAGGCCCGGATGCTCAACCACAACTACATCGGTACCGAGCACATCCTGCTGGGACTCATCCACGAGGGTGAGGGCGTGGCCGCCAAGTCACTCGAATCGCTGGGCATCTCGCTGGAGGGTGTGCGCAGCCAGGTCGAGGAGATCATCGGTCAGGGCCAGCAGGCGCCGTCCGGTCACATTCCCTTCACCCCGCGCGCCAAGAAGGTGCTGGAGCTGAGCCTGCGCGAGGCGCTGCAGCTCGGTCACAACTACATCGGCACCGAGCACATCCTGCTCGGTCTGATCCGCGAGGGTGAGGGTGTCGCCGCCCAGGTGCTGGTCAAGCTCGGCGCCGAGCTGACCCGGGTCCGCCAGCAGGTCATCCAGCTGCTGAGTGGCTACCAGGGCAAGGAGACCGCCGAAGCCGGCACCGGAGGCCGCGGCGGCGAGTCCGGCAACCCGTCGACCTCGCTGGTGCTCGACCAGTTCGGGCGCAACCTGACCGCGGCCGCGATGGAGGGCAAGCTCGACCCGGTCATCGGCCGGGAGAAGGAAATCGAGCGGGTCATGCAGGTGCTGTCCCGGCGCACCAAGAACAACCCGGTGCTGATCGGCGAGCCCGGTGTGGGTAAGACCGCCGTCGTCGAAGGCCTCGCGCAGGCCATCGTGCACGGCGAGGTCCCCGAGACGCTCAAGGACAAGCAGCTCTACACCCTGGACCTGGGGTCGCTGGTGGCCGGCAGCCGCTACCGCGGTGACTTCGAGGAGCGCCTGAAGAAGGTGCTCAAGGAGATCAACACCCGCGGCGACATCATCCTGTTCATCGACGAGCTGCACACGCTCGTCGGTGCCGGTGCGGCCGAGGGCGCGATCGACGCCGCCAGCATCCTGAAACCGAAGCTGGCCCGCGGTGAGCTGCAGACGATCGGTGCGACCACGCTCGACGAGTACCGCAAGTACATCGAGAAGGACGCCGCGCTCGAGCGGCGGTTCCAGCCGGTGCAGGTCGGCGAGCCCACGGTGGAGCACACCATCGAGATCCTGAAGGGTCTGCGCGACCGCTACGAGGCGCACCACCGGGTCTCGATCACCGATTCGGCGATGGTCGCGGCGGCCACCCTGGCCGACCGCTACATCAACGACCGGTACCTGCCGGACAAGGCGATCGACCTGATCGACGAGGCCGGTGCCCGGATGCGGATCCGCCGGATGACGGCTCCGCCGGACCTGCGCGAGTTCGACGAGAAGATCGCCGACGCGCGCCGCGAGAAGGAGTCCGCGATCGACGCGCAGGACTTCGAGAAGGCCGCGAGCCTGCGTGACCGCGAGAAGCAGCTCGTGGCCCAGCGGGCCGAGCGGGAGAAGCAGTGGCGTTCGGGTGATCTCGACGTCGTGGCCGAAGTCGACGACGAGCAGATCGCCGAGGTGCTGGGCAACTGGACCGGCATCCCGGTCTTCAAGCTCACCGAGGAGGAGACCACTCGGCTGCTGCGCATGGAAGACGAGCTGCACAAGCGGATCATCGGCCAGGAGGACGCCGTCAAGGCCGTCTCCAAGGCGATCCGGCGCACCCGCGCCGGCCTGAAGGATCCCAAGCGGCCGTCGGGCTCGTTCATCTTCGCCGGCCCGTCCGGTGTCGGTAAGACCGAGCTGTCCAAGGCGCTGGCCAACTTCCTGTTCGGCGACGACGACGCGCTCATCCAGATCGACATGGGTGAGTTCCACG
>JAXHTL010000104.1:0-16314 GCA_034190095.1 Actinomycetota bacterium
GAGGCAACGGTGCAGGCCCGGTATGCGCCGATGTTCGGCGCCCTCGGCTGGATCGACCGGGGCGAGTGCACGGTGGCCGGCCGGGCGCACCACCGGATGCGCTGGCCGCTGGACCCCATCGAGCGCACCGCGACGGCGACCAAGGCTTTCCTGGGCGAGGTGCTCGACCCGCTGCGCGCCGTGCCCGGCGGGCTCGGCCCGGCCGGGTTCGTCGGCGACGACGGGGTTCCGGTGCCCGGCGGCGACGTGGTCGCGGCGTGTGACGCGATCATCCCGTCCATGGTCGAGCGCGACCCGGAGTGGGCCGGCTGGTGTTCGGTGCTGGTCAACCTCAACGACCTGGCTGCGATGGGCGCCGCCGCGACCGGCCTGCTGGATGCGGTCGGCGCCCCGAACCGGTCGCTGCTGACCCGGATCGTGCGCGGGGTGGCCCGGGCTTCGCAGGCGTGGCGGGTTCCGGTGCTGGGCGGGCACACCCAGCTCGGCGTCCCGGCATCGCTGGCGGTCACCGCGCTGGGCCGCACCGCCGACCCGGTGCGGGCCGGCGGGGCGCGCGCCACCGACCCGTTGCGGCTGACCGTCGACCTCGCCGGGGCGTGGCGACCCGGATACCATGGCAGGCAATGGGATTCGACCAGCCACCGCAGCGCCGGAGAACTCGCCGCGCTGGCCGCCTTCGTTGCCACCGCACGCCCCCGGGCCGCCAAGGACGTCAGCATGGCCGGTATCGCGGGCACCGCGGGCATGCTGGCCGAGGCATCCGGCATCGGCGCCGAGATCGACGTCGCCGCCGTCCCGCGCCCGGCGGGAACCGATCTCGCGGCGTGGCTCACCTGCTTCCCGGGTTTCGGCATGCTCACCGCGGGTGAGACCGCCGCCGCGCCGCTGCCGTCCGGGGTGGCCAGCGAGGTCTGCGGCCGGCTGAGTGCGCAGCCCGGGGTGCGGCTGCGCTGGCCCGACGGCGAGGTGACCCCGGTGCTCGGCGGACCGGTGACCGGTCTGGGAACCGCGTGACCGACGAGGGCCGGCCCGGCGCCGGGGATGTCTAGGGTGAGGTCATGTCGGGCATCACGATAGGGGCGGTCGCCGCGCATTTCGGTCGCGACCTCGACCGGGGTGTGGCCAAGGTGGTCGGCATCATCGAGGCCGCGGCGCGCGACGGGGTGGACCTGCTGGTGTTCCCCGACGCATGCCTGGGCGGCTACATCGGTGACCTGCTCGCCCCCGACCCCGCCGATCCGCCGCCCGCGCTGGATCCCGACGGTCCGGAGATCGCCGCGGTCGTCGCCGCCGCGGGGGCGATGACGGTGTGCGTCGGCTACGCCGAGGCGGCCCCGGGTGGGGCCCGGTACAACTCGGCGATCTGCGTGTCCGGCGACGGTGTGCTCGGCAAGCACCGCAAGGTGCATCAGCCTGCCGGGGAGTCGCTGGCCTACCTGGCCGGTGACTCGTTCACCGCCTTCGACACCCCGGCCGGGCGGTTGGGCATGCTGATCGACTACGACAAGACCTTTCCCGAGTCGGCGCGGGCGCTGGCGCTCGACGGCGCCCAGATCATCGCGGCGCTGTCGGCGTGGCCGGCCAGCGTCACCGACCGGGCATCGCGGCTGCCCGCCGATCGCCAGTCCCGGTTGTTCGACCTCTACGACTGTGCGCGCGCCGCCGAGAACCAGGTCGTGGTGGTGTCGTCGAACCAGACCGGGATCATGGGATCGCTGCGTTTCCTCGGCCAGGCCAAGGTGGTCGGGCCGGGCGGTGAGGTGTTGTGCACGACCCGGTCCAAGGGCGGCATGGCGCGCGTCGACATCGATGTCGATGGGGAGATCTCCCGGGCGAGAAGAGTGTTGGACCATCTCGCCGAGCGCCGGGTGGAAACCTACGGTGCGGCGGCGCGGCGGTGACCGGCATGCGCATCGCGCTGATCACCTATTCGACCAAACCGCGCGGCGGTGTGGTGCACACCCTGAACCTGGCCGAGGCGCTCGCCGCTCTGGGTGCCGACGTGACCGTGTGGTCGCTGGCCCGGGCCGGGGACGCCGGGTTCTTCCGAGCGGTGGACCCCGCGGTGCGGGTGCGCCTGCTCGACTTCGCCGACCGCCCGGAGGAGACGGTCACCGACCGTATCGTGCGCTCCATCGACACGCTGCGCCGGCATTTCACCCCGCAGCACTACGACATCGTGCACGCACAGGACTGCATCAGCGCCAACGCCGTGGGCACCTGTATCCGCACGATCCACCACCTGGATCAATTCACGACACCGATCCTGGCCGAATGCCATGAGAAGGCCGTCGTGGAACCCTACGCCCGGATCTGCGTATCGGCCGCGGTGGCCGCGGAGGTGTCCGCCGGGTGGGGACTGTTCCCGACCGTGATCCCCAACGGGGTTGCCGCCGAACGGTTCGTCGCGGCCGCCTCGCCCGCGGCGGGTGAGGCTAGAGCCCGCTGGCAGGACCGGTTGGGCCGCTACGTGCTCGCCGTGGGCGGGATCGAGCCGCGTAAGGGCACGATCGACCTCGTCGAGGCGTTCGAGCTGGTGCGCCGCCGCGATCCCGGTCTCGGGCTGGTGATCGCCGGCGGCGAGACGTTGTTCGACTACCGCGACTACCGCGCCGAGTTCGACAGGCGTTGTGCGGAGCTGGCTGTCGAGCCGGTGATCCTCGGTGCGGTACCGGATGCCGACCTGCCCAGCCTGGTGGCCGCAGCGGAGGTCTTCGCGTTCCCGTCGACCAAAGAGGGTTTCGGGCTGGCCGCGATGGAGGCCCTGGCCGCCGGGCGGCCGGTGGTCGCCCGCGACCTGCCGGTCCTGCGTGAGGTTTTCGGTGACACGGTGCGCTATGCCGGTGACGTCGCAGGGTTCGCCGAGGCGCTGCAGCGCGGCATCGGCGACACCGCCCGGGTGGCCGAGGGCCGGGCGCTGGCCCGGTCGATGACCTGGGCGGCCGCCGCCCGCGCGCACCTGGACTTCTACGCCGCCCACCCTTCCCCGCCGAAATGGCATTCCAGCAGCGACTGACTCGAACTTTTGCTGCCGGAATGCCATTTCGGCGAAGATGACGGGGTGACCCACGTCCGCGGCCGCGTCTGGCGCCATGGCACTCCCGTCGAAGGCTTCGTGTTCTCCGAGATCTCGGACTGCCTGGCCGCCGACGGCACCCTGGTCTGGTGCGACATCTACGACCCGACCCACGAGACCCTCACCGACCTGGCCGATGAGCTCAACCTCAACGACTGGGCCGTCGAGGACGCCCTGGCCGAGGCCGAACGCACCAAGGCGGTGGTCTACAAGACGCACACGTTCTTCAGCGTCTACGGCGTGACGGTCAAGTCGCCGCCACCGGCGGACATGTCCGAATCCACGCTGGAGATCCACCGCATCTCCGGCTTCGTGCTGCCGCGCGGCCTGATCACCGTCCGCCTCTCACCGCATTTCGACATCGATGCGGTGTCCCAGCGGTTCGACGAGCTCGGCGGCCAGGAGTACGGAGTGGGCGCACTGGTCCACGGGCTGCTCGACTTCGTCGTCGACGGACATTTCGACGCGGTCCAGGCCCTCGACGACGGTATCGAGAGCCTGGAGGACGATCTGTTCGAGGAGCGGTCCGCCCGTTCCGGTCTGCAACGCAGGACCTTCCAGCTGCGCAAGGATCTCGTCGCGCTGCGCCGGGTGGTGCTGCCCATGCGCGAGGTCGTCACCGCGATCCAGCACCGCCGGATGGACGCCAGGACCGCACCGGAACTCGATCCGATGTACGCCGACCTCTACGACCACGTGCTGCGGGCCTCGGAATGGACCGAGTCGCTGCGTGACATGGTCACCACGGTGTTCGAGACCAACCTCTCGCTGCAGGACGCACGGCTGAACACGGTGATGAAGAAGCTCACCGGGTGGGCGGCGATCATCGCTGTCCCCACCGCGATCACCGGCTTCTACGGGCAGAACGTCGACTACCCGGGCATCAACACCATCGGCGGGTTCCTCACCAGCTCGGCGATCATCGTGGCGCTGGTCATCGTGTTGTATGTGATGTTCAGGAAGCGGGACTGGCTGTAGCTTCCAGCCTGCCCACGACCGCACCGCCGATGTCGTAGGTGGCGGTGAAACCGTCGCGGTCGTCGGTCACCCGGCACCTGTCGTACGGACCGCCCCAACCGCGGTAGCGGAGCCTGAACGTGCCTATCGTGCAGGTGAATCCACTCGGATCGGCCCACTGGGCGTCCGTCCCGGCCGCGGTCAGGCCCGCGATCCGGCCCTGCAGCGCGGCGTCGCGCCAGTGCTCGGAGATCACCGGCCGGGCCGCAGCGACGTGGTAGGCCAGTGCGACATCTCCTGCGGCATAGACGTTGCGGGCCGACGTGCGCATCCGCTGGTCGACGACGATGCGTCCGTCGCCGGTGGCGAGTCCGGCTTCGACGGCCAACCGGATGTCTGGCCGGACCCCGGTCGCGGCCACCACGACGTCACCGTCGAGGAACTCGCCACCGGCGAGCGCCACGCCGGCGTCGCGTACGGCCGTCACGGTCGCAGCGCCGACGAATCGCACCCCGGAATCGGAGAGCATCTTCACCACCCGTTCCCCGACGTCGAGTCCGAACCGCCGGTGCAGCGGCACCGGTTCGGGTGCCACCACGGTGGTGGCGATGCCGAGGGTGGCCAGGCATCCTGCGGTTTCGCAGCCGATCAGACCGCCGCCGATCACCACCGCGGTCCGGGCATGCCGGGCCGCCATCCGCAGCGCGACGGCGTCGGCAAACGACCGCAACGGCAGTGCGCTCGCCGCGCCGGGGACGGGCGGCGGCACGGCCCGCGACCCGGATGCGATGACCAGATGCCAGTACGGGTACCGCGTGCCGCCGGCGGTGATCACCTCCTGCGCCTCCACGTCGATGCGCTCGACGGTGACTCCACGCACCAGGTCGATGGCGTTGCGCTCGAACCAGCCTTCGCTGTGCAGGTCGAGTTCGGCGGGCAGTCCACAGAGGAACTGTTTGCTCAGCGGCGGCTTGGCGTAGGGCAGCGCCGGATCGTTCGACAGGATCCGGACCGGGATGTGCCGGTGCCGCGCGCGAAAGGTCTCCGCCGCGCTGACACCCGCCGGACCGCTGCCGATGGCCACCAAACCCGCTGCCACCATGCCGGCTGGATACCACCGGCGGTGCGTGGCGAATCCCGTCGGGCCCCACCTGTCAGGGTTTGGTCAGACAGACCGCCCGCCGCCCCGGCAGAAAGAGCGTTGAGCAGCGACGATCGGTGTGCAACCATCTCCACATGGAGTCAGACGGGGACCCCGAGGCGCGTATCCGAGAGTTGGAACGTCCGCTCGCCGAGCAGGCGTCGGCCAGCGAACTCGGGACCCGACCCTACGAGCCGGCCCATGAGTCCGCGGCACCGGCCTCGCAGCCGTGGGCTGCGCCCTACGACCACACCGGCGGCCGCAGCGCCCCGCCGGCTCCACCGCCGTTCGGGTCGCCGTACTACGCGCCCCCGCAGCACGTCGTGCACAAGAACACCCGGGTGTTGTGGCTGATCCCGCTGGCGATCTTCGGAGCGATCATGGTCGGCGTCCTCGGCCTGGCGGTTTTCTTCGCCTCCGGCGACGACGGCACGCCCGACTACGAGCCGGTCCCCCCGCCCACGGTGGCGGGCGGCAGCGGACCGGTCGACGGGCCCGGGTTCGACACCGGCGAGCCGCGCGTTCCGATACCCAAAGCAGCGGACTCCGCCGACACCGTCGATGCGGGGCAGACCCTGAACATCGGCGGCGTCGAGATCAACCGCACCGTGTTCTGCGCCGGCGGCTCGGTGCACGTCAGCGGCATGAGCAACACCGTCGAGATCCGGGGCGAATGTGGGGTTGTCACGGTGTCGGGCTTCGAGAACGTCGTCGACGTCGATTCGGCGCAGTCCCTCGTCGCCTCCGGTTTCGGCAACCGGCTGACCTACTCCACCGGTGCGCCGGAGATCTCCAACTCGGGCAGCGGCAACACCGTCGAACCGCGGTGAAACCCCGCCACGGGGACGCCGGTCGCGGCCCCCGAGGGCGTCGCACCACCGTAGGGTGAGCGCCGATGGCGCTTCACCTCCATCGGGCCGACCGCACCGACCTGCTCGCCGACGGCCTCGGCGCGCTGCTGGCCACACCGCCGCCCGACCCGTTCGCCGAGGATCTCGTGCTGGTGTCGGCGCGCGGCATGGAACGCTGGCTCAGCCAGCGCCTGTCCCACGTCCTGGGCGGCGGCCCGGCCGGCGACGGGGTGTGCGCCGGAGTCACGTTCCGGCATCCGCGCTCGCTGATCGCGGAGCTGACCGGCACCGGAACCGCCGGGCCCGACCCGTGGGCGCCCGACGCGTTGGTGTGGCCGCTGCTGGAGGTCATCGACGCCAATCTGGACGCGGCGTGGTGCGCACCGCTGGCGGCCCACCTGGGCCACTTCGACAGCGGCGAGGAACGCGAACTGCGCCAGGGTCGCCGCTACGCGGTGGCCCGCCGCCTCGCCGGACTGTTCGCGTCCTACGCCCGGCAGCGGCCACAGCTGCTCGACGACTGGCTGGCCGGCCGCACCGCCGACCTCGACCCGGACCTGCTGTGGCAGCCGCAGCTGTGGCGGGCGCTGGTCGACCGGACCGCCGCCGACCCACCGCACGTGCGCCACGCTCAAACCCTCACCCGGCTCCGGGAGGGGCCGGCCGACCTGCCTGCCCGGCTGTCACTGTTCGGCCACACCCGGCTGCCGGGCAGTGAACTCCAGCTGCTGGAAGCGCTGTCCACCCACCACGATCTGCACCTGTGGCTACCCCACCCCAGCAACACGCTGTGGGACAGGCTCGCCGGGCTGACCGGTCCGGTACCCCGCCGCGCCGACACCAGCCACCGGGTCGCCGACCACCCACTGCTGGCGACCCTGGGCCGGGACATCCGTGAACTCCAACGCGCCCTGCCCACCACCCGCGCCGGCGACGAGCACCGGCCCGGTCCGCCACGGCCGGACACCCTGCTGGGCTGGCTGCAGTCCGATATCGCCGCCAACGCCGTTCGCCCGCAGGGGCGTTCGCATCACCGGGCGGACCGGTCGATCCAGGTGCACAGCTGTCACGGCCAGGCCCGCCAGATCGACGTGCTGCGCGAGGTGCTACTCGGCCTGCTCGCCGACGATCCGACGCTGCAGCCCCGCGACATCCTGGTGATGTGCCCGGACATCGAGACATTCGCGCCCCTGACCGTCGCGGGGTTCGGGCTCGGTGACGTGGTCGCCGTCCCGCACCCCGCGCACCACCTGCGGGTCCGGCTCGCCGACCGGGCCCTGGTGCAGACAAACCAGCTGCTCGGCCTGGCCGCGCGGCTGCTGGCGCTGGCCGGGGGCCGCGCGTCGGCCAGCGAGGTGCTCGACCTGGCCGAGTCGCCGCCGGTGCGCGCCCGGTTCGGTTTCACCGACGACGATCTGGACACCGTCGCCGCCTGGGTGCGCGAGGCGAACATCCGCTGGGGCTTCGACACCGCGCACCGGGAGCCGTTCGGGGTCGGCGAATTCATCCACAACACCTGGCGTTTCGGCATCGACCGGATCCTGGCCGGGGTCGCGATGTCGGATGACTCGCAGGCCTGGCTGGACACCACCCTGCCGCTCGACGACGTCGGCAGCAATCGGGTGGAGCTGGCCGGGCGGCTCGCCGAGTACGTCGCCGTGCTGCACGACACGACGCGCTCGCTGTCGGGCCCCAGACCGCTGCGACAGTGGCTGGCCAACCTGACCGCCGGCATCTGCGCGCTGGCCGCCGCGGACGGCGACGACGCCTGGCAGTCAGCGCAACTGGAGCGTGAGTTCGCCGACATCCTCACCGATGCCGGTGAGAGCTCCGAGACCGTGCTGCGGCTCCCGGACGTCCGTGCGCTGCTGGAGGGCCATCTGGCCGGACGCCCGACCCGGGCCAATTTCCGCACCGGCACCCTGACCGTGTGCACGATGGTGCCGATGCGCGCGGTCCCGCATCGCGTCGTCTGCCTGGTCGGTCTCGACGACGGTGTCTTCCCGCGGTCGGGGGTGGTCGACGGCGACGACGTGCTGGCTCGCGACCCGATGACCGGCGAGCGGGACCCCCGTTCCGAGGATCGTCAGCTGCTGCTCGACGCGATCTGTTCGGCCACCGAACGATTGGTGATCACCTATACCGGGGCCAACGAGTACAGCGGTGCGACCCGGCCGCCCGCGGTGCCGCTCGTCGAGCTGCTCGACGCGCTGGACTCGACCACGCCGCAGCCCGTCGCCGACCGGGTGGTCGTCTCGCATCCGTTGCAGCCGTTCGATGTTCGCAATGTCACCCCCGGCGAACTCGGTATGCCCCCCGGCGAGCCGTTCACGTTCGACCCGGTGGCGCTGACCGCGGCGGCGGCTGCGAGCTCGGATCGGGCTGCCGAGCCCGGCTTCCTGGCCGGTCCGTTGCCCGCGCCGCCGCCCACCGACGTCGCGCTGGGCGACCTGGTGACGTTCCTCAAGGACCCGGTGAAGGGGTTCTTCCGAGCGCTGGACTACACGCTGCCCTGGGAGGTCGACGGTGTCCAGGACGCCATGCCGGTCGAGATCGACGCGCTGCAGGAGTGGGTGGTCGGCGACCGGATGCTGCGCGACATGCTGCGCGGGCAACCCCCCGACCGGGCCCGGCAGATGGAGTGGCGGCGCGGGACGCTGCCCCCCGGGCGGCTGGGCTGGCGCAAGGCCCAGCAACTCTGCGACCAGGCCGCGCAACTGGCCGCGGCCGCGGCGCAGCACCGGCGGGCGGACCCGCGTGCGCTCGACGTGGACCTCGACCTCGGCGGCGGCCGCCGGCTCACCGGCACCGTCGCGGAGGTGTTCGGGCAGCGGATCGTCGAGGTGACCTATTCCAAGCTCGACGGCCGCCACCTGCTGGGCCCCTGGATCGCGCTGCTGGCGTTGAGCGCCTGCCACCCGGGACGGGACTGGACGGCGCGGGTGATCGGCCGGTCCAGAAAGGGACACGCGCCCGCGCAGCGGCTGCTGGGCGCGCCGGCCGGGGGCGCCGCGGGGATGATGCTGGCCGACCTGGTCGCGATCTACGACGCCGGCCGCCGCGAGCCGCTGCCGTTGCCGGTCAGGACGTCGTATGCGTGGGCCGACGCCCGCCACACCGCGGGCCTGCCCGAACGCGACGCGGCGAACGCGTGGAAGTGGGAGCGCGACGAACCTGCCGTGCACCGTGTGTGGGGGTTGGGTGCGCCGCTGGAGGTCCTGCTCGACCCGGTGGGGCCCGGGGAGGAGTTCGAGGGTGAGCGCACCCGGTTGGGGGCGTTCGCGGCGCGGCTGTGGCTTCCGGTGCTGCGCGCCGAACGGAGCCCGGACTGATGCGACGGTTCGATCTGCGGGGTCCGCTGCCGGCCGCCGGTTCCACCACCGTGCTGGAGGCCAGTGCCGGCACCGGCAAGACCTTCGCGCTGGCGGGCCTGGTCACCCGCTATGTCGCCGAAGGCCTGGCCGGACTGGACGAAATGCTGCTGATCACGTTCTCCCGGGCGGCAAGTCAGGAGCTGCGCGAGCGGGTGCGCCGGGGCATGCTCGACGCGCTGCGCGCGTTCGACGACCCCGAGGCCGCCGCGCACAACGACGTTCTGCGCCACCTCGTCGACGCGCCGCCTCCGGAACTGGCGTTGCGGCGCGAGCGGCTGCGCGACGCGCTGGCCGGATTCGACTCCGCGACGATCGCCACCACCCATCAGTTCTGCCACCTGGTGCTCAAATCCTTGGGGGTCGCCGGTGACAGCGACGCCGGTGTGACGCTCGTGGAGAGCCTCGACGAGCTGGTCGCCGAGATCGTCGACGACCTGTACCTGGCGCATTTCGGCGGCCAGGCTGCCGAACCGGTTCTCACCCGCGGCGAAGCGCTGCGGCTGGCCCGCGAGGTGGTCAGGAATCCGCACGCGCAACTGCGGCCCGTCGACACCGAGCCGGATTCCGAACCGGCGGTGCGGCTGTCGTTCGCCCACGACGTGCTGCGCCAACTCGAGCAGCGCAAGCGACGGCTCGGGATCCTCAGCTATGACGATCTGCTCGGGCGCCTGGCCGACGCGCTGCGCCCCGCCGATGCGCCGGCC
This sequence comes from Actinomycetota bacterium, assembly GCA_034190095.1. Lineage (GTDB taxonomy): Bacteria > Actinomycetota > Actinomycetes > Mycobacteriales > Mycobacteriaceae > Mycobacterium. The sequence continues at coordinate 10,104 of JAXHTL010000104.1, forward strand.
CGGTCCCGGATGCACCAGCGCTGGTCGATCGTCATGGTCGACGAGTTCCAGGACACCGATCCGGTCCAGTGGCAGGTCATCGACCGTGCGTTCTCGGGGCGGTCGACGGTGATCCTGATCGGGGATCCCAAGCAGGCCATCTACGGGTTCCGCGGCGGTGACATCGTCACCTATCTCGAGGCGGCCCGTACCGCGGCCGATCAGCGCACCCTGAGCGTCAACTGGCGCAGCGACCGAGCCCTGGTGGACTGTCTGCAGGTGGTGCTCGGCGACGCCGAACTCGGCGACCCCGACATCAAGGTCCGTGCCGTGTCCGCCCACCATCACGAGCGCCGGCTCGCCGGGGTCGCGCGGCCGGATCCGTTCCGGCTGCGGGTGGTCGGCCGCGCCGCGTTCGGCACCACACGCACCCGAACCATCCCGATCGCCAAGCTGCGCACCCACATCTGCGCCGACCTGGCCGCCGACGTCGCCGCGCTGCTGGGCAGCGGCGCGACCTTCGCCGGCGAACCCCTTGCGGCCAGGGATGTCGCGGTCATCGTCGAGTTGCACGACGATGCCCGCCGGTGCCACGAGGCGCTGACCGCCGCCGGGATCGCGGCGGTCTACACCGGCGACTCCGACGTGTTCAATTCGCCGGCCGCCGACGACTGGCTCTGTCTGCTCGAGGCGTTCGACCAGCCGCACCGCACCGGCCTGGTGCGCGCCGCGGCGACCACCCGGTTCTTCGGGGAGACGGCCCAGACCCTCGCCGCCGGCGGCGACGACCTGACCGACCGGGTCGCCGAGGTCCTGCGGGAATGGGCCGATCATGCCCGCGAGCGGGGCATCGCTGCGGTGTTCGAGGCCGCCCAGCAGCGCGGACTGGCCCGCCGGGTGCTGTCCTACGCCGGCGGTGAGCGGCACATGACCGATCTGGCGCACCTCACCGAGCTGCTGCACGAGACCGCACACCGGGAGCGTTTCGGGCTTCCGGCGCTACGGGACTGGTTACGCGCCCAGCGGGAGAAGCGCGGGTCCACCGAACGCAGCAGGAGGCTGGACAGCGACGCGGCGGCGGTGCAGATCATGACGGTGTTCGCCAGCAAGGGACTGCAGTTCCCCGTCGTGTATCTGCCGTTCGCGTTCAACCGGCGCAAGCACGAGGAGAGGTTCATCAGCTTCCACGACGGCGGTACCCGATGCCTGCACGTCGGCGGCCAGGACAGCCCGGATTTCAACCCGGTGGCCGCGCAGGGAGCCCATGAGCAGGCCGGTGACCACATCCGGTTGACCTACGTGGCGATGACCCGCGCGCAGTCACAGCTGGTGGCGTGGTGGGCGCCGTCCTGGGACGAACCCACCGGGGGCCTTTCCCGGTTGCTGCGCGGCCGTGCGCCGGGAGAGGCCGCGGTGCCCGACCGGTGCCCGGAGACGCCCACCGATGAGCAGGCTCTGGCCCGGCTGCGGGCCTGGGAGGCACTGGGCGGCTTGGTGATCGAGGATTCGACGGTGCGGCCGGTACCGGCAGCACCCTCGGTCGCGGTTCCGGATCGTCTCGAGGTCAGGCATTTTCATCGCACCATCGACACCGCCTGGCGTCGCACCTCGTACTCCGGCCTGATTCGCGATGTCGGGCCCGCCGGCGTCGACAGCGAGCCGGAGGTCGCCGAACTCGACGACGAGGCCGCCGACGGGGGCGCTCCGGCACCCGCTGCCCCGGTGCCGGGCTCGGACATGACCTCCCCGATGGCCGAGCTACCGACCGGGGCCAGGTTCGGCACTCTGGTCCACGCCGTGTTGCAGACCACCGACCCGTTCGCGCCGGACCTGACCGCCGAACTGGAAACCCAGATCGCCGCACACGCACCGTGGTGGCCGGTGGACGTGCCCGCCGCCGAGTTGGCGGCGGCGATGGTGCCGCTGTACGACACCCCGTTGGGCCCGTTGGCCGAGCACAAGGCGCTGCGCCAGATCGGACTGCGGGATCGTCTGGCGGAGTTGGACTTCGAGCTGCCGTTGGCCGGCGGTGATGTCCGTACCGGAGCACCGGACATCCGGCTGGCCGACGTCGGGAAGCTGCTGGGTGGACACCTCACGGAGTCGGATCCGCTGGCCGGATACGCACGCCGGCTCACCGAGCCGCCGCTGTCCCGACAACCGTTGCGCGGCTATCTGACCGGATCGGTCGACGCGGTGCTGCGGGTCGGCGGACGCTACCTGGTGGTCGACTACAAGACGAATTGGCTCGGTACGGCCGATCGGCCGTTGACCGCGGCCGACTACCGGCAGCCACGCCTGGTGGAGGCGATGCTGCATTCGGACTACCCGCTGCAGGCACTGCTGTATCTCGTCGCGCTGCACCGGTTCTTGCGCTGGCGCCAGCCGGGATACCACCCCGAGACCCATCTGGGGGGCGTGCTGTATCTGTTCCTGCGCGGCATGTGCGGTCCGCAGACTCCGCAGCTCGACGGCGTACCCGCCGGGGTCTTCAGCTGGCGTCCGCCGGCCGCGCTGGTGTCGGCGCTGTCGGACCTGTTGCACCGCGGGGGGCAGTCATGACCCTGGAGGATTTCGTCGCCGCCGAGGTGATCGACACGGCCGACTGCCGGGTGTCCCGGCGGCTGTGCGAGCTCGGTGGCGAATCCGACACCCGGGTCCAGCTGGCGGTCGCGCTGCTGGTCGCCGCCCTGCGCACCGGCTCGGTGTGCGTGGACCTTTCGCTGGCCCGGCACCGGCACCCGCCCGATGCCGGGGACCTGCCGTGGCCGGAGCCCGGGCAGTGGCTGGCCGCGGTGCGGGCGAGCCCGCTCGCCGGGGCGCCGCCGGTGCTGCGGTTCGTCGACGACCTCGTCTACCTCGACCGGTACTGGCTCGAGGAGCAGCAGGTGTGCGGCGATGTGTCAGCGCGCCTGGGCCCCGTCGGGACCACCGCACCGGTGCCCGATCTCGGCAGGCTTTTCCCGGACGGCTACTCCGAACAACGGGCTGCGGCTCAAACCGCTGTGGCTCAACGCCTTACCGTTCTGACCGGAGGGCCGGGAACGGGAAAGACGACCACCGTGGCCCGGTTGTTGGCCGCCATCGCCGAACAGGCGGAACTCGCCGGTGGCGCGCCACCGCGGATGGCGTTGTCGGCGCCGACCGGTAAGGCCGCCGCCCGATTGCAGGAGGCGGTCGAGCTCGAGATCACACAGCTGGACCGGGTGGATCAGGACCGGCTGGCCGGGCTGCGCTCGACAACTCTGCACCGGCTGCTCGGTGCCCGGCCCGACACGTCGTCGCGGTTCCGGCACCACCGCGGCAACCGGCTCCCCCACGACGTCGTCGTCGTGGACGAGACCTCGATGGTGTCGCTGACGATGATGGCCCGACTGCTGGAGGCGGTTCGGCCCGAGGCCCGGCTGCTTCTGGTGGGTGACCCCGATCAGCTGGCCTCGGTGGACGCCGGCGCCGTGCTGGCCGACCTGGTCGACGGACTCGGCGATACCGGCGTGGTCCAGCTGCAGACACCGCACCGGTTCGGGAGGTCGATCGGCGCGTTGGCCCAAGCCGTGCGGTGCGGCGACGAGGACATGGTGATCGAGTCGCTGCGCGCGGGTGGCGAGGCGATCGAATGGATCGACACCGAGGACCCGGGCGACGCACTGCGGCCCCTGTTGGTCGAACGCGCCGCCCGGTTGCGGCAGGCCGCCGTCCTGGGGGACGCCGTGGCCGCGTTGACCGTGCTGGACGAGCACCGGCTGCTGTGTGCGCACCGGCGCGGGCCGTTCGGGGTCGCGGTGTGGAACCGCAGGGTCGAGGGCTGGCTGGCGGACGCGACCGGCCAGCCGTTGTGGGCGCCCTGGTATGCCGGGCGGCCGGTGCTGGTCACCGCCAACGACTACGGGCTGGGGGTCTACAACGGCGACGCCGGGGTGGTGGTCGCGTCGCCGCACGGATTGCGTGCCCACATCGGCTCGGCGGATTTCGCCACCAGTCGATTGGGCCAGGTCGAGACGATGTTCGCGATGACGATCCACAAGAGCCAGGGCAGCCAGGCCGACGAGGTCACCGTGCTGCTGCCGCCGCCGGAATCACGGCTGCTGACCCGGGAGTTGTTCTACACCGCGCTCACCCGGGCCAGGAAGCGGGTCCGGGTGATCGGCCCGGAGTCCTCGGTACGCGCCGCGGTCGGACGGCGCGCCGCCCGCGCATCGGGTCTGGCCAGGCGGCTACGGGCCGCCGAGGAGCACTAGCGCGGGATCGACCTGGCCGAAATGCGAAATATCATGCCGACCTGAAATTGCGCACAACCCGGTGTTGTTTCAAAAAGAACATCGGGGAAACCCGATAGGCACGAGCTGATCGGACGATGTGTCAAGAGGTCGCAGATCGCGCCGGATCGCTCCAACGCTCTGACGAAGAGAGGAGCACGAGAATGCAGAAGAAGATCATGACACCAGTGGCCACTGCGGTCGGCGCCGGATTGTCCGCCGCCGTGCTGGGATTGGCCGCGCCCGCCATGGCGCTCCCCGTCGCCGGCGACAACGCAGCCGACGCGATCGCGGAGCTGGAGTCCGATGACAACCGTGTCATCGTGGAAAACCGCTCTGACGTGCCGCTTTCGCAGGCTCAAGTGGTTTCGGTGATCGAGGGGCCGGCGGTCCGCGACACCGTCTATCAGAACGATCAGTACGTGATCAACGAGACCCGTCAGCGGGTTCCGGTGGGCAATGTCTACTACGTGACCGTGCGCTGAGCGGCGAAGAACAACGAAGAAGGGGTGCCCCGGACGGGGTGCCCCTTTTTCGCGTCCGCCGCCCGCGGTTCGGCATCCCTCGGCTCGCCCGGTGACCACCGCACCCTGCGCCCCTATTCCGACTCGCGGTGAAAAATCGTTAAGTTGTCGGTGAGCCGAGCACGGTTCACCGCCAATCGGAAGAGATCGTTGTCATATGCGAGTTGACGGGCGCGAGATAGCTGTCTCCGGCAGCTTGCTCCAACCGTTGATCCGCCGTACCAACGACATCCTGCGCTTGGCGCTGTCCGCGGTGTTCCTGCTGATCGTCGTCACCAGTTCGCTGATCACCCGATATGAGTGGGAGACGCTGGAGCGGTCGATCTCCGAGATCATCGGGGTGCTGACCCCGACGCAGTCCAACACCGTCTATCTGATCTACGGCGTGGCGATATTCGCGTTACCGTTCGTGATCCTGATCGGGCTGATCGTGTCCCGGCAGTGGAAGCTGCTGGGCGCCTACGCCGCGGCCGGAATCAGCGCGATCCTGCTGCTGTCGATCACCGGCAACGGTATCGCCGCGCCCCGGTGGCACTTCGACCTGTCCGAGCGGCTGGACACGGTGTTGTCGCAGTTCCTCGACGATCCGCGCTGGATCGCGATGCTGGCCGCAGTGCTCACGGTGTCGGGTCCGTGGCTGCCCGCGCGCTGGCGGCACTGGTGGTGGGCGCTGCTGCTGGCGTTCGTTCCCATTCACCTGGTGGTCAGCGCCGTCGTGCCGGCCCGCTCGCTGCTCGGGCTGGCGGTCGGCTGGTTCATCGGCGCACTGGTCGTGCTGGCGGTGGGGACTCCCGCCCTGGAGGTGCCGTTGGACGGCGCGGTGCGGGCGATGGCGCGGCGCGGATTCACGGTGTCGGCGTTGACGGTGGTCCGCCCGGCCGGCCGCGGCCCGATGGTGCTGTCGGCAACCCGGGACGCCGCCGACTGTGCGCAGGCGGGCACGGCGGTCGTCGAGCTGTACGGGCCGCACCAGCGCGGCGGCGGATTCCTGCGGCAGTTCTGGCGCAAGGTCCGGCTGCGCGACAGCGAGACCGCACCGATCCAGCCGTCGATGCGCAGGGCTGTCGAACATCGCGCCCTGATGGCGATTGCGATCGGTGATCTGGCGATGTCGAACACCGCCCCCATCGCGGTCGCGACGCTCGACCGGGGCTGGACGCTGTATGCGCACAACCCGTCCGGGGGCGTGCCGCTGGGCCGGTGCACCGACAGCACCCCGGTCACCCGGGTGTGGGATTCGCTGGGCATGCTGCACAGCCAGCAGATCTCGCACGGCGATCTGCGCAGCAAGGAGATCACCGTCGTCGACGGCACGCCGATGTTCGGTGGCTTCGCCCATGCCGAATACGGGGCCTCCGAGGCGCATGGGCTTTCTCCTGTTGGGAGGACCTGGTGAGACGAAAACGTCCGTGACAGAGAGTCTTGCCATGGCCGATTCCCTGAAGCTTGAGG
>JAXHTL010000105.1:0-16289 GCA_034190095.1 Actinomycetota bacterium
TCTGCCGGAGCCAAAGTGGCCTCCGTCGTGCAGGGGCTCTCGGATGTCTACGTCCACGCCGGCGGTCAGTACGAGTGGGATTCGGCGGCCCCGGTCGCGGTGGCCCGCGCGGCGGGGCTGCATACCTCACGCATCGACGGTTCACCGCTGGTCTACAACCAGCGCGACTCCAAGCTGCCCGATCTGGTCGTGTGCCGCCCCGAACTGGCCGAGGCGGTGCTGGCGGTCACCGCCGGCTGACCGGACGGGGCGCGCGCCCCGAGGTACTTGCGTCGTGGGCGACGGAGGATAGAGTCGGCCCGAGTCTTCCGCCGCCGCTCGGCGCGCGGACCGTAAGGGGTGATGACATTGCGTTACGTCGTCGCAGCGGCGGCACTCGGGCTGGCGCTCGCCGGCTGCGGAACCGAAGACGGCGCCTCGCCGCCGCAGACCGGCGAATCGTCGACCACCGTCGAGGAGTCCTCGGCTCCTCCCGCGGCGGTGGCCTCCGACGAGCAGCAGATCCGCGATCTCATCGCCGCCCAGACCGACGCGATCGCCGCAGGTGACTGGACCGCCCTGGCGGAGCTGACCTGCGCGAAGTACCGCGAGCAGGCCCGCGATCCGGGCGCCAACCTGGTCCCGCCGATCAGCCAGTTCGGCCCGCCTGAGCAGGTGTCGACGCTGGACCCCGCGATGGTCGCCGATCAACTCGGCCAGCAGTTCGGTGGTGGCGCGTCACCGGAGACCCTCGACCGGGTCGCGCAGGCGATCGTCGACTACGACGAACAGGCCTACCAGGACGGCATGCTCGACCTGCTGACCCAGTCCCTGACGTTGACCGTCGACAGCGTGGACAACATCCAGATCACCGGCGACACGGCCGCCGCCGACGTCACCGCGACCCGCACGATGGGTGACAACCCGCCGCAGACCAGCACCGAGAACACCCCCTACGTTCGTGAGGGCGGGCAGTGGCTGGACTGCGCGGACCCCTCGGGCGGCGCCTGACCAGGCGGTCGGCGGTGCGGCCTGTGCCGGGTGCCCGGCGCCGCGTTTTCGGTGTGGTACCCGGATCCACCGGCCCACCCGTCTAACCTTGGCCCATGCGAATGTCGGCCAAGGCGGAGTACGCGGTGCGCGCCATGGTCCAACTCGCCACCGCCGACAGCGGCGCGGTCGTCAAGACCGACGAGCTGGCCCGGGCGCAAGGCATCCCGGCGCAGTTCCTCGTCGACATCCTCTCGGATCTGCGCACCGACCGGCTGGTGCGCAGTCACCGGGGTCGCGACGGCGGCTACGAGCTGGGCCGCCCGGCCACCGACATCAGCATCGCCGACGTGTTGCGCTGCATCGACGGTCCGCTGGCCAGCGTGCGCGACATCGGTCTCGGGGATCTGCCGTACTCGGGTCCGACCGCGGCGCTGACCGACGTGTGGCGCGCGCTGCGCGCCAGCATGCGGTCGGTGCTCGAACAGACGAGTCTGGCCGACGTCGCCGCCGGTGAGCTGCCCGCGCATGTCCGGGGATTCGCCGCTGAGTACCGCCGCCAGGAGGAAGCCCGCGGACACTCGGACCTCTAACCTGCACGTGGTAGGAATTGCGTGTGGCGTTCGACGTCCGTGATCTCGCTGCCCCGATCCTCGTCGCACCGATGGCCGGGGGCCCCTCGACGCCTGAGTTGGCGGCGGCCGGATCCACCGCGGGCGGGCTGGGTTTCGTCGCGGCCGGCTATCTGACGGCCGACGTGTTCGCCGAGCGTCTGAGCGCGGCGCTGGCGCTCACCACGGGACCCGTGGGCGCCAACCTGTTCGTGCCGCACCGCAGCGCCGCCACGCCCGACGCGATCGACCGCTACGCCGCCGCGCTCGCCCCGGAGTCGCAACGCTACGGTGTCGGGCTCGGCGCGGCCCGCTTCAGCGACGACGACTGGTCCGCCAAACTCGACGTGCTCGTCGAGCTGCGCCCGGCGGTGGTGTCGTTCACCTTCGGTCTCCCGGGGGCCGCGGACCGCCGTCGGCTCACGGCGGCGGGCATCACCACCGTCGCTACGGTGACCACGCCCGACGAAGCTCGCCTGGCTGCCGACGCCGGAGTGGATTGCGTTGTTGCCCAAGGGCCTTCGGCTGGGGGCCACCGCGGTACATTCGACCCCACCGCTGCCCCGTCGGATGAGCCGTTGGAACGACTCGTGGCCGCCATCGTCGCCGACCTCGATCTGCCGGTGGTGGCGGCCGGGGGGTTGATGAACGCCGGTGACGTCGCCCGTGTTCGTCGCAGCGGGGCCGTCGCCGCACAGCTGGGGACGGCGTTCCTGCTGGCGGACGAAGCGGGCAGCAGTGCCGTGCACCGCGCCGCGCTGACCGACCCCGCGTTCGACGAAACCGTTGTCACCAAGTCGTTCTCCGGCCGGTACGCCCGTGGGCTGCGGAACCGGTTCATCGACGAGTACGAGGCGCAGGCGCCGTTTGGCTACCCGGAGGTGCACTACCTGACCGCCCCGGTGCGGGCCGCGGCGGCGCGCGCCGGGGATCCGCACGCGGTCAATGTGTGGGCCGGAACCGGTTTCGCGCAGGCGCGTCCGGCACCGGCAGCCACGATCATCGATGCACTGGTCGGTGTCGGCTGATGGCGGAGCTGACCCGCCGGGCGTTCACCCTGGGCTTCGGGGCACTGGCTGCCACGCCGTTGCTCGCGGCCTGCGGCGGCCGCACACCGGACCGCACCGGCGAGCACGTCGTCGTCGTGGGCGCCGGGATGGCCGGCCTGGCTGCCGCACGGCGGCTGGCCGACGCCGGTGTCACCGTCACCGTCCTCGAGGCCCGCGGCCGAATCGGCGGCCGGACATGGACCGACACCTCGCTCGGGGTGCCTGTCGATCTGGGCGCCGCCTGGATCCACGGCACCGAGGACAACCCGCTGATGGATCTCGCCGCCGAGGCCGGCGCCCGGACCGTCGAAACCGACTTCGAGAACGTCCTCGTCCTCGACGACGGTGAGCCGGTCGCCGATGCAGCCGTCGCGGCAGCCCTGCGCAGCTGGTCCGCCGTTGCCGAGGACGTCTACGGGGCCGCCGAGGATGCCGGGCCCGATGCGTCGCTCGCCGCGGCGCTGGAACGGTTCGCCGACCTCGGCGATCCCCTGATCCAATGGCTCGTCGCGTCGGAGATCAGCGCCGAATACGCCGCCGATCCGGCTCGGCTGTCCCTGCGGTGGTTCGGCGGCGAGGGTGAACTGGACGGCCCGGATGTGCTGCTCCCGGGCGGCTACGGGCAACTCGTGGAGCACCTTTCGCGAGGTCTGCAGATCACGACGGACACCGTGGTGACCCGAATCGATCACCGCGGCCCGGCGGTGACCGTCACCGCGGAAGACGGCACCGTCACGGCCGACCGGGTGATCGTCACGGTGCCGCTCGGGGTTCTCAAGGCCGGCGGCATCGAGTTCGATCCGCCGCTGCCCGGCGACAAGCGGCGGGCGATCGAGCGCCTGGGGTTCGGGGTGCTCGACAAGGTGGTGCTGAGCTTCGACGAGGTGCTGTGGCCGGTGGGCCCCGATGTGTTCGGAATCGCCGGTGCCGGCCAGCCGGTCTCGAACCTGGTCAACGGACTTCGGTTCACCGACACGCCGCTGCTGGTCGGGCTGCGCGGCGGTGCCGACGCCTCGAGCCGGGAACGCCTCTCCGACCGGGAAGCGGTCGACGAGGTACTCGCGACGCTGGGCCTGCCCGAGCCGGTCGGGGCGATCGTCACGCGCTGGGCCGCCGACCCGTTCGCCCTCGGCTCCTACAGCTTCCTGGCCGTGGGATCCAGCCCCGACGATCAGCAGGCGCTGGCGGCGCCGGTGGGCGACCGGCTCGGCTTCGCCGGAGAGGCGACCAACCCGGAGTTCTTCGCCACCGTGCACGGGGCGTACCTCAGCGGGCTGCGCGAGGCGAACCGGATCCTGGGTTAGCGCAGCGCATCGACGAGGACGTCGCCGTCGTCGGAACGGGCGGTGATCACCGCGGTGGCCTCGTCGGCGTTTCGCGTCTGCGGAACCCTGATCACGGTGGCACTGCGCTCCCGGCCGGTGCTCGCGTCGACCACGAAGGGCCCCGGTCCCGCGACGGCGACAGCGACGTCGCCGTGGCCGGTTTCGGCGTCGACGGTCTTTGGTGCCGCGGCGAAATCGACACTGATGTCTCCGGTTTCGGTGACGGCGCGGAACGACTCGGTCACCGAGATCGCCGCGCGGGTGCGGACGTCACCGTGGCTGTTGGTGATCTCGATGCGACGTGCCGAACCACTGAGCACCACAGCACCTTCCGAGGTCTTGGCCACCAGCTGGTCGATGTCGGCCTCGGCGAACACCACACCCATCTGCTGAGTCGTCGTGACGGTCAGCCCGCGGGCCATTTCGGGGGGCAGCACCAGCGTGATCTCCCCGGCCCGGCCCCAGTGCAACAACGGCGAGGATTCGGACTCGATGCTCACCCGCGCGGTGGACCCGTCCTCGCTGAGCGTCAGCGGTTCGGATCCGGCACGGGTGGCACTGACCATCCGCATGTCGACCCGTGGCTGGGTGGCGTCGCGGTCGCTGGTGATGCGGATGGCGACGGGAACCGATCCCGTGTCGACGGCCACGGCGCGCAGGGTTGCCGGCAGCGCGAGCGTGTCGGCGACCACCCGGAACCTGCTGACGCCCCAGGCGAGACCCGCCAGCGACACCACGAGGCCGGCCACGGCAGCGCACGCGACGGCGATCAGCAGGGCGCGCAGCGCGGTCCGTCCACCCGGCGACAGCGTGGGCGGCGGCGAGCCTTCGGGGACGGCGGTGCTCGGTGCGGTCATGGCGTGGTCCTTTCCGGGTCCGTGGGCCACATTCAGGATTCGAGGTAGCGCAACACGGCGAGCACCCTGCGGTTCTCGCTCTCGTCGGGCGCGAGGTTCAGCTTGGTGAAGATCGACGCGATGTGTTTCTCGGCGGATCCCACCGAGACGTGCAGCGTCGACGCGATGGCCGAGTTGGTCCTGCCCTCGGCCATCAGTTGCAGTACCTCGTGCTCACGGGGGGTCAACGCGTCGAGGCTGGTGCGGCGGTGGGACCGGACCAGGATCTGGGAGACGACCTCGGGGTCGAGCACGGTGCCGCCGTCGCCGACCACGGCGACGGCGTCGAGGAACGCGGGGACGTCGGCTACCCGGTCCTTGAGTAGATAGCCGAAACCCTTGGTGTCTGCAGCGATGAGATCGGCGGCATATCGTTCTTCGACGTAGTGGGACAACACCAGCACCGGCGATTCGGGGTTCTGGCTGCGCAGCAGCGCGGCGGCCCGGATGCCTTCGTCGGTGAACGTGGGGGGCATCCGGACATCGACGATCGCCAGATCGGGACGTAGTTCGTTGACCAGCCGCAGCAGGTCGGTGGCATCGGACACCCCGGCGACGACGTCGTGGCCGGCGTCGGTCAGGATCCGCTCGATCCCCGAGCGCAGCAGCGCCGAGTCCTCGGCGATCACGATGCGCATGGCAACACCGCGGTGATGATGGTGGGTCCGGTGGCCGGGCTGGACACCGCGAACGTCCCGCGCGCAGCCCGTACGCGTTCGTCGAGGCCCCGCAATCCGGTGGCCTGCTCGTCGTCGGTGATGTGTGCACCGCCGCGCCCGTCGTCGAACACGGTGACCTGGAGCTCGTTCGAGGTCTCGTCGAGTCGGACGGTGACCGCGGCCTGCGACGCCCCGGCGTGGCGGCTGACGTTCGTCAGCGCCTCGGCCACGACGAAGTATGCGCAGGCCTCGACCTCGTCGGGCAACCGGTGCGGCAGGTGCACGCTCAGCGTCGTCGGCACGCCGGAGTTGGTCGTGCGCTGCACCACCGCCGACAGTGCGGCGTCCAGGCCCCGGTCGGACAGGATCGTCGGCGCGATACCGCGCACCACGTTGCGCAACTCCACCAAGGCGTTCTTGGCGTCGTCGTGGGCCTCGGCGATCAGGGACCTGGCCGCGGGCGGGTCGCTGTCGAGTTTGGTCTGTGCGAGCCCGATGGTCATGGCCAGCGACACCAGCCGGGGCTGGACGCTGTCGTGCAGGTCGCGCTCGATGCGGTGGCGTTCGGTCTGCGCGGAGGTCACCGCGCCCTGCCGGGCGTCGGCCAGCGCGTCGACCTGACGTCGCAGCGCGGCCGTCGGGGACCCGCTGAGCAGCCAGCGGTCGATCGTCGCATCCAGCGCCGGGGCGAACACCAGCATCACCGCCGCGGCCGCCAGCGCGGCGACCGCGAGCACCACCGCGACCGGGACCGGCAGAAAGGACAACCCGGTCTCGGGGTCGCTGTTGCCGATGGCGATCGCCGCCGCCGGTGCCAGGAAGGTGAACACCAGCAGCGCGAACGCCAGGCCGGTGATCAGCCCGTCGTAGACCATCCGCAGGTAGTGGTGGGCCACCGACTTCCAGAACCGGGCGCTGCTCACATCCAGCCACTGCTGATGGGCCCACCGCTGAAAGCCGTGATAGCCCGACATCCGTCGGGCGGGGATCCCGATGCCCAGCCCGAACACCGCTTCGCTGCGGACCCGCTCGACCCGCTCGACACCCCGCATCAGGTAGATGAACACCACCCCGGCCAGCACGAACCCGACGATGCTGGGAATCGACGAGATGCCGATCAGCACGATGGCCAGCGGGATCCAGAACCACACCACCGCCAGCACGCCGCCGGTGATCAGCGATGCGGTGGGCGCCACGCCGATCGCCCGCCGGCGCGGCGGTGCGTCGGAGACCGAACCCGAGGACAGGACGGGAGCCGGGTCGGTCGCTGCGGCCTCTGTCATGGTCATGTCCCCAATCTATGGAGCACGGTGGCCGGCCGACACGGCGTTTTCCCGAGACCTGGGTGGGGGTTTTCCCCCGTGCGATGCCCCCGGCCGGGCCCTGGCGCCCTCGGGGCCGTGCATGCGGCGTCCGCCGGGTCGCCATACTGTCAGCCATGACCGCCGACCCGACCGGCCGCCGCCCCGCGATCCTCGGATACATCGGCCCGAACTGGTTCGCCTCGGTGATGGGCACCGGGATCGTGGCCACCGCCGGCGCTTCCCTGACCGTGCGCGTCCCCGGACTGCGGGCGTTCGCCCAGCTGGTGTGGGTGGTCGCGGCGGTGTGGCTGGTGGTGCTCATCGTCGCGACGGTCGCGCACTGGGTGCGCAACTCCGAGATGGCCCGCAGCCATGCCCGCAACCCGCAGATGGCCCACTTCTACGGGGCCGCGCCGATGGCGCTGCTGACCGTCGGCGCCGGGGCGCTGCTGGTCGGCGTCGACCTGATCGGCATGCGGACCGCGGTGAATCTGGCCTGGATCCTGTGGATCGCCGGCACCATCGGCGGTCTGTACACCGCGCTGAGCATCCCGTATCTGATGTTCACCCAGTACCGGGTGGAGCCCGACGCCGCGTTCGGGGGCTGGTTGATGCCGGTGGTGCCGCCGATGGTCGCCGCGGCCACGGGCGCCCTGCTGATCCCGCACATGGCCGAGGGCGTCGGCCGCGCCACCATGCTCTACGGCTGTTACGCGATGTTCGGTCTGTCGCTGGTCGCGTCACTGATCATCATCACGATGGTGTGGAGCCGGCTGGCGCACTTCGGGACGTCGGGCACCGCCCGGGTGCCCACGCTGTGGATCGTGCTCGGCCCGCTGGGCCAGTCGATCACCGTGGCCGGTCTGCTCGGCACCGACGCCGCGCTGGCCGTCGACGAGCACATGGCCGAGGGGATGAGCGTGTTCGCGGTGCTCTACGGCGTGCCGGTGTGGGGCTTCGCGGTGTTGTGGATCGCGCTGGCCACCGCGCTGACGGTGCGCACCCTGCGCCGGGGGATGCCCTTCGCACTGACCTGGTGGAGCCTGACGTTCCCGGTGGGCACCTTCGTCACCGGTACCACCCAGCTGGCGGTGCACACCGAGTTGCCGGCGTTCCGGTACGCGGCTGCGATCGCCTATGTCGGGTTGCTGTCCACCTGGTTGTTGGTGGCGGTGCGCACGTTGCGCGCCGGGCTGCGCGGCGGGCTGTTCAGCCCGCCGTCCGCGGATCCGATCCGGGCCCGTAAGGACTGACGCGGCAGCCGACATCGCACAGTGGTCCCCTGCGGTCGGGGTGGCATGCCAGAATCGCCGACGTGCGAATCGGGATGACGATGCCGGTGATGGAGCCCGATCTGGACCGCAGGACGCTGAAGGCCTGGGCGCAGCTGATCGACGCCGGGCCGTTCTCGTCGCTGTGTTGGGGTGAGCGCATCGCGTTCGACAATCCGGAGAGCCTCACCCTGCTCGGTGCGCTGGCCGCCTGGACCGACCGGGTGCGGCTGGTGACCACCGTGGTGATCCCGCAGCTGCACGACCCGGTGATGCTGGCCAAAGCGCTGGCAACCGGCGATGTGCTCAGTGGCGGACGGCTCACGGTCGGGATCGGGGTGGGCGGGCGCCACGAGGACTACCGGGCCGTCGGCGCGGATCCGGCAACCCAGACGATGCGTCAGATGGCTGACCGGGTGGCGGTGATGAAACGGGTCTGGGCGGGGGAGAAGGTCACCGATTCGACGCTGCCGGTGGGGCCCCCGCCGGTCCAGACGGGTGGTCCCCAGCTGCTGGTCGGCACGATGGGGCCCAAGACGGTGCGCAGCGCGGCGGCGTGGGCCGACGGGCTGGCCGGTATCACGCTCGATCTCGACGTCGCCCGGGACGGGGAGTTGTTCGGTGTCGCGCGCGATGCCTGGCGCCAGGAGGGTAAACCCGCGCCTCATCTGGCGACGTCGTTCTGGTTCGCCCTCGGCGAGGGCGACCAGCCTCGCAATCAGCTGCGCCGGCACCTGCTGCGCTACATGAACTGGATCCCGGCGGAGGTGGTCGAGGCGATGGCCCCGACCACCGGCTGGGCCGGCACCGAGGACGAGCTGCGCGCGGTGCTGCAGCGCTTCGCCGAGGTGGGCACCGATGAGATCCACCTGATCCCGACGAGCTCGGACATCGACCAGGTGCGCCGGGTCGCCGACGTCGTCGAGGAGTTCGGGCGGCCGGGCGAGAATCCGCCGACATGACGACAGGCTGGCGCGTTCGCGCCACGCGGATGTGGGAGTCGCTGAGCAAGCAGTCACCGGCACCGCTGGCCCCTCCCGACACCTACCCCGTCGGCGAGGTCGCCGAGATGTTGCGCGAGATCGGTATCGCGCTGCTGGAGGTCCAGGTGCCCAGCGGGGTCGTCGAGGCCCGCTTGACGCACATCGCCGAGCGGTACACCACTGAGCCGGTCCGGGTCGTGGCGCTGCCGACGGTCCTGATCGTGCAGGTGGGCGGCACCGCCCACGAGGTCGATGCTTCCACCAAGGGTTCCACCCAGCTCGATCGTGCGGGGAAGATCGACGTCGTGGCCAGGCTCGCCCTGGCCGGTGCGGTGACACCGCAGGACGCGGTGCGCGACATCATCGAGGCGCGTTCGTCGAAACCGCGTTTCGGCCCCTGGACCATCCTGCTGGGCTATGTCATCACCACGCTGGGATTCGGCATCGTGATCAATCCGGCCTGGACGGCGTTGTGGGCCTATGTGTTTCTCGGTGCGGTGGTCGGGGCCGTCGTGGTGGTGGCCGGACGGGTCCCGACGCTCGCCGCGATCGTCCCGTCGCTGTCGGCGGCGCTGGTGACGGCCCTGGCGACGTGGTTCGTCGCCGATGCGGCCGGCGACGAACTGCTGCGGATCATCGCCCCGGCCCTGGTGGCGACCCTGCCCGGGCTGTCGATGACGATCGGTGCGATGGAACTGGCGGGTGGGGCCGTCATGGCCGGATCGAGCCGGCTGGTGTACGGCGTGGTGCAGTTGATGCTGCTGGCCTTCGGGGTGGCGATCGGGGTGGCCATCGCAGGCACCGTGGATCCGCACATGCCGGCCTCCCGGATGGGGCCGCTGTCGTTCTACGTGGCGATCATCGTCATCGGTATCGGGCTCTACATCTACCTCTCGGCGCCGCGCGGGTCGCTGTTGTGGATCACCGCTGCCGTCGCCGTGGCGCTCGTCGGTCAGAAGGTGGGCGGACTGTTCCTGTCCTCGGCGCACTCGGGTGCGCTCGGGGCGCTGCTGGTGTTGCCGTTCGCGGTGGTGGCATCCCGGATGAAGACCGCGCCGCCGATGTTCGTGATGCTGCTCGCGGCGTTCTGGTCGCTGGTGCCCGGGGCGCTGGGCTTCGAGTCGATCACCGAAGCGGCGATGCAGCGGTCGCTGGATGCGGCCACTCTGGGCAGCACCGTGGCGGCCATCTTCTCGATCGCACTCGGCACGCTGCTCGCCTGGAGCATCTACGACACCGTGCACTACCGCAGCAAGGCGGTGCGCTGAGGCGTTCCGAAGGGGCGCCCGGCGGTGGCATGCTCGGGGCATGAGTGATGCCAAAGCCTTGCCGAGGGTCGTGTCCCGGTCCGAATGGGACACGGCGCGAGCCGAACTGCTGGTGCTGGAAAAAGAGCTCATCCGGGCCAAGGACGCGGTGAGCGCGGCGCGGCGGCGCCTCCCGATGGTCGAGATCGACACTGCCTACGTCTTCGAACACGAATCCGGTCCGTTGACGCTGGCGGACCTGTTCGAGGGCCGCAGCCAGTTGATTGTGCAGCACTTCATGTTCGGGTCCGACTGGGACGAGGGCTGCGCGGGATGTTCGATGATGGCCGACCACGTCGGGCCGCTGTCGCATCTCTACGCCAAGGACACCTCGTTCGTGCTGGTGTCCCGCGCCCCGGTGGGCAAGCTGGTGGCGTTCAAGGATCGGATGGGCTGGGATCTGCCCTGGGTGTCGTCGGGCCGGTCGACGTTCAACGACGACTTCCACGTCACCGTCGACGGGCAGGAGCGCCACTCGATCAGCGTGTTCCTGCGCGACGGTGATCGGGTGTTCCACACCTGGCAGACCTTCGACCGCGGCGAGGAACCCTTCATGATGGTGTTCGACCTGCTCGACCTCACGCCCTACGGACGCCAGGAGACCTGGGAGAACTCACCGCAGGGCTGGCCGCAGCAGCCGCCCTACGAGTGGATCCGGTTGCACGACGCGTACTGAGCGGCGCGCGTGGGAGTACGCATTGTGACGAAGAATCCGGCGTTCTTCATCAGAATGCGGACGCTCGGCATCCCCGAACTCCGTAGGGACAGCTGTCTGCTGGCCTATGTTTGGGGCCGTGTGCACCCGCGTGTTGTGGAACTCCAATGACTTGGCTGTCCTGACCGGACGCAGCATGGACTGGCCCGAATCCACCGAACCGTTGATCGTGGCGTTCCCGGCGGGCCGCGCGCGCGATGGCGGGGCACTGGCCGGTGTCGACGTCGTTCCGCGCAATCCGCTGCGCTGGACCAGCCGCTACGCCAGCCTGGTGACCACCGTCTACGGGCTGGGCGGCATCGACGGGTTCAACGAGAAGGGCCTGGCCGGGCACGGGCTGTACCTGAAATCCACCGACTTCGGGTTGCGCAATCCCGCCGAACCCGGCGTGCACGCGGGCATGTGGCTGCAGTACCTGCTCGATCAGGCCGCCACCGTGGACGAGGCGCTGGCGCTGATGGACGGGATCGACGTGGTGATGGTCGGCGCGCACGGCCACGACGCGACGATCCACCTCGCGTTGGAGGACGTGACCGGTGACTCGGCGATCATCGAGTTCGACCACGGCACCCCGGTGATCCACCACGGTCGTCAATACACCTTGATGACCAACGATCCCAGCTATGACGAGCAGCTGGCGCTGCTGGCCGCCCAGGACTTCTCCCACCCGTCCCGGGACATGCCGCTGCCCGGCAACGTCAACGCCGTCGACCGGTTCCAGCGCGCGGCCTACTATTCCGCGCTGCTGCCCGAGCCGCAGAACGAACGTCAGGCGGTCGCCGGGGTGATGGCGGTGATGCGCAACGTGTCGGTCCCGTTCGGGGCGCCCTACGGTGAATTCGGCGTCTACAACACCGAATACCGCACCGTGTGTGATCTGACCAATCGGATCTACTTCTTCGAGCTGACCACCAGCCCCAACACCGTCTGGGTGCGCTTCGACGGGCTCGACCTCGCCGCCGGCGGTGATCCGTTGGTGGCCAACCCGTACGACGAGACGATGATCGGTGACGTGACGGCCCGGCTGGCGCCGGGCCCCATCGGTTTCTGACGAGGGCTCGAGGACGAGGAGGCGCACGTGCTGGAGGTGATCTCGAAGGGGTCTGCCACCGACACCCATCCGACCCCGCTGGTGTTCGTGCACGGCGCCTGGCACGGCGCGTGGTGCTGGGACGAGCACTTTCTGGACTACTTCGCCGAACGTGGTTTCGAGTGCCACGCGCCGAGCCTGCGTGGGCACGCCGGAACCCCCGGAATCGAGCGGTTGCGCCGGACGCGGATCCGCGACTACGTGCAGGATCTCATCGGGCTGCTCGATTCGCTGCCGGTGCCGCCGGTGCTGGTCGGTCACTCGATGGGCGGCTTCGTCGTCCAGAAGTTCCTCGAGCGCCGGTCGTGCGCCGGGGCGGTTCTGCTCGCAGCGATCCCGCCGGCCGGCGCGCTGGGGGCGACCCTGCGCACCGCGCGGCACCACCCGATGCCCTTCCTCAAGGCCAATGCCCAGCTACGGCTGGGACCGCTGGTCGCCACCCCGGACCTGGCGCGTCAGCTGTTCCTCTCGGCAACCGTCCCGGACGCAGAGGTGGTCGGGTTTCAGCGCCGCCTGCAGGACGAGTCCTACCTGGCCTACCTGGACATGGTCATGCTCGACCTGGTCAGGACCACACGGGTGGCGTCGGTGCCGATGCTGGTTCTCGGGGCGGAGAACGACGTCATCGTCTCGGTGCGCGAGGTCCGCCGCACCGGCGAGGTGTACGGCACCGAGGCCGAGATCTTCCCGGAGATGGCCCACGACATGATGCTCGAACCGCAGTGGCGCGCGGTGGCCGACCAGATCGCGGCCTGGCTGGACGACCAGGGCCGCTAGCGCTGGCCTAGACCGTGACGACCTCGTAGTCGTCGAGCTGGCCGACGAGCACGTGCAGCTGATCCTGCGAGGACCCCAGGGTGTGCTCGATGGCGGTCAGCCGGGCCGCGTAGTGCCCGACCGGATATTCGGCCGTCACGCCGATACCGCCGTGCAGCTGGATGGCCTCCTGGCTGATGTGGCGCCCCGAGCGCCCGATCTGCAGCTTGGCCCGCGCGGCGATCGTCGGGTCCAGGTTGCCGTCGGCGATGGACATGGCCGCATACAGCGTCATGCTGCGGGCCAGCTCGAGTGAGACGTACATGTCGGCCGCCCGCTGGGTCAGCGTCTGGAACGTGTTGAGCGTGACGCCGAACTGCTTGCGCTGGGTGAGGTACTCGGTCGTCAGCCGCAGCGCCTCCTCCATCGCCCCGAGTGCTTCGGCGCACAGCGCCGAGGAGATCCGGACCAGCGCATGGCTGATGGCCGCCGACGCGTCGACCGCGTCGCCCAGGGACTGGGCGGGCACCGCCTCCAGGTCGATCTGGGCCCCCCGCTGACCGTCGAAGGTGCGGTAGGGCTGCCGGCGCACCGCGCCGCCGTCGACGAGGAACACCCCGGTGCCGCCGTCCGGCAGCGCGGCGCTGATCAGCAGCGTGTCCGCACAGTCGCCGGCCAGGACCGGGTTCTTGCACCCGGTCAGCGTCCACGAATCACCGTCGCGGACGGCCGTCGTCGTCACCTTGCCGGCCGGCAGGCGCATCCCCGGCTCCGAGTGCGCGAAGGCCAGCAGCCGTTCGCCGGCGGCCACCTCGTCGAGCAGCGTCCGTTGCTCGGCGGTGCCCACCTCGGCGATCAGCGAGCCCGGTCCCAGCGCGGCGTGCACCACCGGCTCGGGGGCCAGGCGGCGGCCGATCTCGGTCAGCGCGGCCTGGATCTCGATCTGGCCGCCGGCGTCCTCCTCGAAGCCCAGGCCGAGGATGCCGATCTCGGCCAGCTGGCTCCAGACGTCGCGGCTCCAGCCGAGCTCGCTGTCGAGGACCTTGAGCCGGTGTTCGATGTCGTAGGTGCGCGACACGACCTCCCGGGTGGTGTCCCGCAGCAGGACCTGCTCTTCGCTGAGTTGAAAATCCATGGTCGCGCTCACACTCCGAGGATGGTTGACGAGATGATGGTGCGCTGGACCTCGTTGCTGCCGCCGTAGATCGAGGTCTTGCGGTAGTTCAGATAGTGCGGTGCGCTGTGCTGGGCCCACTCGGGTGAGGTGATCGCCGTGCCCGCCTCGAACGGCAGCGCGTCGGCGCCGGCGACCTCCACCATCAGCTCGGTGGCGAGCTGCTGCAGTTGGCTGCCGCGCAGTTTGAGTACCGAGGACGCCGGGTTGGGTTTGCCGCCCTCCGAGCTCGAGGTGACCCGCATCTGGGTGAGTTCGAGGGCCAGGATGTCGTTCTCGGCCTCGGCCAGCCGCGCGGCGAACAGCGGATCGTCGAGCAGGCCGTTGGCTTTGGCCCGTTCCTTGACATCGGAGAGCCGCAGCTTGGTGCGCCCGACCTGGGCGATGCCGGTGCGTTCGTTGCCCAGCAGGAACTTGGCGTAGCTCCAGCCCTGGTTCTCCTCGCCGACGAGCTGGTCGGCGGGTACCCGGACGTCCTCGAAGAAGACCTCGTTGACCTCGAAGCTGCCGTCGATGAGTTTGATCGGGCGCAGCGTGATGCCGGGGGTGTTCATGTCGAAGAGCAGGAACGAGATGCCGGCCTGTTTTTTCGGGGCGTTGGGGTCGGTGCGGACCAGGCAGAAGATCCAGTCGGCGTATTGGCCCAGCGTGGTCCAGGTCTTCTGGCCGTTGACGACGTAGCTGTCGCCGTCGCGCAGCGCGGTGGTCCGCAGCGAGGCCAGGTCCGAGCCGGCTTCGGGTTCGGAGAAGCCCTGGCACCACCAGATGTCCAGCGCGGCGGTGGGGGGCAGGAACCGCTGCTTGAGCTCCTGGGACCCGAACTCGGCGATCACCGGGCCGACCATGCTGGCATTGAACGTCAGCGGTTCGGGCACGCTGGCCAGCTGCATCTCGTCGAGCCAGATCTGCTTCTGGGTGGGTGTCCAGTCCTTGCCGCCCCACTCGACCGGCCAGTTCGGCACCGCCAGCCCGTGCTCGTGCAGGATCTTGTGGGTGGTGACGATGTCGTCGCGGTTGATCTCACCGCCCTTGCGGCTGCGTTCCCGGATCTCGGCGGGGATCTTGGTTCGGAAGAACGTCCGAAGCTCGTCGCGGAACGCGGCTTCCTCGGGTGTCAGCGCCAGCTGCATGGCGGCCTCCTGGTCCGGTGGGTGGATCTAGTGCCAGACTAACCACCCGGTTGGTCGGCTGGCACGGGTATGCCTCGACGCCCGTCAAACCGGCTGGTCAGTGGCTAACTGCGCAGGGTGAACCCGGCATCGAGCGGCCACGAGGTTCCGATGATGAAGCGCCCGGCCTCCGAGACCAGCCAGGCCACCGCCTTGGCGATGTCGTCGGGTTCGACCAGCGCGATCGGCAGCGCGTTCTGCTGGGCCAGCAGCCACGGGTCGGCGGCGGTGGCCAGCGCCATCGTGGACTCGTTCATGATCATGTCGGTGGCCACACCGCTGGGGTGGATGGTGTTCACCCGGATCGAGTGCGGCGCCAGCTGACGTGCCCACCCCTGCATCAGGGCGACCAGGGCCCGCTTGGACGCGGCGTAGGCCTGCAGCCCGGCCCGGTCGGTGTCGGAGGCCCGCAACCCCTGGGTGGAACTCGTCAGCACGATCGAGCCGCCGCGACCACCGGCGACCAGGGCCGGTATCGCGGCGTCGACGGTGTTCCACGCCCCGATCAGATTGACCTCGACGATCTCGCGGAAGTCCCGGCGGCGGTGGGCGCTGTCGGTCACCCGGATCACGCCCGCATTGGCGATGACGATGTCGAGCCGGCCGAACTCCGCGACGCCGTCGGCGACCACGGCATCGATGGCCTCGGCATCGCGCACGTCGGCCTGACGGGCGAGGATGCGGCGGCCCCGAGCCTCGACCAGCCTCGCTGTCTCGGCGAGATCGTCGATGGTGGCGCCGGGGTAGTCGGTGAAGTCGAATCCGGAGCAGATGTCGAGCGCGATGATGTCCGCGCCGTGGCCGGCCAGCTGCACCGCGTGTGCACGCCCCATGCCGCGCGCGGCGCCGGTGACGAACGCCACCTGGCCGTCGAGATCACCCATGGTCATTCTCTTGTGCTTTCGCTCCTCGCGTCCGCGGCGGGAACTCGACGTCTTTGGTGACCGCTTCCCATTCGTCGATCGACGCCGAGAACGCGGCCAGTTTGGCCCGCACGGCTTTGAGCACGTC
>JAXHTL010000106.1:0-9512 GCA_034190095.1 Actinomycetota bacterium
TCTAGATCAGCCCGCACCCTTGCCGTTGTCGACCCGGTAGACCGCTCCGTGGACGGCCGCCGCGTCATCACTGGCCAGAAACGCGATCGTCTTCGCCACATCGACGGTGTCCATGAACCCGCGCGGGGAGGCGATCCGCATGATCAGGTCCCAGTCCGCGTTCTCCGGCGCCTGGAACTCGGTGGTCTGCGCGGTCGGCATCCCGCCGGGGCAGATCGCGTTGACCCGTAACCGGTCCTTGGTGAACTCCACCGCCAACGCGCGGGTCAGCCCGATCAATCCGTGCTTGGCCGCGCAATAGCCCGCCGAGTACACCTCGCCCTCCACGCCCGCGATGGACGACACGTTGACGATGTTGCCCGCGCTTTCCAGGAGATGCGGCAGCGCGGCCCGGCACAGGTAGAACGGGCCGTTGAGATTGACCGCCAGATCGCGATCCCAGTCGTCGTCGGTCATCGTCGTCGAGTGCCGCATCTGGTGGAAACCCGCCACGTTGGCCAGCACGTCGAGGCGCCCGAAACGATCCACACACTCGGCCACCGCCTCTGCGCACGCCTGCGGCGAGGTGATGTCCACCGCCGCGAACGCGCCACCCGGTACCTCGGCGAAGACCTCGCCCATCCGCGCCGAATCCCGTGCGATACCGAAAACCTGCGCGCCCCGCTGCGCGAACAACTGCGCCGTCGCCGCACCCAGACCCGCCGACGCGCCGGTGACCAGCGCGACCTTTCCGCTCAACTGACCCATGTGCATGACCTTCTCACGGGCAGCGGCCCGGTCAGACGGCGGCGCGCGGGGTCACCGGCGGCACCGCCGCCAACAGGTCGCGGGTGTACTGCTGTTCGGGCTCGGCGAACAACTCGTCGGCCGGCCGGTACTCCACCGCCGCCCCGTCGCGCATCACCAGCACGTCGTGGCTGACCTGACGGATCACGGCCAGGTCGTGCCCGATGAACAGATAGCTCAAGCCCAGCTCCCGCTGCAGCCGCGACAACAGCTCCAGAACCCGGGCCTGCACGGAGACGTCCAGCGATGCGGTGGCCTCGTCGAGGATGAGCAACTCCGGCTCGGCGGCCAGCGCCCGGGCGATGCTGACCCGTTGGCGCTGACCACCCGAGAGCTCGTGCGGGTAGCGCTGGGCGAACTCGCTGGGCAGCCCCACCAGTTCCAGCAGCTCGGCGACCCGCCGCTGCCGGGCCTGCTTGCCGTCGACCAGCTTGTGCACCAGCAGCGGCTCGGCGATCGAACTGTCCACCCGGGCCCGAGGATTCAGCGAGGAGAACGGATCCTGGAACACCAGCCCGATCCGGCGACGTAGCGCCTTGGCCGCAGAACCCTTGGCGCCGAACACATCCGTGCCGTCCAACGTCGCCGTCCCGGCGTCCGGACGGGCCAGCCCGGTCAGCGCCGCGGCCACCGTCGACTTGCCCGAACCAGACTCGCCGACCAGCCCCAGCGTGGCGCCGCGCCGAACCGAGAACGACACATCACGCACCGCATGCACCGTGGAACGCCCCACCGGGGTGGACACCGTGAAGCTCACATCCAAACCCTCGACGCTCAGCAGCGGCCCGGCCTCTTCCACCGCCGGCGGGCCGGTGGTCTCCAGCACCGGCCGGGCCGCCAACAGGTCGCGGGTGTAGTCGTCCTTCGGGGAATTGAACACCGTCAGGATCGGGGCCTGCTCGACGGTCCGCCCGTCCCGCAGCACCGTCACGTCGTCGGCCACCTGCCCGATCACCCCGAGGTCGTGGCTGATCCACACCACCGCGGTTCCGAAGTCGCGCTGCAGATCCCGCACCAGGTCGATGATCTGCGCCTGCGTCGTCACATCCAGCGCGGTGGTCGGCTCATCGGCGATCAGCACCTCCGGGTCGCAGGCCAGTGCGATCGCGATCATCACGCGCTGCTTCTGTCCGCCGGAAAGCTGATGAGGATAGGCGTGCAGGCGGGTGGCGGGATCGGGCAGCCCCACCGCCTCCAACAACTCGGTGGCGCGCTCGGTCGCGGCCCGGCGGGTCATGCCCCGGTGCGTCTCCAGCGACTCGGTGATCTGACGCTCCAGGGTGAGCAACGGGTTCAGCGAGGTGCCCGGGTCCTGGAAGACGAACCCGACCCGTGCCCCGTGCACCGAGCGCAGCACCTTCGGCGCCGCGCCCACCAACTGGATCGCCGACGAGTCGCCGGACAGCGTCGAGGATCCCGAGACCCGCGCACCGGGGGCATCCAGCAGACCGGTGGCGGCCAGCACCGTCATCGACTTCCCGGAACCCGACTCGCCCACGATTCCCAGCGTGTGCTCGCGGTGCACGTCGAACGACACCGCGTCGACGATCGTGCGCCCGCCGATGCGCACCCCGAGGTCGGCGACGCTGAGCACCGGTTGACCGCTCATCGGTCCCTCCTGCGTGCCTCGGCGGTGGTGCGCTGCTTGGGATCGAGCACGTCGCGCAGCCCGTCGCCGAACATGTTGAACGCCAACACGATCACGAAGATCGCCGCGCCCGGGAACACCGCCATCCACCAGGCCATGGTGACGAACCCCTGCGAGTCGAAGATCATCCTGCCCAGCGAGGGCTCCGGCGGCTGGATGCCCAGCCCGAGGAACGACAACGCCGCCTCGGACAGGATCGCGAACGCCAGCGACAGCGACGTCTGCACGATCAGCGGCCCGGAGATGTTGGGCAGGATGTGACGGCGCAGGATGTAGCCGTCGCCGGTGCCCATGGCGCGCGACATCTGCACGTAGGG
This sequence comes from Actinomycetota bacterium, assembly GCA_034190095.1. Taxonomy (GTDB): domain Bacteria; phylum Actinomycetota; class Actinomycetes; order Mycobacteriales; family Mycobacteriaceae; genus Mycobacterium. The sequence continues at coordinate 2,752 of JAXHTL010000106.1, forward strand.
TTCGGTGCGCACGCCCAGCGTGCTGGCGCGGGCCACCCGGGCGAAGATCGGCGTGTAGACGATTCCGATCGCCAGAATCGTGGTGGTGACACCGGGCCCCAGGATCGCCACCACCGCCAGCGCCAGCAGCAGCACCGGGAACGCGAACATCACGTCCACCACGCGCATCAGCGCCGTGTCCAGCCAGCCGCCCCGGTAACCGGCCACCACGCCGATGGCCACCCCCACCACCAGCGCCAGCGCCACGCTGGTCACCGCGATCCGCATCGAGGCCTGCACCGCGACCAGCACCCGGGACAACACATCGCGGCCCAGGTCGTCGGTGCCCAGCCAGTGCGCACCGCTGGGGCTCTGCAGCGCGTTGGGGACGTCGACGTCGTTGATGCCGTACGGGACGATCGCCTGCGCGAACACCGCGATGACGGCGACGACGGCCAGCACCACCGCGCTGACCAGGGTGATCGGATTGCGCGCCAGCAACCTCACCGACGAGACCCGGGTGCCCTCTTGCGTGGTCATGCCAGCCGGATCCTCGGGTCGACCACCGCGTAGAGCACGTCCACGACGAGGTTGATGAGCAGGAACAGCGCCGCGATCAGCAGCACCGCACCCTGGATCAACGGGTAGTCCCGGGCGGCCACCGCGTTGAAGACCAACCGCCCCAGACCCGGCCAGGCGAACACCACCTCGACCACGATCACCCCGCTCAGGATGGTCGCGAGCTGGATCCCGGTGATGGTCAGGATCGGCACCAGCGCGTTGCGCACGGTGTGGCGGAACGTCACCACCCGCGGTGAGAGCCCCTTGGAGCGGGCGGTGCGGACATAGCCCATCGCCGCCACCTCCAGCACCGCCGAGCGGACGTAGCGGGTCATGATCGCGCCGGCGACCAGACCCACCGTCAGGGCGGGCAGCACGATGTGGCGCAGCCAGCCCACCGGGTCGTCGAACAGCGGCCGGTACCCGGAGGTGGGCAGCCAGCCCAGCGTCGTCGAGAACAGCGCGATCAGCAGGATCGCCATCCAGAAGTCGGGTACCGAAACCCCGAACTGGCTGCTGACCCGGATGATCGCGTCGCTGGCCTTGCCCTCCCGCAGCGCCGAATAGATGCCCGCCGGCAGCGCGATCAACAGCGCGATGACGATTCCGGCCAGCCCCAGCGAGATCGTCGCCGGCAGCCGTTCCAGCAGGGTCAGCGTGACCGGGTCCCCGTTGCGGAAGCTCACCCCCAGATCCCCGGTGATCGCCGAACCGACGAACCCGAAGAACTGGCTCAGGATGGGCCGGTCGAGCCCACTGGCCGCACGCAGCGCGTCGTAGGCCTCCGGGGTGTAGCGGGTGCCCAACGCGATGCGGACCGGGTCTCCCGGCACCAGGTGCACCAAGGCGAACACCACCACCGCCACCCCGAGCAGCACCACCGCCGAATACACCAGCCGGCGCGCGACGAACCGGGTGATGGGGTGGGTCAGGACGGTCGGCGCGGCCATGGTCAGGCCTCACCGTCCTGCGCCCAGTGGGCATCGGCGAACCGCACCGCCCCGTCACGCCGGGCGTGGTAACCCTCCAGCTCCGGGTTCCAGGCCTGGATGACCGACGGGTTGTACAGGTAGATGTAGCTGACCTCGTCGGCGATCAACGTCGCCGCCTGCTTGTAGTCGTCGAACCGGGCCTGGCGGTCGGTTTCGACGCGCCCGGCGTCCAGCAGCCGGTCGACCTCGGCGTTGGAGAACTTCTGCGCGTTGCTCGTCCCGTCGGTGTGGTGCTGGGCGTAGTAGAAGTCGTCCGGGTCGATGTTGCCCAGCCAGCCCATCATCAGCATGTCGAAGTTGCCGTTGTTCTGTTCGTCGAGCCAGGTGGCGAAGTCGACGGTGCGGATGGTGACGGTGATGCCCAGATCGGCGAGGTTGTCGGCGATGATCTGGGCGGCCGTCACCGTCTCCGGATAGTCGGTGGTGACCAGCATGTCGAGGTTCTGTGGGCTGGCGCCGGCCTCGTCGAGCAATTCGCGGGCACGGTCCAACCCCTCCTGGCTGCCGCCGGATTCGTACCGGTCGTACGGGACGTACCACGGGTTGCCCTCGGGGATGGCGAGCTGGTTCTGTGCCGCGGTGCCGTAGCTGGTCGCCGCCACGATGGAGGCGCGGTCGATGGCGTAGGCGATGGCCTGCCGCACCCGCACGTCGTTCCACGGTTCACGGGCCTCGTTGAGCGCCAGATACCAGTAGTCGTTGCTCGGTTCCACCGCCAGCGTGATCGACTCGTCGCCCCGCAGCTGCTGCACCCGTTGGGGGGGAATCGAATCGGTCCAGTCGATCTCGCCGGCCTGCAGCGCCGACAGCGCGGTGGACGGTTCGGAGATGAACCTGAACCGCAGCCCGGAGATCTCCGGGGCGCCGCCCCAGTAGTCCGGATTGGCCGCCAGGGTGATCGAATCGCCGCTGCGCTGGTCGACGAACGAGAACGGTCCGGTGCCGATCGGGTCGGTGGCGATCTGCCCGCTCTCGACGTTCTCCCGGGACACGATCGCCATGCCCTTGAACCCGCCGAGGTTGGTCAGCATGTTCGGCACCGGGCGCTCGACGCGGATGACGACGGTGCGGGGGTCGGGCGCCTCCACGGCGGTGACCGCACTGAACTTGTCGACGTTGGCCAGCTCCTCGTCGATGATCCGGTTGTAGGAGAACACCACGTCGTCGGCGGTCAGCGGGGTGCCGTCATGGAAGGTCACGCCGGGGCGCAGGTGGAACGTCCAGGTCAGTTGGTCGTCGCTGACCTCCCACGACTCGGCCAGCGCGGGCTGCATCTCGAGGTTCTCGTCGGGCTGGACGAGGGTGTCGAAGATGTTCTCCAGCACCTCGAAGGAGAAGTAGGCGGTGGTCTTGTGCGGGTCGAGCTGATCGGGCTCACCGGCGATCGCGGCGATCACCCCGCCTTCGGCGCCCGGACCCAGATCCACCCGCTGCCCGGTGGAGCAGCCCGTCAGCGCCGTCGCGAGCGCGAGGACGACGAGCACAGCGGTGACCACCGCCGATCTCGCCATCTGCATCACCCCGGGGACTCGAGCCGGCTGCGGGCTACCCGTTCGTCTCGGGAACCAACCCGCGGCCGTTGACGGGCGACAAACCCGTGACTTTGTCTACCCACGACTGAAATACTCTCGGTCTACCTGTCTTACCATGCGTCGGGCTGAAGGGAGACAACGTGAAGATCCTGCGAGCGGCCGCCGCGGCCGCCCTGGGTGCTGCTGTCGCGGCGGGCTCAGCGGTGGGTTTCGCCCCGTCCGCGCAGGCAGCCGACGTCATGGAGGGTGTGTTCAACTACACGCCGGCCGAGGGGCAGGGCGGCACGTGGACCATCTATCCGTCCTGCGTGCCGGTCGTCGGTGATCTGCGTGAACCGCTGTACCTGCCGGTCGGATGCCGGCTGCACGTGCAGGGGTCCTACGGGCTGGTCGGCGGCGACGCCCGGCTGGTCAGCGGCCGGTGGAGTTTCACCACACCGCAGAAGAAGGGCATGCAGTGCCCCGACGGCACCTGGGCCCCCACCGTGGAGACATTCGAGTTCGACGACGCCACCATGTCGGGCACCCGCAGCGTGTCCCACAACGCGGTGTGCGGTCTGCAACCGGGGATCATCACCACGCCGTTCACCCTGTCGTTCAAGGAGCCGTTGCCGATCCCCGTCCAGCGCTACCCGCTCTACTGTGAGCCCGGCGGTCTGCGACGCTGCTTCTAGGGTGTGCCGACGACACGAAAGGCAGGACGGGTGATCGGATCCGGGCCCAAACGGGTGGTGATCTGGGGAACCGGATTCGTCGGGAGCATGGTGATCGCCGAGGTGATCAAGCATCCCGGCTTCGAGTTGGTCGGTGTCGGGGTGAGCAACCCCGACAAAGTCGGCCGCGACGTCGGTGAACTCTGCGGGCTGCCCACCGCCGTCGGGATCACCGCCACCGACGACGTCGAGGCGCTGATCGCGCTCAAGCCCGACGCGCTGGTGCACTACGGGCCCACCGCCGCGCACGCCGACGCCAACATCGCGCTGATCACCCGGTTCCTGCGGGCCGGAATCGATGTGTGCTCGACGGCGATGACGCCGTGGATCTGGCCGACGATGAACCTGAACCCGCCGGACTGGATCGAGCCGATCACCGTGGCCTGCGAACTCGGCGAGTCGTCGTGTTTCACCACCGGCATCGACCCCGGCTTCGCCAACGACCTGTTCCCGATGACGTTGATGGGCCTGTGTTCAGAGGTCCGCATGGTGCGCGCCTCCGAGCTGCTCGACTACACCAACTACTCCGGCGACTACGACCGCGAGATGGGCATCGGCCGCCCGCCCGAGTACCGGGCCATGCTGGAGAACCCGGACATCCTCGTATTCGCCTGGGGCGCAACCGTTCCGATGATCGCGCACGCCGCCGGGATCATGCTCGACGACATCACCACCACGTGGGAGAAGTGGGTCACCCCGACCGAGCGCACCACCGTCAAGGGCGTCATCGCACCCGGAAACGTGGCCGCGGTGCGGTTCACGATCAACGGTGTGTACCGCGGCGAGACCCGCATCCAACTCGAACACGTCAACCGCATCGGCAACGACGCGGCCCCGGACTGGCCGTCGGGAAACCAGAACGACGTCTACCGCGTCGACATCGACGGCACCCCGAGCATCTCCCAGGAGACCGCATTCCGCTTCACCGACGGGTCGGGGCGCGACGCGGCCGCCGCGGGCTGCCTGGCCACCGGATTGCGCGCGCTCAACGCGGTTCCCGCGGTCAACGACCTGTCCCCGGGTTGGGTCACCGCGCTGGACCTGCCGCTGATCCCCGGCAAGGGAACGATCCGCTAACTCTTCGGGCGCTTGAACAGCACCACGTGCGCCAGCGGGATCTGCACCTGCTCGGGTGTGGCCCCCATCCGCTCGGCGACCCCGGTCTCGAGCCGGTCGAACAACTGCTCGACCCGCTTGTCGGCCGGCCCCTCGGCCAGCGCCGTCAGCAGCGCCGGGAACACCGCCGCGCGCGCGAACGCCGCCCAGCGCTTGCCGAAAGCCTCGGCGTTGCGCTCCTTCTGGTAGCGCTCCCAGAACCGGTCCGCGGCGTCGAACACCTCGAGGTGCTCGATCTCGAGCCGCTCGAAACGGCCCGACGGCGCGAACGGCGCGGTGAAGTCGGCTTCCCGCCGGGCCACCGTGGGCACGCACATCCGGGACAGCTCGTCGGCCTCGATCAGCTTGTCGCCGGCCAACTCTTCGAGAGCGTCGTCGATCGCGGTCAACAGCGGGCGGAAACCGATCTCGCCGTCCTCGCCGACACCCATCGTCATGACCACCAGCCGCCCGCCCGGACACAGCTCACGGCCGCGGAACGCGACGAACTCATGCCAGTCGTGGGCAGCCTGGCGGGCGAAGGCCCCGCGCACCTGCTCGTCATCGCAGTCGGCGATGTGCACGTGGCCGGCGATCTCGCCGGGGGTGTGGCTCAGCCACTGGATCGCCCACGAACTCCAGCCGAGATTGACGCTGTTGGACGGCAGGATCTGGGAGTAGAACGAGCGGCCCACCGCCGAGGCGAACGTCGCGGGGTCCTTGCGCAGATAGGTGTCGGGGTCTTCCTCGAGGGTGCGGAACATGGCGGAGAAATCGTTGTCGGCGGTGTCGGTGTGCGCCACCAGCACCGAGTGGTCGGGGCTGGTGCGCTGCCGCAGGACCGCGATCGCCGCACCGAGGGGCAGCAGCGAATTGTGCCCACTGCCCGCGCCGTAGTCGGCCAACACGATCGGCTGCGGGGGGTGGGGCAGCGGCACTTCGGCGGCGGCGCGTTCGAACACGGCGATCGCCGGCGCCAACCCGGCGGCCTGCAATCGCGAGGACGCGGTGTAGGTCTCGCTGTCCATCGGCTGAGGCCGCACGACGATGCTGGATTCAGGCATCGCGACCTCCGAGCACGTCTGCGTTTCGTCCCTCACCCCCGCACGGTAGTCCTCGCGCGGCGGGCGTGCCGCCGAAGTGTAGTCGTGACAGACTTCGGTCATGGCCTCCCGGGCAGGTCCGCGGATCGCGCTGATCAGCGCGGTCCTCGCCATGGTCGCCGGAGTGGCCGGGCTCATCGTCTCGATCGTGCTCAACGTGTTCGTGTTCGACGAGTTCGACGCCTACGGCGAGGTCCCCATCCCCGGTCAGGGCCGGCTGCAGCTGCCCGCGGGGGAGGCCACCGTCAGCTTCCACACCCAGGTCCCGGGCGGAATGAGCAACGCCGGCTTCCCGGTGCCGCCGCTGGAGTTGTCGCTCACCTCGCCCGAGGGCGTGCCCGACCCGGTCGTCACCGACAGCGTCGGCGCGACCACCTCGGTCAACAGCGACGTACGGATCCGGCTGTGGGTGGCCCAGATTCCCGAACAGGGTGTCTACGACGTCGCGGTCCGCGGCAACGTCGGCGGCTACATCAATCCGCAGCTGGCGTTCGGGCGCAACAGCTCGATGTGGTGGCTGACCTGGGTGAGCGGCGGACTGATCGCCGCCGGGGTGGTGGGGTTGTTCGCCGGTGTCCTGTGGCGGTTGCGCAGCGGCGGCCCGGCCCCGCCGCCGGCGCCGATCAGTCTCGACGAACCCCGCTACGACCAGCCCAGCTGGCCGGGGCCGCTGCCGCCGCCGGTGGACAGCCACGAGCCCAGCGACCAGGGGGTCCGGCTCGAGCAGCTCAAGACACTGGCCGCGCTGCGTGACTCCGGGGCGCTGACCGAGGCCGAGTTCCAGGC
>JAXHTL010000106.1:9612-16174 GCA_034190095.1 Actinomycetota bacterium
GGCCACTCAGTGGCCGCGGGCCACCCACTCGTCGTAGTGCACGATCTCGTCGCCGACAGTCGTCGTGTCACCGTGGCCGGTGTAGACGACGGTGTCACCTGCCAGCTTGCCCAGCCGCCCGGAGATCGACTCCAGGATCGTCGGGAAATCCGAGTACGACCGTCCCGTCGCGCCGGGCCCACCCTGGAACAGGGTGTCGCCGCTGAACACCGCCCCCAGTTCCGGTGCGTGCCAGCACACCGAGCCCGGGGAGTGCCCGGGCGTGTGCAGCGCACGCAGTTCGGTGCCCGCCACGCGAAGCACGTCTCCGTCGGAGACGGAACGAAAGTCGCTGTCCGGGTGGGTCATCCGCCACAACACGTCATCTGCCGGGTGCATCAGCACGGGCGCGTCCAGCTCCCGGCCGAGCTGCGGGGCGACGGTGACGTGGTCGTTGTGGCCATGCGTGCACACCACCGCGACGACGTGCCGGCCGCCGACCGCCGCGATGATCGGGTCGGCGGTGTGCGCGGCGTCGAAGACCACCACCTCGTTGTCGTCGCCGACGAGCCAGATGTTGTTGTCGACCTCCCAGCTCCCGCCGTCGAGCTCGAACGTTCCGCTGGTGACCAGCCGCTGGATCGGGGTGCTCACAGGATCACCACCGAGCGCAACACGTCACCGGCGTGCATCTTGTGGAACGCATCCTCGATCTGATCCAGACCGATGCGCTCGGAGACGAACTTGTCCAACGGGAACCGGCCCTGCAGGTACAGGCTGATCAGTGTGGGGAAGTCGCGCTCGGGCAGACAGTCGCCGTACCACGAGGACTTCAACGACCCACCGCGGCTGAAGAAGTCGATCATCGGCATCTCCACCGTCATATCCGGTGTCGGCACCCCGACCAGCACCACGGTGCCGGCCAGGTCGCGGGCGTAGAACGCCTGCTTCCACGTCTCCGGGCGGCCGACCGCGTCGATGACGACGTCGGCGCCGTTGCCGTCGGTGAGGTCCTGGATCGTCTCGACCGCGTCCAGTTCGCGGGCGTTGATCGTGTGGGTGGCGCCGAACTGGCGGGCCCAGTCCAGCTTCCGGTTGTCCATGTCGACGGCGATGATGCGCTTGGCGCCGACCAGCCGGGCCCCGGCAATCGCGGCGTCGCCGACGCCGCCGCAGCCGATCACCGCGACGGTGTCGTCGCGGTTGATCGCCCCGGTGTTGATGGCGGCTCCGACACCGGCCATCACGCCGCAGCCGAGCAGCCCGGCTGCGGCCGGGTCGGCGGCCGGATCGACCTTGGTGCACTGCCCTTCGTGGACGAGGGTCTTGTCGGCGAACGCGCCGATGCCCAGCGCGGGGGTCAGCGCGGTGCCGTCGGTCAGCGTCATCGGCTGTTCGGCGTTGAAGGTGTCGAAGCACAGATGCGGACGACCCCGCTTGCAGGCACGGCACTGACCGCACACCGCGCGCCAGTTGAGCACCACGAAGTCGCCCGGTTCGACGTTAGTCACGCCGGCCCCCACGGATTCGACGGTGCCGGCCGCCTCGTGGCCCAGCAGGAAGGGGAACTCGTCGTTGATCCCGCCGTCGCGGTAGGTCAGGTCGGTGTGGCACACCCCGCACGCGGCGATGTCCACGACGACCTCGCCCGGGCCCGGGTCGGGAATGACGATGTCCACCACTTCGACCGGTTGAGCCTTCGTCCGTGAGATCACACCTCGCACCGTCTGAGTCATGCCTCCAACCTAATGGGTCGACAGGCGCCGGAATAGCTGGCGGGGGTATCTCTGTTCACGGTGTGGTGAACAACGGCGACCCCATCGTGCGGCCGCCTTCAGTGTTCCTCTCGCACGGCGCTCCGCCGCTGGTCGACGACGCGCTGTGGGTATCGCAGCTGAAGGCCTGGGGGGCGGCGTTGCCGGCGCCCGAAGCCATCCTGGTGGTCTCCGCGCACTGGGAGGCGGCGCCGCTGACGATCGGTTCCACCGACGCGCGCACCCCACTCACCTACGACTTCTGGGCCTTTCCGGCGCGCTACTACGACGTCACCTATTCCGCACCCGCAGCGCCGCGACTGGCCGCGGCCGTGGCGGCGCTGATGCCCGACGGCGAGCCCGTCCACCACGACAGCGGGCGGCGGCTCGACCACGGTGCCTATGTCCCGTTGACCGTGATGTACCCCGACGCGGACATCCCGGTGCTGCAGATCTCGATGCCCACCCTGGACCCGGTGCGGCTGCTCGAGCTCGGCCGGCGATTGCGACCACTGCGCGACGAGGGAGTGCTCATCATCGGATCGGGGTTCACCACCCACGGGTTGCCGTTCCTGACCGACCGGTCACCGGCGGCGGTGCCCCCGGGCTGGTCCGCGGAGTTCGACGGGTGGACCCGTGAGCGACTGGCGGCCGGGGACGTCGACGCGCTCGTCGACTTCCGGGCCAAGGCGCCCGGCATGCCCTATGCGCATCCGACCATCGAGCACTTCAGTCCGTTGTTCGTCGCGCTGGGCGCCTCCGACGACCCCACCGCGCAGCCGCGGCAGGTCCTCGACGGGTTTTGGATGGGTCTGGCCAAAAGGTCGATCGAGCTGTCCTGAACAGGCCTGGTGGCGATAACCTGGTAGGTGATGCTGACCGACGCCACCACCGATCTGCTCGTCGCCGCGCGTGCCGCGCACGAGCGGCGCGACTGGCGTGCCAGCTATGAGGCGTTCGAGCTGGTCAGCCGGTCCGGGCCGCTGCGCACCGACGACCTCGACGCCTTCTCCTTCGCGGCCTGGCGGCTCGGCCACGTCAAGGAATCCAGCCGGGCCGCCGAGCGGGTGTTCGCCGAACTGACCAGGACCGATCCGGTGGCCGCCGCGATGAAGGCCAACGAACTGGGCCTGGCCTGGCTGGTGCGCGGCGACGTCAACATCGGGCAGGGCTGGATGAACCGGGCCCGCCGGCTGCTCGTCGGGGCCGAGGTGGGCCCGGCGCACGGGTACCTGACCTACCTCGATGCCGCCGTCGCCGCGATCACCCTGGATCTGGAGACGTTGGCCGTGCACGTGCGCACGCTGCGCGAACTCGGCGAGCAGCTGCAGAACCCGTCGGTGACGGCGCTGTCCCTGATCGCCGGGGGCCTCGAGGCGATCCTGCACGCGCGCACCGCCGAAGGGTATGCGCTCATCGACGAGGCGATCCTGCCGCTGGTGGCCGATCAGGTACCCATCGAATGGGCCGGTGACATCTACTGCATCGTGCTGCACCACTGCCACAAACTGGCCGATCTGCCGCGCATGCGCTCCTGGACGCACTCGATGGAGCAGTGGTGCGGGCTGTCGGGCTCGGTGCCCTACGGCGGGGTCTGCGACGTGCACCGGCTGCAGGTGCAGGTGCACACCGACGACTACCGCGTCCTGCAGGACCGACTCGGCGTGGCCAGCCGGGCGCTCGAGGAAGTCAACACCTGGGCCGCGGGTGAGGGCTACTACCAGCTCGGCGAGGTGCGCCGGCTGATGGGCGACTTCGACGGCGCCGCAGCGGCTTTCGAACAGGCCCGGGCGCTCGGGGTGGATCCCCAGCCGGGGGAGGCGCTGCTGGCCTGCCGGCGCGGCGACCACGCCGGGGCGTGGACGGGCATCCGGCTGGCGCTGGCCGGGGGAGACCGGCTGGCCCGGGTCCGGCTGCTCAGGGCTGCGGTCGAGATCGCGCTCGGGCGCAACGCCCTCGACGAGGCCGAAAACTACTGTCGTGAACTGGAATCCGATGCGAAGGCGTTCAAGACGCCGGGATTCCTGGCCTGGGCCGCGCACGCCCGTGGTGCGGTCGCGGTGCGCCGCGGCGAATTCGGCGAGGCCCTCGAATCGCTGCAGGACGCCCTGCGGGAGTACCGCGTCCAGCAGTCCCGCTACGAGACCGCCGAGGTCTACGAGTGGATGGCGCTGGCGCGTCGCGGGCTGGGCGATCTCGAGGCCGCCACCGCCGACGCGGCCACCGCCGACGCCATCTACGTCCAGCTCGGTGTGGAGCCGGCCGGGATCTGCGGGAGCCCGTCGCCGGGCGGCCTGACCCGTCGGGAACTCGAGGTGCTGGGGTGCATCGCGCACGGTGCCACCAACCGCCAGGCCGCCGAGCAGCTGTTCCTGTCGGAGAAGACCGTGGGCCGGCACCTGGCCAACATCTACGCCAAGGCCGGGGTGTCCTCCCGGACCGCGGCGGTGGCCTGGGCCCGCGCCAACAACGTGCTGTAGCGCCACCGCGCCCGCACCGGCCGTCTGCATCGTTTGCACCACGCCTGCGCACCCGAATTGCATCATGCGGCCGATGTGGCGGCCGGTGTGCGACTCCTAGCGTCGGTGTCATGACCACATTGCATGACACACCAGTGACCAACCACGACACCGTCGAGGAATTCGCCGAGCGGATCGTCGGGGCCCTCGACTCGGCCAGCGTCGCGATCCTGCTCTCGATCGGGCACCAGACCCGGCTGTTCGACACCATGGCCGGGCTGCCGCCGGCGACCAGTACCCAGATCGCCGACGCTGCCGGGCTCGACGAACGCTACGTCCGGGAGTGGCTCGGCGGCATGGTCGCCGCCTGCGTCGTCGACTACGACCCCGCGGCGCAGACCTACCTCCTGCCCGAGCAGCGTGCCGCGGTGCTGACCCGCGCGGCCGGGCCGGACAACCTCGCCCGCGTCGCGCAGTTCATCCCGCTGCTCGGCGAGGTGGAACAGAAGGTGATCGGCTGCTTCCACCACGGCGGCGGGCTGTCCTACAGCGAGTACCCGCGCTTCCACTCGCTGATGGCCGAGGAGAGCGGGGAGGTGTTCGACGCCGCCCTGATCGAGGGCATCCTGCCGATGGCCGAAGGAGTGCCCGAGCTGCTTCGCTCCGGTGCCGACGTCGCCGACTTCGGTTGCGGCAGCGGCCATGCCGTCAACGTCATGGCCGCCGAATACCCGGCCAGCCGTTTCGTCGGCATCGACTTCTCCGATGAGGGGCTGACCGCCGGCAGGAACGAGGCACAGCGGCGCGGCTTGACCAACGCGACCTTCCGGTCCGCCGACGCCGCCGAGTTCTCCGACACGGAGGCGTTCGACCTCATCACCGCCTTCGACGCCATCCACGATCAGGCGCACCCGGCGCAGGTGCTGGCCAACATCCACCGGGCGCTGCGGCCGGGCGGGGTCTTCCTGATGGTCGACATCAAGGCCTCGAGCCAGCTGGAGGACAACGTCGGCGTGCCGTTGAAGTCCTTCCTCTACACGGTCTCGACGATGCACTGCATGAGTGTGTCGCTCGGCCTCGACGGCGACGGCCTGGGCACCTGCTGGGGCCAGGAACTGGCCACCACGATGCTCGGCGACGCCGGATTCGTCGACGTCGCGGTGCACGAGATCGACTCCGACCCGATGAACCTCTACTACGTCGCGAGGAAGTGAGCCATGGCCGTCATCGACGAACCCCGTGAGCGGACCGTCCTGCCGCAGCTGCGTGACCTCGGACTGTTCGTCACCGACGGAGGGCTGGAGACCGAACTGGTCTTCCACGACGGTCGCGAGTTGCCGGCCTTCGCGGCATTCCCGCTGCTGGACACCGCCGAAGGCCGGGCCCGCCTGCGGCGCTACTACGACGGCTACCTCGACATCGCGCGGGCGCATCGCGCCGGCTTCGTGCTCGAGACCCCGACGTGGCGGGCCAACCCCGACTGGGCGGGTGAGCTCGGCTACTCCGCGCAGCGGCTCGACGAGCTCAACCGGGCCGCGGTGGCACTGGCCCGCGAGGTGTGCGCGACCGCGGCTGCCGACGGCATCACCACGGTGGTGAGCGGCTGCGTGGGCCCGCGCGGCGACGGCTACGACCCGGGTGCGGCGATGAGCCCCGACGAAGCCCAGCGCTATCACGCCGCGCAGATCGGTTCCTTCGCCGGCGCCTCGGCCGACCAGATCACCGCGATCACGATGACCAACGCCGCCGAATCGATCGGCGTCGTGCGCGCGGCTCGGGCGGCCGGCATCCCGTCGGCGATCTCGCTGACCGTGGAGACCGACGGCTGCCTGCCCACCGGTCAGCCGCTGCACGAGGCGGTCGAGCAGGTGGACGCGGAAACGGACTCGGCGGCGGCTTACTTCATGGTCAATTGCGCCCATCCGACGCACTTCTCACCAGCCCTCGACCACGACGGGCCGTGGCTGCACCGGGTGGCGGGGCTGCGGGCCAACGCGTCGGCCAAGAGCCACGCCGAGCTCGACGAGGCCACCGAACTGGACGACGGCGACCCCGGCGACCTGGCCGCCCAGCATGCCGTGCTGCGGGGGCGGTTACCCGCGGTCCGGGTGTTGGGCGGGTGCTGCGGCACCGACGCCCGGCACGTCGCCGCCGTGTTCGCGGCGTGGGCGGCACGCTGACCCGCACGGGTTTCGGAGAAGGGTGTCAGCCCCGTACGGTCGGTGACATGGACCTGCAACTACTCGCTATCGAATGGACGGAGACCAACCAGCACTGGCTTGTCGAGGTGCCGATCCGGATCGGTGCGTATCTGCTCGTCGTGCTGATCGCCAGGTTCATCCTGCACCGGATGATCGACCGCGCCACCGG
>JAXHTL010000107.1:0-4882 GCA_034190095.1 Actinomycetota bacterium
GCTAGCAACACCGATACGCAACCAGCTGTTCGGCGACGCGCTTGGTTCCCGTTGGTTCCCGCACACGCGAGCAGGCTGATATGCAGTGATGCGGGTGGTCCAGGTCGCGAACTTCTACGGGCCCCGGTCCGGCGGTCTGCGCACCGCCGTGGACCGTCTGGGTGCCGAATACTGCGCTGCCGGCCACAGCGTGTTCCTGATCGTGCCCGGTCGGTACGCCGAATGGATCCGGCTGCCCTCCGGGGTCATCCGGATCTCCCTGCCGGCCCGGCTGATCCCGTTCACCGGCGGCTACCGGGCGGTGCTCCCGAAACCGGTCGCCACCCTGCTCGAAGAGCTTGCCCCCGATGCCTTGGAGGTGTCCGATCGGCTGACGCTGCGGTCGCTGGGCGCATGGGGCCGACACCACGGGGTGTCGACGGTGATGATCTCGCATGAACGGCTGGACCGTCTTGTCGGGCAGGTCCTTCCGGTGTCGCTGGCGCGAGCGGTCGCCGATGCCGCCAATCGGCGCACGGCCGCCAACTATGACGCCGTGGTGTGTACCACCGCCTTTGCCCGCGAGGAGTTCGACCGGATCAACGCCACCAACCTGCTGACGGTGCCGCTGGGCGTCGATCTGGAGCAGTTCCATCCGCGCCATCACTCCTCGGAGGTCCGAGGCCGCTGGGCGGGCCCGGACCAGATGCTCCTGGTGCACTGTGGCCGGCTGTCGGTGGAGAAGCAGCCGCACCGCAGCATCGACACCGTGGCGGCGCTGCGACACGCCGGGGTCGATGCCCGCCTGGTGGTCGTGGGGGAGGGCCCGCTGCGCACCCGTCTGCAGCGTCAGGCCGGACGGCTACCGGTCGACTTCCTCGGCTACGTCGGCTGCCGCGACACCGTGGCGACCATCCTGGCCAGCGCCGACATCGCGCTGGCGCCCGGACCCCACGAAACCTTCGGCCTGGCGGCTCTGGAAGCTCTGGCCTGCGGCACCCCGGCCGTGGTCTCCCGGACCTCGGCGCTGGCCGAGATCTTGACCAGCGACAGCGGGGCCACGGCCGACAACGACGGACGCGCGATCGCGCATGCGGTGACCACCGTGATGAGCCGACCCGAGCGGCAACGCAGGCACAGCGCCCGACAGCGCGCCGAGCAGTTCAGCTGGCCCCGCTCGGCGGCCGGGATGCTGACCGCGCTCGGGGCGCCCTGAACGTCCGTCCGAATCGCCGCCGTTCCGGGTGGCCGGGCGCCGGGGTGACATACCATCCAGAGATGCTTCGCGCGTGCGCGGCGGTGGCCACCGCCGTCCTGACCTTCGGCTCTCCGGCAGCGATCGCGCACGCCGAGCCCGAGCAGCCCGACCAGGCCGGATGCACCTACACCCTCACCGCACCCAGCGTGGTGACCGTTTCGGGCGTGGAGATGGTCACAGCCATCGTCGACACCGGCGCGTGTGACGGCGCGGTGACCTATCAGACGGTCGCGTGCATCGAGATGGTGGGCGGCAACGGACCCGGTCGCTGCGAGGAGGGCTCCGGCATCGTGCCCGCACAGGTGTTCTTCCAGCCCTACCGGCCCGGTGCGACCTACATCGCGACCGGGCGTGGCTGCGCGGCGAAGGGCAACCCGCCACAGAAGTACTGCCGGGAGAACGGCCCCCTCACCGCGGTGCTGTGAACCGGCCGACGCGACTCACCGCACCGCCGACCACGTCACCGGCAGCTGTTTGATCCCGTGGATGAAGGCTGAGTGCAAGCGGTCGGGTTCGGCAACCGCCCGGATGTCGGGGACGCGGCGGTGCAGTTCCTCGAAGGCCACCGTGATCTCGCGTCGGGCCAGGTTGGCGCCCAGACAGAAATGCGCTCCGCCGCCACCGAAGCCGACGTGCGGATTGGGTTGCCGTGCGACGTCGAACATCCAGGGGTCGGTGAACTTGGTTTCGTCGCGGTTGGCCGAGCCGTACCACATGGTGATCTTGTCGCCCGCGGCGATGCGGACCCCACCCACCTCGACGTCCCGGGTCGCGGTGCGACGCATGTAGGCGACCGGCGACGCCCACCGCACCACTTCCTCCACCGCAGTAGGGGCGAGCCGCGCATAGTCGGACCACCACAACTCGCGCTGTTCGGGATAGCGGCTCAGCGCCAACACCCCATGGCTGATCGCATTGCGGGTGGTCTCGTTGCCGGCCACCACCAGCAGGATGAAGAACGATGCCACCTCGGCCGAGGTCAGCCGTTCACCGTCGAGTTCGGCCCGGACCAGGGCTGTGGTGAGGTCGTCACCCGGCGCCGCGCGGCGGTCGTCGGCGAGTTCGGTGGCGTACGCACCGATGGCCATCGCCACCGACGCGAACTCGTCGAAGTCGGTGGCGATGTCGGGATCGCCGAACCCGAGAATCACGTTCGTCCAGTGGAAAACCCGTTGATGGTCGGCTTCGGGGATACCCATCATGTCGCAGATGATCTGTAGTGGCAGCGGCCCGGCCAACGCCGAGACGATCTCACCCTGGCCGTCAGGATGGTCCCGGATCATCTCCTCGACCAGCCGCCGCGCCCGCACCCGCACGGAGTCCTCGATCAGGGCAAGCACTCTCGGGGTGAAGGCGCTGCGCACGATGTTCCGCAGCCGGGTGTGCCGCGGGTCGTCCATCGCGATCATCGACCCGAAGTATTCGGCGAGCTCCGGGGTTTGGTCACCGACCGTGATGCCCTGGGCCGAACTGAACAGTTCCGGGTGGCGGCTGGCGAAGAAGACGTCGTCGTGACGGGTCAGCGCCCAGTGACCGGCGACGGGGGACGTGGCGTCGACGACGTAGGAATCGTGGAACGACACCGGCGCCTCCCGGCGCAGCGTCGCGAACGCTCCGTCGCGGAAGTCGTCGTCGAAACCCCAGAAGTCCCACGACCCCAGATCGATCTCGGACAGCGGAACCTCGGGAGGTGCGACCCCGTTGCGGCGGGCGATGCCGGGGCTCTTCGAACTCAGACCCATACCGCTTCAGCGTAGCCTCACGGCCTGGCCTCATGCCCTTTTCTGCCGTGCGTACGGCGCTTTTCCTTCATCCGCACCTCATGCAGATGCCGAGCGCCGTGGGTCAACTCGTCACGTACCCGGCGCTCGTGTTCGCGGAACAGCGACCAGTAGGTGTCGTCGAACTCCTCGACCACCTGAAAGGTCCACCGGCCGTTGAGCACGTTGTGGCCGATCAGGTCGGTCTCGATGTGCTCTGCGGCGCTGTCGCAGCCGGCATCGCGCAGCGCCTCACATGCCTCACCGAGCAGCAGGTCGGCGTGACCGATCAGTTGGTGGAACGAATAGAGATGGCCTCTGGCGCGCTCGACGAACTCCAGCGCCTCGGTCACCTTGCCCACCGCGTCGACGGGGTCGGCCTGGCCGGCGTCGGATCCTGGTTCATCAGCCACCTCGGCGACATACCCGTCCGAGCGCGGCGCCAACCGCGTCGCACTGGCCCGCTCAACCCAGGCTGTAGACGTGTCCGGGGGTCAACTCGGTGGTGATCGCGGTCGCCAACAGCGTCCCCGGGTCGGCATCCTCGAACCGGATATCGGTGTTGAGGAGGATGACCAGCGTGGTCTGCTCCGCGGGCAGATACACCGCGACGCTCTGATAGCCGGGAAGGCTGCCGTTGTGTCCGACCCAGCCGCCCACGTCGAACAGGCCGAGGCCGTACCCGTCCGGGGGCGACTGCCCCGGCAGGCCGACTGTCTGCAGACGCTCCTCGTGCATCTGACGGCTGAGCAGCTCACCGGTCGCCAGGGCGGGCGTCCAGATCCGCAGGTCGTCCAGCGTGGAGACCATTGCGCCGGCGGCCCAGGCCCAGGACGGGTTCCAGTCGGTCGCGGTGGTTTCACCACCATCGGGGGTCTGCGCGGTGTAGCCCTCGGCATGGGGGTCCGGGAAGTCGCTGCCCAGCGGAAAGCTCGTGTGAGATAGGTCCAGCGGTTCCAGGATGTGGCGTCCGATGTACTCGCCGAGCGGGCGGCCGCTGACCTGCTGCACCACCAGACCCAACAACACGGTGTTGGTGTTGCTGTAGTGCACGCCCTGACCCGGTGCGAATTCCACCGGCTCGGCGAACGCGTAACCGAGCAACTCCTGCGGTGTGAACGAACGTCGCGGGTCGGCGAACAGCGCCTGCTGGAACTGCGGGCTTCCGGTGTAGTTTGCCAGGCCGCTGCGCATCCCGGCCAGCTCGCGGAGGGTGATGTCCTGTCCGCCCGGCACATCCGGGAGGTACGCGCCGATCGGGTCGTCGAGTCCCAGCTTGCCCTGGTCGGCGAGCTGCAGGACCGCGGTGACGGTGAACGTCTTGGTCAGACTTCCGATCCGGCTGTGGAGCCCCGTCTTCATCGGCGTGCGGGCCTTCTTGTCGGCGACGCCGAAGGCACGAACATAGTCACCGCCGGGACTCCAGATACCGATGATGGCCCCGGGAACGCCGGCCTCACCCATCACCTTCTCCACTGCGGCGTCCAACCGATCGGTCACCTCAGAGGCCATGGTGGCCGCAGGCGCCGGGCTCGACGCCGACGAGGTTTGCGGCAGCGGTTGCTCGACCGGCCCGGCGCACCCGACCAGGGTCAGCGACACCGCGGACAGCACGGCCAGTGCGCGGGTAGTCATCGCCTTCACCCTATGCACACCACCGCGGGCACCGACTCTGGCTCAATCCGGCCGGATCGTCGCGGCCGCCGGCGCCGACGGGTTTCGCTCAGCGGTCGAAGTCCGCATCGTCATCGGGGACGTCGATGGACTGCTCGATCAGATCGGCTTCGTCTGCCTGCCAGCCGCGGTCGGCCGATACGCGCTGCGCATCGGGCCAGGAGCCCGAGCCCTGGTCCGAGTCGTCGACCGGGGTGCGCTGTTCGGCCAC
>JAXHTL010000107.1:4982-12658 GCA_034190095.1 Actinomycetota bacterium
ACTGCTCGATCAGATCGGCTTCGTCTGCCTGCCAGCCGCGGTCGGCCGATACGCGCTGCGCATCGGGCCAGGAGCCCGAGCCCTGGTCCGAGTCGTCGACCGGGGTGCGCTGTTCGGCCACGTCAGCCTCAGGCGCCTCCGGCGCATCACCGAATGGGGTTCGGTCGGGTTCTGTCATCGGCGTTCCTTCCAGCGATCGGCGAGCTGTCAGTGACGTCTGTGTCTCCACGATAGAGGTGCGGTGAGCGGTGTACCCACCGCCACCGCAGCGACGCGCCCCGAGCGGGACTCCGACGCCCTCCGGATACGGCCAACATTGACATAAACGTCACCGTTCGACGTTGCTGGCCGCACCGCCCCGGTGGTTCACTGGTCGAGGTGACTCTCGGGTACTGTGCGTAAACTGCCCAGAAGACGAGACTGGCCCTCAACCCCGGCGGGGCCGCCGACCTAGACCACATTGAAGAATCTCTCAAAGGCGTGACTTTGCCAGAAACCACTGACGCCCAGGGGCTCAAACCCCACTTCGAGGACGTCCAGTCGCACTACGACCTCTCCGACGACTTCTACCGGTTGTTCCTCGATCCCTCGCAGACCTACAGCTGTGCCTATTTCGAGCGTGATGACATGTCGCTCGAGGAGGCCCAGCTCGCCAAGATCGACCTGTCTCTCGGGAAACTCGGCCTGCAGCCCGGCATGACCCTGCTCGACATCGGCTGCGGCTGGGGCGCCACGTTGCTGCGGGCCATGGAGCGCTACGACGTCAACGTCATCGGCCTGACGTTGAGCCGCAACCAGCAGGCGCACGTCCAGCAACTGCTCGACAAGACCGACAGCACCCGGTCCAAGCGGGTGCTGCTACAGGGCTGGGAGCAGTTCGACGAGCCCGTCGACCGCATCGTGTCGATCGGCGCGTTCGAACATTTCGGGCGCGACCGCTACGACGAGTTCTTCAGGACCGCCTATCAGGTGCTGCCCGCTGACGGTGTGATGCTGCTGCACACCATCATCAAGCCCACCGATCAGGAGTTCGCCGACCGCGGACTGAAGCTGACGATGAGCCTGGTCCGGTTCTCGAAGTTCATCATGGACGAGATCTTCCCGGGTGGGGATCTGCCCAAGCCCACCACCGTCGCCGAGCACGCCGGGAAGGCCGGTTTCCGGCTCACCCGTGAGCAGCGGTTGCGCGAGCACTACGCCAGGACACTGGACATCTGGGCCGAGGCGCTGCAGAAGCGCGAGGACGACGCCGTCGAGATCCAGTCTCGGGAGGTCTACGACCGGTACATGAAGTACCTGACCGGTTGCGCGGACCTGTTCCGCGGCGGCTACACCGACATCTGCCAGTTCACTCTCGCCAAGAGCTGATCAGCGGTAGGAACGGGCGGGCTGCCCCGGCTCGCCACCAGCGGCGTCGCGGCGCCGCGCGGCCATACCCGCCAGCGCCTCGAACACCACCCGGTGCGCGGCGTTGACGGTCAGCTCGGCGTGGTCGTACGCCGGAGCGACCTCGACCACGTCGACCCCGGCCACGTCGTGCTCGTAGCAGAGCTGGCGCACCATGCGCAGCAGGTCGGCGCTGGTGATCCCGCCGGGCTCCGGAGTCCCCGTACCGGGGGCGTGAGCGGGATCGAGCACGTCGATGTCGACCGAGACATAGAGCTTGTCCGCTTTGGCCAGTGCCTCACCGACCGCGTCGCGCATCACGTCCTTGAACCCGCGCTCCCAGATCTCCTGCATCGTGTGCCAGGTCATGCGCTGTTCGAGCATCCATTCGAAGGTGTCCTGCGGCGGCCAGTAGCCGCGCAGCCCGACCTGCACGAAATGCGATCCGGGAACGGCGCCCGATTCGATCAGCCGGCGCATCGGTGTCCCGTGCGAGGCCAGGTTCCCCTCGATCTCGTCGGCGGTGTCGGCGTGGGCATCGAAGTGGACGATGCCGACGTTGCCGTACCCGTGCACGTCGGCCACCGCGGTGGCAGCCGGCCAGGTGATCGAATGGTCACCCCCGAGAACGACCGGCACGATGCCCCGGGAAGCGACCGCATGGACGCGTTCGCGGATGTTGGCGTGGGATCGCTCCGTCTGACCGTGCGGACAGTACGCGTCACCGAAGTCCACCACCTCGAGCCAGTCGAAGATCTCCAGCCCGAGATCCATGTGATAGGTACCCGGCTCGTAGGCCGTCGCGCGGATGGCACGCGGTCCGAATCGTGCCCCGGGCCGGTTGGTGGTCGCGATGTCGAAGGGTGCGCCCACGATCGCCACGTCGGGCCGCCACTGCTCGAGCTGGTCGAGCTCGGTCAGGAACGGTCGATGGCCGAACGACGCCACTCCCGCGTATGCCAGGTCTAGCTGCTCTGCCATCCCCGGCGGGATGTCGCGGCGGTGGTCATCGTGGCTCATGGGATGACGGTACCGGTCAGGCTTCGTGTGATCCGGTCAACGCGGTACGCAGGACGGCCGGGACCGGACGCTTGGCCCAGTCGTCGGTGGAGACCACCACATAGACGTTGTGGCCCCGCACCACGAGCCGTTCCTCGGCGCCCGGCGGGGTGCTCAGCACGGCGAACTCGACCGTGAAACTCGTCGTCCCCACCCGGGGGCAGGTGGCGGTGACCCGCACACTGTCGCGCCAGCGCACCGAGTCCGCGTAGTCGATCTCGCTGTGCACCACCTGGAAGTCGTAGCCGGCGGACGTCAACTGCGGGTAGGCGACACCGAGTTCCTCGAGGTAACCGGTACAGGCCTCGTCGAACCAGGTGAGGTAGTGCGCGTTGAAGACCACACCCTGTTGGTCCACTTCGGCGTAGCGGGGCAGGATCGGCAGCGAGAACGCGCTCACGCCCGCCACCCTATCGGGACCGTTGCTGCAGACTGTGCCGGTGGAACTGGTGACGATCGACGACATCCGCGCAGCGGCCGCACAGGTGGCCGGCCATGTGGTGCGCACCCCCTTGGTGGCGGCCGGATGGGGCGATGCGGACCGGCCGCTGTGGGTCAAGCCGGAAAGCCTGCAACCCATCGGGGCGTTCAAGGTCCGCGGCGCGTTCAACGCCATCGGCCGGCTCGTCGCTCCCGGCGCGGAGCCGGTGTCCGGTGTGGTCGCCTACTCCAGTGGCAACCACGCCCAGGCCGTGGCCTACGCGGCGGCGGTCCACGGGCTTCCCGCCCACATCGTGATGCCCGAGGAGACACCGGAGGTGAAGGTCGCGGCCACCCGTCGCCACGGTGCGCAGGTCGTGCTGTGCGCGGCCGGCCAGCGGGAGGCCGTCGCCGCGCAGGTGGTCGAGCAGACCGGCGGGGTGATGATCCCCCCGTTCGACCATCCCGAGGTGATCGCCGGGCAGGGCACCATCGGCCTGGAGATCGCCGAGGATCTGCCCGAGGTGCGCGCCGTGTTCATCCCGGTCAGCGGCGGCGGGCTGGCCTCTGGGATCGGCACCGCGCTCAGAGCCCTGTGCCCACAGGCCAGGGTCTTCGGAGTCGAACCCGAACTCGCCGCCGACGCCACCGAGGGGCTGGCGCGCGGCGGCCGGGTGGATTGGCCGATCGCCGACCGTAACCGCACGATCGCCGATGGTCTGCGCTCCCAGCCCTCCGAACTGACCTTCGCGCATCTGCAGCGGGTGGTGGACGAGATGATCACGGTGACCGAGTCGGAGATCCGGTCGAGCGTGCGCGAGCTCGCGTTTCGCGCACACCTGGTCGCCGAACCGAGTGGCGCGGTCGCTCTGGCCGGATATCGCAAGGTCAGCGCACCGGCCGGACCGGCAGTGGTGATCCTGTCGGGCGGCAACGTGGCGCCGGAGATGCTCACCGGGATACTGCGCGGATGACCGGGGCTCGTTTGACAGGTGTGCAATCGGCGGGACGCGCCAGGTAGGGTCTGCGGGACTGCGTCGAGTGGTTGGCCGCGAGGCCGGCGTCTCGGCGCCCGAAGGAGTATGTGGTGGACGCAGTACTGGGATTGTCGGTGACCCCGGCGGCTGTCAGCGTCGTGCTCGTCGACGGTCCTTCCGACGGAGGTCTGCCGGCCGGCGGCGAAGGCTTCGAGGTGCGCACCGGCGACTCGGCAGGCCCCGGTCGCGCGTCGTCGCGGACGGCCGCGGCGGTACGGCGCGCCGAGGCCATGGTGGCCGGGCGCGGACGCCGGGTGCAGTCGATCGGTGTGACGTGGAGCGAGGGCGCCGACGCCGAGGCCGGGTCGCTGCTCGAGGCGCTGAGCGACTCGGGCCTGGACAACGTCGTCAAGGTACGCATGCCGGAGGCCACCGAGGCGTTGGCCCGCGGAATCGCCCAGGTCACCGGATACCAGACCACCGCGGTGTGTGTGGTGGAGCCGGGCGCCCTGATCGCTCTGGTGGTGAATGACGCCAGCGGAGCCGTACAGACCGCGGTCAATCACAGCGCAGTCACCGAGGAGGACCTCATCGGCTGGCTCGGCGCGGTGTTCGCGCGAACCGACTGGGCGCCCGAGTCGCTGGTGCTGGTCGGCTCCGCCGAGGATCTCGATGGGCTGGCGCCGGTGCTGCAGAATGCGCTGTCGATGCCGGTCCTCGCACCGGCGGAGGCACCGCTGGCACTGGCCCGGGGCGCCGCCGTGGCGTGCGCGCACGCCGCCGAGCCGCGCTGGTCGACCCCGCACCTCGCACAGACCGCACCGCTGTCACCGAGCAGGGCGCGCCGCATGCGTCAAACCGCCCCGGCTGCCATGCTGGCTGCCGGCATGGTGACGTTCGTGGCGTCCGCCTCAGCGGCGCTGGCGCTGCAGTTCACCCCGGGCGAACAGCGCCCCGGCCCGGCGGCGGGCAGCACCGTGCAGACACCGGCAGCGTTCACCCGTCCCGTCCCGGCACCGCAGCAACAGGTTCCCGCGGCGGTCGCCGAACCGGCTGCGGAGTTCGTCGCCCCGGAACCCGAACCCGCCGCGCCGCAACCGGAACCGGTCGACGCCGCACCCATCGTGGAGGCCGCCGCACCGCTGCTCGAGACCGAGCCTGTCGGCCTGCCGGCGCTGGACCCGCCCGCTGCGGTCGAGGCACCTCCGGCACCGGCCGAACCGCCTCTCGCGCCTCCACCGGCCGAGGTGCTGCCGCCTCCGGTGCCCGAGGAGGAGCCGGGGCTGATGCAGCGCATCCGTGACCGACTCGCCGGGATCGGCGACGACGAGCCTGCACCGATCCCCGTCGCACCTGTGCCGCCGCCGGTACCCCCGCTGCCGGCGCCCTAGCCCCAACCGCAGGGCGTCACCGTCCGGGCGCGACCGCCGTTCGGCTGTGTGAGCGCACGTAGTTCGCCAACGTCTCGTCGGCATCGGCGGGGACGAATCCGGTTGCCTCGATCTTCGCCAGATCCAGCACACTGCCGGCAGGTCGCGGCGCGACCGGAGCCTTCGCTGTGCTGAAGTACTCCGCCGTGGACACTCCGCTCACCCGGTCCGGGTCGTGCCCGGCTAGGGCGAAGGTGCGCCGGGCGATGTCCGCCCAGGTACGGACCGCCCCCGATCCGGTCACGTTGTAGGTCCCGTACGGCGCCCCCGTCTCGATGAGATGCCTGATCGCCCGCGCCAGTTCGGAGGTGAACGTCAGTCGGCCGAACTGGTCGTCGACCACCGCGGGATCGACACCACGTGCGCCCAGCGACAACATGGTCTGCACGAAATTGCGTCCGTCACCGACCACCCAGGACGTCCGCACGATGTAGTGGCGGGGCACCGTGGAGACGAGTTGATCACCGGCGGCCTTGGTCTGGCCGTACACCCCGAGCGGGGCCGGTGGGTCGTCCTCGCGGTGCGGCCGGTCGGCAGTGCCGTCGAACACGTAGTCGCTGGAGACGTGCACCAGCGTCAGGCCGTGGGCGGCGGCGACCCGCGACAGCTCGGCAACCCCGGTGACGTTGGCGGCCCAGGCCGCGACCCGGCCTTCGGCGGTTTCAGCCGCGTCCACCGCGGTGTAGGCCGCAGCGTTGATGATCGTGTCGTAGTCCCGCCACCGCCGCGCAGACGACAGGTCGCCGCGGGTCAGATCGAGATCCCCGCGGTGGGCGAACTCGACATGCGCTGCGCCCGCGTACTCCTCGGACAGGGCCCGCCCCAGCTGCCCTCCGGCGCCGAGGACCAGGGTGCGCCGCGGCGGGATCGGTTCGGCCTCAGCCAAACCCGGTTGGGCGCGGTCTTTGGCCGACAGTTCGGCGCGCTCCAGCGGGATCGGCCACTCGATGCCGACAGCGTCGTCGCCTGGATTCACCGACGGGTAGGCGACGCCGGGGGAGTAGTGGTCGTTGACGAGGTAGACATACGCGGTGTTGGGCTCCAGCGTCTGAAACGCGTTGCCAACTCCACGCGGAACGAAGACCGCCCGCGACGGGCCGAGCTCGGCGGTGAACACGGTGCCGAACGTCGGGCCGGCCCGCAGATCGACCCAGGCGCCGAAAATCCGCCCGGTCGCCACCGAGATGAACTTGTCCCACGGTTCGGCATGGATGCCGCGGGTCGTGCCGATCGACTCGTTGAACGAGATGTTGTTCTGCACCGGGCCGAAGTCCGGCAGGCCGGCGGCCACCATCTTCGCGCGCTGCCAGTTCTCCTTGAACCAGCCGCGGTTGTCGCCGTGCACCGGCAACTCCCACACGGTCAGGCCGGGAATCGGTGTGTCGAGCACCTGCAGGGATTGGGTCATTGTCCGAGCCTGGCATAGAACGCCTCGGTGGCGTGTTTGGCCGGCGCCCACCAATCCTCATGGCTGCGATACCACTCGATGGTCGCCGCGAGCCCCTCCTCGAAATCACCGAAGCGCGGCCGCCAGCCCAGTTCGGTGCGCAGCTTCGTAGGGTCGATGGCATAGCGCAGATCGTGACCGGTGCGGTCTGGCACGTTGTCGTAGGCGTCGGCGTCGTGGCCCATGATGGTCAGGATCAACTCGACCACGGTCTTGTTGTCCTTTTCCCCGTCGGCACCGATCAGGTACGTCTCGCCGGTCCGGCCCCGCTCCAGGATCTGCAGCACCGCCGAGGAATGGTCGTCGGCGTGAATCCAATCGCGCACATTGGCGCCCTCGCCGTAGAGCTTCGGCCGGATTCCCCGCAGGATGTTGGTGATCTGGCGGGGAATGAACTTCTCGACGTGCTGGTACGGGCCATAGTTGTTGGAACAGTTGGAAATGGTCGCCGCGACCCCGAACGATCGGGTCCAGGCCCGAACCAACAGGTCGCTGCCCGCCTTGGTCGACGAGTAGGGCGAGGACGGGTTGTACGGGCTGAACTCGGTGAAGCGGCGCGGATCGTCGAGCGGCAGGTCACCGTAGACCTCGTCGGTCGAGACATGGTGCAGCCGGACACCGTGCCGGCGGACCGCCTCGAGAAGGGTGAATGTCCCGACCACGTTCGAATGCAGGAAGGGTTCGGGATGGTCGAGCGAATGGTCGTTGTGGGATTCTGCGGCGTAGTGCACGACCCCGTCGACGGTGGCCACCAACCGATCGACGAGTTCGGCATCGGCGACGTCGCCGTGCACGAAATCCACCCGTCGCTCCGGCAGGCACGACAGTGACGCGCGGTTGCCGGCATAGGTGAGTTTGTCCAGCACGGTGACGTGATAGTCGGTATGTGCGATGACGTGATGCACGAAGTTGGATCCGATGAAGCCGGCACCCCCGGTGACGAGGAGTCGAGCCACT
>JAXHTL010000107.1:12758-16110 GCA_034190095.1 Actinomycetota bacterium
AGCAGGTTGTCGCCCAGCACGAGCGCGACACTGCCGGATCCGATGAAGTCGGAACCGATGGTGAATGCCTGGGCCAGCCCGTCGGGGGAGGGCTGCTGGGCGAAGGTGATGGAGACCCCGAACCGCGATCCGTCACCGAGCAGCCGCTCGAAGCTCTCCGCATCGTGTGGTGTGGTGATCACCAGGATGTCGCGGATACCGGCGAGCATCAGGGTAGACAGCGGGTAGTACACCATCGGCTTGTCGTAGACGGGGATCAGCTGCTTGGAGACCCCTTGGGTGATCGGATGAAGGCGGGTACCCGAGCCTCCCGCCAGGATGATCCCCTTCATGACGGCACCCCGGCGGGGCCCGGCCGGACCGGCGGACACTGAACATGCCCCGGCCGAGCATCTTTCGGCAGCCGAACGCGCGACCGGCGTCTCACGGTATCGCCTTCCCCTCCTCCGGGGCCGTCAACGTCGATGGCGGCCTTGGTAGCTGGACCTGTCTCGGGTCTTCGAACCCGAGGCACTGTCTTCGGAACCGGCGGCTCCAGCACCGCCCGCAGAGGTGGCGGAAGTCCCTCCCGAGACGCCACCCGCGGGAGCACCGTCGTCGGTGTCGTCATCGGACTCTGTTGTGGTGTCGTCGGATTCATCGATGTCCTGGTCGGCATCCTCGAGCTCGTCATCGACCTCGTCGAGCGCGTCCTCGGTCTCGTCGACCTCGTCGAGCGCGTCCTCGGTCTCGTCGGCCGTGTCCTCGTCCCCGTCGGCAACGGCGGTATCGTCGTCGACCAGGTCCGTGTCGTCGGAGTCCTCCTCGACGACGTCGCCGGGCTGCGGCGAGCCGTCCAGCGGTGCGGCCGGCTCGGAGTCGGCTCCGTCCTCGACGACGGGAGCGGGCTCGCCTTCGGTCTTGGAGACCGCCTCGACACCGGCGTCTTCGGACTCCGACTCCGAGGCGGTCTGTGCGCCGGAGGCGACAGTCGGACCACCGTCACCCTCGAGGCCCAGTTCGGAGGACACTGCCGCGTGGACCGCGGCCGCGAATCCCGATTCCGTACTCGCGCTGGGACTTTCGGGTGCGGACTCGTCGAGGAACCCGAGCGCGCCGGCGAGAGCCGCCGGGACCTCGACGAAGAGCTGGTACAGAGGGCCCCCGTTGTGGCAATCCCCCACACAGTCAGGGTCTTTCACCGAGAACAAGCCCGCCCAGGGATTGATCGGCCCGTCCGGACCGTCGGGATCGTAGCCGTTGAAGAACGCGTTGATGATGTCGCCGGGCATGGACACGAGCGCCGTGAGAGCACCCGCCGGGTCGCCGGATATCACCTCCGCAGTCGTCGTTCCGAGCGATTGCGATGCCACGTAGGCCGCCGTGTTGAACGGGGACAGCACGACTCGGACGGCTTGGAAGAGCGGTCCGACCGCGATGCCTGGGCCGGTCTGGACGATGTTCGCGCCGGCCTGCAGGATCGCGCCGGCGACCGCGAGCGGACCAGGCCCGGCGCCCACTGTGTTGCCGTCTCCGAATAGGCTGAACGCCGCGTTGAGCAGGCTTCCGCTACCCGAGTTCGCCGAGACGAAGTTGTTGTTGCCGAAGAGATTGGCCGCCGCGGCGAACAGGCCGGCTGCCTCGGCCGCGCCGTTGCCGAGAATGTTTACTGCGCTGCCGAAGATGGTCTGCGCCAGCACGATGCCGTCGCCCCAGAGGTTGAGCCCGAGGGATCCGAAGATGCCGGCGGTGGTGGCCTGTTGCCCGGTGCCCCACGGCGAGAGGCCTAGCGCCAGGTTGAGAACACCAATCGCCGATGCTATTCCCGGACCCAGTTGGACGACTACGTTGCCGGAACCGGAGGCGCCGGTGGCCGCGGTCGGCTGCGATCCGCTGCCGTTGAAGGCACCGAAGACGAAGTTGGGTCCACCGAACACAGCAACTGAGCCGGGACCCACTTGCGTGGCGATGTTGAAGCCGCCGACGATACTTGTGGACTGGGCTCCGACACCGTTGGACACACCCAGCGCGAGGTTGGGGCCGCCCATCGTTGCGGTGGCCCCCGCACCGATCTGGCCGAGCATGGAGAACAAGCCGGTCAGTGTCGATGCTGAGGCATTGTCGCCCAACGCCGCCGCCAGCGTGAAGAGGCTGGCAGCAGAGGTGGCATGGGCGTTGGCGCCGAAAGCGATGGCACCGTTGAAGAATCCGGTCGACGCATCGGCAACCGCGCCGTCCCCAATGGCGATAGCGTAGTTGGTGATGCTGCTGGCGCAGCCGTTGCCGTTTCCGATCCCGAAGATCGAAAAGCACGATGCGTCGGCTGGGGGCGGTTCGTACAGCGTCCCGGCCACAAGTGCGCCGGAGACTACTGCTGCTGCGAGTCTGCCGCCCTTCCCCCGAACCAGGTCCATCGACATCCTTGTCTCGCAGGTGACACCGCCACGCGGCATGCTACAACCGCGCGCCTAGGCGCTGTTCGCATTTTGGTCAAAATTAACCATCCCGGTCTCATATCCGCCTTTTACACAGCTTTTTAGGGATGGCTACATCGTAAGAACATTTGCCGCTACTCGTGGTTCACTACGCGCGGGACTGAATCGGCCAGTACCAGGAAATTCGCTGATCACGACGACTGGCCCCGGCCGGACCAACGCGACCGAGACGTCCCGACACTACCGTTGCCGCCTCCTGCGGCGGTCATGGTGCGACTGCTCGCCAGGCGGCACAGAGTCGGATCTCGGCGGGGATCACTGCGCGCGAACGCGGGACCGACGGCAGCTTCCCGGGTTTCGCGGCGCCGCAGCAATTACCCGGTGGCGATTTCCGGCCGGAGCATGGAAGACCAATTGTTGAAGACCGAACTAGGCGCGCTTGACTTGATTCGCCCGTCCGCCGACACCATTGGCCCGATAGCCGCTGACTCCTCGGAATCAGGCCCACGGTCTGGTTCGTCATCACCGTGATCAGCATGTTCAACCCACGGCGCAGGACGCGCCCTTGGCATCTACAAAGTTTGCTGACTGCAGCTTCAGCATCGGCTCTCATACCCCGATGCTGCGTCGATAGCGTCATAGATTCCGAGGCCCGTCGTCGCTAACTTTGGCCGGCTCTTACAGAAACCGATCCCAGCGTCAATTTGAGCGGTTAGAGTCGCTCACCGTGCGGGGATCCCTGACTACGCCCGGCCGCGCGAATGTCGCCTCGACTGCATTGCTCGATGTCTCGGACGTTCCCGAGGCATTCGAGGCTATTCGCAGGCCGGTGGCGATCGTGGAATCGACGCGTGGGCCACGCGCCGTCGTGCTCGACGACGCCGGGCTGCTCACGCCCGACCTCATGCGCCATGAAGTGCTGGCCGTCCTGCCGCCGA
>JAXHTL010000108.1:0-15834 GCA_034190095.1 Actinomycetota bacterium
GATTATACGAGAATTAGCCTGGAGGGCATCGATATTTTCAGACCGCTCAATAACCCCACCACCAGTATCAATAATAATATTATCAAGCCCTATTCGTTCTACGCCGGGTCCCTCCCGGACACGATCAGCATCTATCGCGACGCGCTGCTCGACATGTGCGACAGCGAGCAGCATGTCGTCGAGGAGGTGGCCATCACCGTGATCCACGAGATCGCCCATCACTTCGGCATCGACGACGAACGCCTCCACGAACTCGGCTGGGCTTGAGCGCGCCAACCCGATTCCGTCGGCGGCAGCTGCTATGAACGGGACATGACCGAACAGTGCCGCGCCTGCCGGGCGGGTCTGGAGCACTGCCACGGCGCGCTGATCCACCACCCGTACCGCCGGGCGGAATGCACCGAACCGGACTGCGTCGTGACCGAGATCGCCCACGCGTTGCATCTGGACTGCGAGGCCGTGGGCTGTGCCTGCGCTCTGGCCATGACGGGGACCGAGTCAGCCCATCGGGTCGGCTGAACCGGAGGCGCCGCTGTCCCGCACGGTCACCGCGGTGGCTCCGGGTTCGAACGGCGGGGTCACCTTGCCCCAGCGCAGACAACTCCAGCGTCCGTCGGTGACGGGCGCCAGCACCACCGATTCGGTGTTGGCCAGGTGGTGGTCGATCGCGAACTCCGGGTCGACGCCGGCCAGCACCGCAGAGACGAGCCTGATCGCCGCGCCGTGACTGACCATGACGATGTCGCCGTGCCAGGCGGCGTCGTCGAGGTAGCGCAGGCGCAGTTGCTCGACCACCGGCAGATACCGCTCCAGAACCTGTTCGCCGCTCTCCCCACCGCGCAACCGGAGGTCCAGCTCGCCGCGGTGCCACCGGCGGTAGGCGTCGTTGAACTCGTCGTGCGCTGCCTCGTCACTGCGGTTCTCCAGGTCACCCACCTGGACTTCGTGGATGCCCTCCAGTTCGCACAACCCGGTCACGGTGACCGCGGCCGCCGCGTAACCGATCTCCGTGGCGGTCTGCACGGCCCGGGTGGCGATCGAGTGCACGATCATCCCGGGCGGTCGGGGGAGCGCGTGGGCGAACCCGCGGGCCTGGTCGCGCCCCAGGTCGGTGAGCTCGGCCCCGGGCGGCAGCGTGTCGAGTCGCCGGGCCACGTTGCCGTGGGACTGACCGTGGCGCACCAGGACCAGCCGCCCGCTCACGGACGCCCCTCCCGCAGCCTGTCCAGCCAGCTCGCGGCGTCATCCATCCGCGGCGGCGCGCTGCCCACCACCTCACCGGTCGGCCAGGAACCGAGGTATCGGACCTCGGCGCAGCGCCGATACAGCGCCCGCAGCGCCTCGGCCACCGAGTCGTCGTCGATGTGGCCGACGAAGTCCAGGAAGAACACGTAGGTGCCCAGTTCGGTGCGGGTGGGCCGGGACTCGATCCTGGTCAGGTCGATGTCGCGGATGGCCAGCTCGGTCATGGCCGAGACCAGTGCGCCGGGAACGTTGTCCAGCCGCAGCACCACCGACGTCCGATCGGCACCGGTGCATTTCGGCGGTTTGCCCGGCCGGCCGACGAGCGCGAAGCGAGTTCGGGCATTGGGTTCGTCGACGACGTCGCGGGCCAGCGCGTCCAAGCCGTAGCGCTGCGCGGCCAGGGCCGTGGTCACCGCTGCGTCGGCATGCCCGGCCGCGACGTCCTGGGCGGCGGCGGCGTTCGAATTCGCGGGCACCAGTTGGGTTTCGGGCAGATACGCGGCCAGCCAGTTCTTGACCTGGGCGGCCGCGACCGGAAAAGCGGCCACGGTGCGCACCGCGCTGGCCGCCCGGCCGGCCGGAACGGCGATGGTGAAGGCCACATCGAGGGTCAGTTCGGCGAAGATCTGCAGCGGCGTACCCGCGGCGAGGCTGTCGAGGGTGGGCAGCACCGAGCCGTCGATCGAATTCTCGATCGGCACGACCGCGTAGTCGGCGTCACCGGCGCGAACGGCCGCCAACGCGGCGGGGGTGCTCTCGGTCGGCAGCGGGGTCGGAGCCGAGGCGTCGAGGGACTCGGGACGTGGGATCAGACCGCGGGCCTCGATGGCACGCAGCGCCGCCTCGGTGAACGTTCCTTCGGGGCCGAGATAGGCGATACCGGGCACCGCACCAGCGTATCGGTTCCCGCGGTAATCCCGTTCCGCTGCGAGGAAGGCCTTGCGCAACGCGTCGGCGTCGAGTTAAGTAAGGCTCACCTTACCAAGGAAAGGCAGCGTTATGGCAGCTCCAGCACCGACTTCAACTCCGGGGATGGCACCCACCACGGCGGAGCGGATCCGCAGCGCATGCGCCCGGGCCGGTGGCGCGATGCTCGCCGTGGAGGGCAGCGATCCCTGCCCCACCCCCGTCCACCACCTCCTCGACGACGGCTCGTTCGCCGTCACCACCCCGGCGGACGGGACGCTGGCGACCCAGGTCGCCGGGGCCGGCTCCTCCGGCGTGCAGGCCGTCCTCGAGATGACCGACTACGCCCCGCTCCCGCTGCGGGAACCGGTACGTTCGCTGGTCTGGATCCAGGGCAAGGTGCACGGCATTCCCGCCGCCGAAGTGCCCGAACTGCTCGACGTGATCGCCAGCGCCGATCCCAACCCCGCTCTACTGCAGGTCAATTCGACCGACTCCGGAACGGAGGCCGAAACCGAGCCGGACACCCGCTATACGCTGCTGCGCCTGGAGATCGAGTCCGTCGTGGTGGCGGACTCGACCGGGGCCGAGTCGGTGCCGGTGCGAGCGCTGCTCGGCGCACGGCCGGACCCGTTCTGCGCCATGGAGTCCTGCTGGCTGCAACACATGGAGGCCGCCCACCGCGACGTGGTGGACCGACTCGCCGCGCGGCTGCCCTCGGCGCTTCGGCGCGGCCGCGTCCGGCCGCTGGGCCTGGATCGCTACGGCGTGCGTCTGCGGGTCGAGGACGACAACGGCGACCACGACGTGCGTCTGCCGTTCACCCGCCCCGTCGACGATGTCACCGGACTCAGCCAGGCGATCCGGGTTCTGATGGGTTGCCCGTTCCTCAACGGCCTGCGCGCACGCGGCGTCTGACAACATGCGGGGGCGGCTACCGTAGCTGCGGTGACCGAGCCCGCCGATCAGCTGACCGATGCCCAACGCCGTGCGTTGCGGATCGAGATCGCGGTCGTACTGGCGGTCACCTTCGCCCTCAGCGCCTACCGGGCTCTGCTCCGCCTGATCGAAAGCGTGCTGCTCGGACTGTCCGGGCAGACCGTCGCGCTCAACCCGCGCCTGTCGCCGTTCGGCTTCATCGACCTCGGTCTGAACCTCGCCGGCCTGTTCCAGCTGCTGGCCTGGGGAGCGCTGGCGGTGTACCTGTTGTGGCGCAGCGGCGACGGCCCGGCCCGGATCGGACTGGGCAGAATCCGCTGGCGAGGCGACATCCTCGGCGGCGTGGGCCTGGCCACCCTGATCGGCGTTCCCGGCCTGGCCCTCTACCAGATCGGCCGGATCCTCGGTGCGAATGCCGCCGTCGAACCCGCCGAACTCAACGACACCTGGTGGCGCATCCCGGTGCTGCTGCTGTTGTCCTTCGGCAACGGGTGGGCCGAGGAGGTCGTCGTCGTCGGGTTCCTGCTCACCCGGCTGCGCCAGCTGCGGGTCAACCCCTGGGTCGCGCTGGCCCTCTCCAGTCTGCTGCGCGGCGCCTACCACCTGTACCAGGGCTTCGGCGCAGGTCTGGGCAACATCGCGATGGGTCTGGTGTTCGGGTACGCCTGGCAGCGCACCGGCAGGCTGTGGCCGTTGATCATCGCGCACACCCTGATCGACGCCGTGGCGTTCGTCGGATATTCGCTGCTGGCAGGCCGCCTCGGCTGGCTGCAGTAGAGCCTCATCGGACGCGTACATTCTTGCTGTGACCGACGAGCGGCCGCCGTATCCGGGTTTTCGCAGACCCCCCGGCGGCTTTCCGGAACGCCGTGAACCTCCCCAGGAGATTCGTCGCGACCCCAACTACCGGCCCGCTCCGCCGCCGCCACCACCACCCGGACAACGCCCCCCACCCCGCCGGCCCGCTCCACCACCACCACCCGGACAACGGCCACCCCCGCGACGCCCACCGGCACCACAGCCGCGACCGGCTCCGCCACCGCCACCGCCGCGGCCTGCTCCGCCACCACCGCCACCGCCACGCGCACGACGCAAGCCGCGCCGGATCCGGCGCTGGTCACGCATCCTGCTGACCGCCGTCCTGCTGCTGTTCGTCGGCGGTGTCGGAGCCGGCGTGTGGATGGACTCCGCGCTGCGCCGCGTCCCCGCCCTCACCGACTACGCCGGCCGGCCCGCCCAGGGAGCGGGGACGACGTGGCTGTTGGTGGGGTCGGACAGCCGCAGCGATCTGACGGTCGAGCAGCAGGCCGAGTTGACCACCGGCGGCGAAGTCGGGGACGGCCGCACCGACACCATCCTGGTGGTCCACCTGCCCGCGCTGTTCTCCGACACCGCCCCGGTGATGGTGTCGATCCCCCGCGACTCCTATGTGGAGATCCCCGAGTACGGCAGCGACAAGATCAACACGGCCTTCGCCGTCGGCGGGCCACAACTGCTGACTCAGACCGTCGAGCAGGCCACCGGGCTGCGCATCGATCACTACGCCGAGGTCGGCTTCGGCGGCTTCGCCGGACTCGTCGATGCGGTCGGCGGCGTCGACATGTGCCTCGCCGAACCGATCAACGACCCGCTGGCCGGTATCGACCTGCCTGCCGGTTGCCGTCGCCTCGACGGCCGCGAGGCGCTGGGTTTCGTCCGAACACGCGCCACCCCCAGGGCCGACCTGGACCGCATGGCCAATCAACGGGCGTTCATGTCGGCGCTGATCCACCGCGCCGCCAGCCCGGCGGTTCTGCTCAACCCGCTGCGGTGGTATCCGCTGGCCCGTGCCGCCGCCGACACGGTCTCCGTCGACGACGATGACCACGTCTGGGATCTCGGCCGGCTGGGCTGGGCCCTCCGGGGCGACCCGACCACGGTGACCGTCCCGATCGGCGAGTTCACCGACAACAGTTCGGGTTCCATCGTGGTGTGGGACAGTGAGGCCGCCCAGCAGCTGTTCGCGGCGCTGGCCTCGGACTCGCCACTGCCCCAGGACGTCATCGACGCCGGGCAGCCCTGACGCAGCAAACTTTGCGAGCCCGCCGTGGTGTGCGTCACATCGCGTCGGAACAGTTAGGCAAAGCTGCCCTGCATAAGGTTTACCTTCCTGGAAAGACCCCCGTGAGCAGGGGTATTTTGATTCCCATGGCAACAACTGAACATTCCCGCGCACTCGACACCAAGTTCCACGGCCTGCTCCACGACCAGGTTCGTAGCGAACTGAATGCTGCCCAGCAGTACCTGGCGGTCGCGGTGTACTTCGACGGCGCGGACCTGCCCCAACTGGCCGCGCTGTTCTATCGGCAGTCCGTCGAGGAGCGCAACCACGCCTTGATGCTCGTGCAGTACCTGATCGACCGCGACCTGCCCGCCGAGATCCCGCCGGTCGATCCGGTGCGCAACGGCTTCGAGTCGCCGCGGGAAGCGCTGGCCCTGGCGCTGCGCCTCGAGCGGGAGGTGACCGACCAGGTCGGCCGCCTGGCCGCAACGGCCCGCGACGAAGGCGACTACCTCGGCGAACAGTTCATGCAGTGGTTCCTCAAGGAGCAGGTCGAAGAAGTCGCGATGATGACCACACTGGTCCGCATCGCCGACCGGGCCGGAAACGACCTGTTCCATCTCGAGGATTTCGTCGCCCGCGAGGTGCCGGTGCCGACCGGCGACCCCGGCGCCCCCAAGGCCGCCGGCGGAGCGCTGTAGGCCGCGGGGGTCAGTCCCGGCCGGCGCCGGTCAGACCGTCCTGCAGCCAGCTCTTGGTGCGGCCCGGATGGTTCGTCGCGATCCAGGCCACGCCGAGGTCGCGGCAGTACTGCACGTCTTCGTAGTGGTCGACCGTCCAGCAGTACAGCGCACGGCCCTGCGCCGCGGCGCGATCCACCAGCTCGGGGTGCTCGCGCAGCGTCGAGATCGAGGGGCCGACGGCGGTGGCCCCCACCGTGGTGGCCGCGCCGCCACCCAGATAGCGCGAGGTCTCACCCAGCAACACCGTGGGCAGCAGCGGCGCCGCGCGCCGGATCCGCCACACCGCGGCGGCCGAGAACGACATCACCACTGCCCGGGACAGGTCTGCCGAGGGCGGGGAGGCGATGCCGTAGCGGTGCAGCAGCGCCAGCACCTTGCTCTCGACCAGCGCCCCGTACCGCACCGGGTGCTTGGTCTCGATGAACATCTTCACCGGACGATTCCAGTCCAGGACCAGTGACACCAGGTCGTCGAGGGTGAGCAGGCCGGTGTCGCCGTGGCTGCCGTCGGGGCGCCAGCTCGGGTGCCACGAGCCGTAGTCGAGGTCACGGAGTTCAGCCAAGGTCATCTCACTGACCAGCCCGGATCCGGTCGAGGTGCGTTCCAGCCGGCGGTCGTGCACGCACACCAGATGGCCGTCTCTGGTCAACCGGACGTCGCACTCGACCCCGTCGGCGCCCTCGGCCAGTGCCCGCTCGTAGGCGGCGCGGGTGTGTTCGGGAGAGTCCGCGGAGGCGCCACGGTGCGCCACCACGAACGGATGGCTGTCGAACGTTCCGCCCGAGCTCATACCGCTATGCTGCCGGGTCTTCCCCTTCGGGCTCAACCGCACGCGCAGCGCGGCTCTTCCTGGAGGCCCGCGACGTGGACTCCGCCGGCTCGGCAGCCACCATGACCCAGCGCCGGGTGGGCTTTTCCACCGGCTGCCGTTCGAAACCGAGGAACACCTGCAGAGCCAGCAGCGTGGCACCGAGCCCGAACAGATAGGCGACGATCGTGGTCACCGTGTTGTCCGCGATGCCCTGGGCATCGGTGGTGAAGCTGGTCGCGATCGAAAAGCCCGACAGCAGGGTCGCGGCGATCCACACCAGCCACCAGACCACGATGGGTCGGCGCAACCACTTCAGCCGAGCCTCCACACCGGCCAGCTCGATCACGAAGACCGGGGCCCAGGCCAGGTTCACCACCGGAATCAGACAGCCCAGCGCCAGGGCCCAACGCGTCCGCGGCTCCTGCTGTCCGTAGTGGTCGAACGCGGCGGCCCGGCGGGCGATCAGCCAGTTGGTCAGCAGCACGGCGCTCGCCACGACCATGAACACGGCCAGCACGCTGGCCAGCACGCCGCCCCACGTCGCGGCACCGGCCAGCCAGGGGTTGAGCAGCATGCCCCGGTTGATGATCAACAACACGTAGCGCACCAGGTGCACGAACGCCGCCGCTGCGAGCACCGCCATGGTGGTCACGAGGACGGTGCGGACCGCGGTGACCGACGGTCCGGTACGCACCGGGTGCTGGTTCTGTTCGGGGGGAGCGAAGTGTTCGACCAGGCCCCACCGCGGGATGGTCGGGTAGCGCGGCGTCGGGCCGAGCGGACGACGCCCGCCACGCCGGGGCGGGGCGGCGCCGGGGCGCACCGCAACCCAGCGATAGCCGGCCGGCAGCAGTGCACCGGAACGGCGCTGGCCAGGCTGCTGCGGCGGCGGTCCCCACTGCGATTGCGCAGCCGGGCCCGAGGGCGCGAGCAGCGTGCCGTGGCAGCGCGGGCACCACACCCGCTGCTTGTCACGCACGTTCCACCGCGTCCCGCACTGGGAGCAGACCTGGATCACCGCACCAGCCTAGCGACGCCGGCCGGCCGGGCGATCAGACCGTCGGCGAGCCGACAGATCAGACCGACCCGGTTCCGCCGCCCTCGGCGACGACGGGACGACCGGACTCGGCCCAGGCCAGCATCCCGCCCGAGACATTGACCGGTTCGTAACCGTTGCGGACCAGGTACTGCGCCACCCGCTGCGAACGGCCGCCGGCATGGCAGACCACGAACAGCTGGGCTTCGGTGTCGATCTCGGCCATCCGGGCCGGGACGTCGCCCATCGGGATGTGCTGGGCACCCGGCGCGTGGCCGCGCTGCCACTCGTCGTCCTCACGCACATCGAGCAGCACCACGGAGTCGTCGAAGGTCGTGGGCACGTCGCCGATCGCCGCCTGCGGCACCGCTGTGTCGTCCATGACTTCATGCTGACACGGGAGTTGTCGGCCACACCACCGACCTCGACCCGGGGGTGCTCCACGGGCAGCAATTCCCGACCTATCCACAGATTCCACAGGCTCATCCACAGGCACCGGCCACCGATCACCCGTCGTGAGCCGCCCTGTCGGCCGCTGCCCACCCCGTTCCTGTGGATAACTCGCCGGTATGTCGCCACCGCGATCAACAGCCCCGCCGAAGCGGGAGCGAAATCGCTCGTAGCACTAAGTAGTGCGTAGGCTGGCGTTCAGCAATCTGTGGCCGATTTCTCAGCGGCGACACACAAGGGTTATGATCGGCGTCACATGAGCCGCTTGTGACGGATCTCACTGGGGAGGTATATCGCGTGCGGGTGAGGAGTTTCTGATGGCGTCATCGTCGATGGGCTCGGGCCCGGCATTTCCGCCCTCGGAATGGCAGTCCTCCTCGCGCGTCTACACCCGCAGCCAGTTGATGGCGTTCCTGCGCGCGGGGTTGATCGCGCTGGTCCTGCTGGGCATCCTCGCCCTCATCGTCCTGTACTAGTTCAGCGAGCCGGCGATCCCGGATCCCGCCGGGCACGTGCCGTCCACACCACCCGGTAGGTCCCCGCCGCCGGGATCCACCCGAACTCTCGCGAGTCCGTGGCGCCTGGGGCACCCGCGTTGTCCGACAGGGCCTCGAACACCTTTCCCGCCGCGGTGTCCCGGACCCCACCGACACGTTTGACCAGGTAGCGAGACGACAGCAACGGATCGGGGAACACCCGGAGCTGTCCCTGTCGGGGCTTTCCGCAGCGCACCGCCAGCAGTCCGTCCCCCGGCAGCAGGGCCGGCCGCATCGAGTCCTCCACGACCACGAAGCGGCGCAACAGCCGGCCGAACCCAATCGGCCCCTGCCGATGGTTTCGGCGCATGGCCTAAGGGTAAGTTAGGGCTATGCTGCATCGACTTTTCGCCAACTCCACACCCGCCCACGCACACTGCGATCTGTACTGCGGTGTCTACGACCCCGCGCAGGCCAAGATCGAGGCGCTGTCGTGCCTCAAGACGTTGCAGAAGTACCACGACTCCGACGATGACCACTTCAAGACCCGCGCGATCCTCATCAAGGAACAGCGCGCCGAAGAGGTCAAGCACCACCTGATGGTGCTGTGGGCCGACTTCTTCACCAAGGACCACTTCGAGCAGTTCCCGAACCTGCACCAGTTGTTCTGGGACGGCGTGCACGGTGCCGGCGACGTCAAGAAGTCGCTCGACGTGGCGGTCGCCGAGAAGCTGCTCGCCACCATCGACGAGATCGCCGACATCTTCTGGCAGACCGAGAAGGCCAAGGGCATGGGCGTCTACCCGCCTGCCTGACCCTCCCGCCGACCAGCTCGCACCCGGCTCAGCCTTCCGGCTGGGCCGGGTTCGTCTTTTCCGGCCCGCTTAGCACTCGTGTCCACTTGCGTGCCAGCGTGGGCCTACCGCATTCTGAGCGGATCGACCCACAGGCGTGTCGGGCAGATGCTCTGCGATGCCGGGGAGGCGAAATGGATTTCGGGTCCGGTCGGGCGATCGAGGTCGCTCCGTTTCATTCGCGTGGATCCCTCAAGGGTTTCGTGGTCTCCGGGCGTTGGCCCGACTCGACCAAGGAGTGGGCCCAGCTCTTGATGGTCGCCGTGCGGGTCGCCTCGCTGCCCGGGCTGCTCTCGACGACAACGATTTTCGGGGTCCGGGAAGAACTGCCCGACGAACCGGAGCCGGGCACCGTGGGACTCGTGCTGGCCGAAGGGCCTGTCGTCGGCGAATCCGCCGTGTCGCCAGGGCATTTCGCCGATCGGCAACCGCCGGCCCTGATGATGCTGCATCCGCCTTCGGAGACCACCCCCTCGCTTCCGGAGTGCAACGGTGCCGCGTCGGGATGCGTGCTGCTGCCCGGGCTGCCCCACCTGGGGCTCGAGCACCGGGCCGCCTGGGTCGAAGCCGAATCCGACGGCACCGTGACCTCGATGGTCAGCCGGGTCGGAGTCGACCCGATCACCCACCCCGACACCGCGATCCTCGCGATGCTCCTCGCCGCATAGGCCACTCGAATCGCGGGTTTCGGCCCCGTGAACGAACTGTTCGGCCGCCCGAAATCCCTCCCTGCGGTGGCGGTCTCACGGATCGCTGGCTATGGTTGGGTTATCAGCGAAGGGGAGTAGCCCCCAATCGTCGAGTCGACATACTGGCGTGAGCCCGGCCGGCGAGCCACCTCGAACATGTGGTGGGCGAGACCTTCGACCGTGATCCGCCTCGGGCGCAGCCTGTGGCGGGCGACGCGTCGAAAGGTCCGTCCGTGTTCTCCGCAATCCTCATCAGCCTGGCCGTGGTGTTCGTCGCCGAACTCGGCGACAAGTCCCAGCTGATCACCATGACCTACGCGCTGCGCCACCGCTGGTGGGTCGTGCTCTCCGGGGTGGGCATCGCCGCGATCCTCGTCCACGGGCTCTCGGTGGCCATCGGCCACTTTCTCGGAATGGCGCTGCCGCAGCGCCCGATCGCGGTTGCCGCATCGCTGGCCTTCCTGCTGTTCGCGATCTGGACCTGGCGGGACGCCCGGCGCGCCGACAGCGGCGAGGAGGTCCGCGTCGCAGAACCACGCTTCGTGGTGTTCGCGATCGTCTCGTCGTTCGTCCTGGCGGAGCTGGGCGACAAGACCATGCTGGCGACGGTGGCGCTGGCCAGCGACCACAGCTGGGCCGGTGTCTGGATCGGGGCCACCCTCGGCATGCTGGCCGCCGACGGGGTGGCCATCGCCGTCGGCAGGGTCATGCACAAACGCCTGCCCGAGCGGTTCCTGCATTATCTGGCCAGCGTGCTGTTCGGTCTGTTCGGGCTGTACATGTTCGTCGACGGCGTGCTGGACAGGCCTGGACTCGCCCTCGTGGTGACCGGCGCTGCCGCTGCCGTAGCGGCGACGGCAGCGGTCGTGATCGGCATCCGCGCTCGCCGCCGGGCGGCTGCTCGGCGCCGATCTGGCGTCGCTCCTGACGAGGTGTCCCCCGCAGGTCGCAATGCCATTGGCTACTGACAGTTTCGCTTCCGCCCGAACCGGTCGCCACGCCTGAACTTTCGCCCCCGACATGGCGTGAAGCGCAGGTTCCGGCGGCTGAGCCCGCGATGTAAGACAAGGTAACCAGCAAACGTCACACCCGCACCGGGGTCGGTTCGGGACAGTTGCCGAGGAAAATTTCGGCCGGTCACCGTGCGGCAGTTTCGTCAGAGCGGGGCGAGGATTAGCTACGGTGCCGTTAGTATTTGCTTAACCGCACCGCAGCCCCGCAGTGCGAGGTGTAACCGGCGGTCCCGCCCAGCTCAGTGCCAGCGGCGCCGGATGGTGAGCCGGGTGAAGTTTTGCCTGGTTTGCACTTGGTTGTAGAAAGAACTGTCGCTACGATGATCAGCAAATACGCCGCCCCGGATTCCCGCTCATCTTTACGTGGAGGTCACACCCATGAGCAATACGTTCGCCGCTCGTCTCAACAGGCTCTTCGATACCGTCTACCCGCCCGGACGCGGTCCGCACACCTCTGCTGAGGTGATCGCGGCGCTCAAGGCCGAGGGAGTCACGATGTCGGCCCCCTACCTGTCCCAGCTGCGGTCCGGCAACCGAACGAACCCGTCGGCGACGACGATGGCCGCGCTTGCCAACTTCTTCCGGATCAAGCCTGCCTACTTCACCGACGACGAGTACTACGAGAAGCTCGACAAGGAGCTCTCCCTGCTGGCCGGCATGCGCGACGAGGGCGTTCGCCGAATTGCAGCCCGGACGGTCGGGTTGTCGGCCGAAGCCAAGCAGGACCTGGTCGTCAAGGTCGACGAACTGCGGCGTCGCGAAAACCTCGACGATTAGCCTGCGCACGGCGGCAGCCCGGACGTCGGCGAATCGAGGCTCAGGCCGACTCCGTGCCCCCGTCGGAGCGGGCACGCCGCCGGTACTGGCCGGCGATCTCGAGAATCCACTCCCGGTCGGAGTGCGTCGCAGGTTGGCGCAGCCATCCGAGGCCGGGAAAGGCGGTCCGGCCGTCGTCGTCCACGCCGTCGCGACCTGCGTGGATCCACGCTGCGATCGCCTCGGCCTGTTCGGTCGGCGACACGCCGGCGGATTCCGGATCGTCCCCGTCCACTGACTCGGACGTGCCGGCATCGTCGGAGTCGGCGCTGTCCGCGGCAGCGCTTCCCGCGCTGTCGACCCGACGCAGCGCGCTGTGGGCCGCTGTGGCCTCCAGGAACAACGCATCGGAGATG
The DNA here is from genome assembly GCA_034190095.1 of Actinomycetota bacterium. GTDB lineage: Bacteria > Actinomycetota > Actinomycetes > Mycobacteriales > Mycobacteriaceae > Mycobacterium. The sequence goes on from JAXHTL010000108.1 coordinate 12,376, forward strand.
AGGGACATCCGCTCGGCGACGCGGAACACCAGCGGTCCGCGCGGGCGCACCCCGACTCCGACGTCGGGATGTCGTCGCCCCAGTTCGTCGAGCAGTGGCGCGATGATGCGCAGCTCCCGGCGCGCCCCGAACCAATCCTCCAAGCTGGGCAACAGCGAGCCCGCCGCGACGACGAGCATCGCGCAACCCAGCAGTGTGGCCGCGGCGCCGACCCCGACCAGCCCGGTGGTCCCGACGGCGCGAAGCACGAAGAACGCCAACGCAGCGACGATCAGCACGATCCCGACGGTGAAGACGAACAACGCGCGTCCGCGCCGGGTGCGGTTGGAGTGACGCAAACCGGCCCAGGCCACCAGGCTCATCGCCAGCAGCACGTAGAGCAGCGGCAACAGCCACGGCAGCGCGGTGCCTTCGGAGCCGAGGTTGCGCCGTAGGTACTCCTGTGGCGCCATCTCGGGCTGCCGGCCGGCCGCGAAGAAGGCGACCAGGCTGATCACGGCGATGACGGCGGCCACGCCGTACTGGATGACGGCGATCCGGCGGACCGCGCCGGGGCTGCGGCTCGATGAGACCGACGTGATCATCACGCAGCTGCCGGCCGCACATCCGATGAGGGCGACCTGGCTGAGTCCGACCGAGATGTTGGGCCAGTTCACCAGCGTGTCGATCATCAGCGTCAGCGGCGGCCAGTTCAGCGCCGCGACCACGCCCAGGCTGCCCAGCGCCAGGATCATCGCGCTACTGACCAGCGACTGCTTGTTGACCAGAGCCCAGCCGATGCGCAGCCCGGTGGCCAGTCCGAGCAGACCGGCGATCACCCAGATGATCAACCAAACGCCTCTCCGAGCCGGACCTGGACGATCGACGACCGGTCGGAGGGCAGTCGGCCCAGCCGGTAGATGAGTAGCGCGGCGAAGTCCTCCGCCTCCTGTTCGGCGTCTTCACCGCTGGGCCCCATACAGCCTGTCCGCTGGTTGAGCATGTAGCCGATCAGGTCCGAGGTCGCCAGCTCGGTACTTTCCTGTGCGGCCTGGGCCACCGGGATACCTTCGTGATCGAGCACCAGATGACCGAGTTCATGCGCGAGGGTGCGGTCCCAGGCGGGCAGGCCACGCTGGATGAGGAAAACGTCGTGGTCGGTGTATTGGCGCCACTGGCCGCAGACGCCGGGCGGGAGATCCGAGGTCTGGATGTCGATCGGCCGACCACGGCCCTCACCGACAGCTTCCACCAGCCGGGTCAGCGAAACCTCGCCCTCCCGTGGGGCGAGCGCGAGAACGTCGCTGACGGCCCGGGTCACCCGTCGACTCGCAGGCATACAACCCCCTCTCTGTTCTCCTACTATCCGCTGCTCGGCCTTCTCAGGAGAGCAGTTCCCGTCAGTTCATGAACCTTCCTGTCCCGCTGGTGCGCACGGCCCGGCCCGCTTTGGCCTGGCGGTAGCCCACCAGCCCGCCGGCGCCGGTGAGCACCAAGATCCCGGCCAGGCCCGGTACCGCCAGCGCAGCCACCTGCGAGAAGCCCGCACCTCGCAGGTAGTCGGCGTAGCCCGACCGGTAGGTCGACGCCGGGGCGGCGGCATTGCCTCCCGCCGTGCCCGGCAATGGCCCGCGCGCAGGTGCCGGCTCGGCGGGGGTGAGCCGCGGTGCACCGGGCAGCCCTGCGCCCGGGCCACCGAAACCCGAGGGCGCCGCACCCGACCCGGCCGGCACCGGCGCGACACCGGCCGGAACTCCGGCCGGCACCGGCGCACCGGCCGGTGCGGGCACCACGAACGGCACGCTCAGCGGGGTACCGGCCGATCCCACCACCGGCGCTCCGACACCGGCCACCGCGTCCACCACATCGGGGGCCACCGGCCCATCGGCCGGCGGCATCAGTTCGGCCGGTACCCCCAGCCCGGGGAAGGGACGCAGCACCGGCGGTCCGGCGGGCATTCCACCGCCGTGGGTACTGCTCGAACTCGCCGAGTCCCCCGCCGAGGGCGCCGGCGCCGGCCACTGCCAACCGGCGTGATCGCAGAGATCCTGCCACCAGTGCTCGCCGGGCTCCTCGTCCTCGTCGCCGTCGCCCTCGTCGCCGTTGGGGACACCGGGGTCCTTCTCCGGCGCCTCGAGGCCCTCGTCGGAGGTGTCCGAGTCATCGGAGTCGTCCCCGTCACCCGAGCCCGAGCCTCCCTGGCCGGCATTCCGATTCGGCTGACGTTCAGCGCGCTGGGGCCGGCGGTCCGCGCCGGTCTGCGATGCCTCGCCCGCACTGTCCGAGGTCGCGCCGTCGCCGGAGCCTGCGGGCTCGGCGACCGCGGTCGCAGTACTGGCCGCACCCCCCAGCAGTCCGGAAACCACCAGGCAGGCCGCTGTCGCGACACGCGCACGCGAACCCACGTCCTCACCACCCCTCGAGGCGTTCGGCCCCCGCCGACCCCATGATGGACAGATTCTCGCACAATCACCGCCAACCGTTTGCTGAGAGCAGCGATACCGCCGGGGATCGGGGCGCAGGCACACTGTCGCGCGGTGACCGCTAGGGTTGATCGTTGTCCCCACCGGATCCCCAGCGGGGACCCGCCGACGACACCACGGGAGGCCGCAGGGATGGGTCTTTTCGGACGACGCAAATCCCGGGCAACCCGAAAGGCCGAAGCTCGCGCGATCAAGGCCAAGGCCAAGCTCGAGGCGAAGCTCTCCGCCAAGAACGAGGCCCGTCGCTACAAGGCGGAACAGAAGGCGGCCGCCCGGGCTCTCAAGGCGCAGCTGCGCGCTCAGCGCGAGAGCGACAAGGCGGCACTCAAAGTTGCTGAGACAGAACTGAAAGCGGTCCGGGAGGGCAAGCTTCTCTCGCCCACCAAGATTCGCCGGGCACTGACGGTGTCGCGTTTGCTGGCTCCCATCCTGGTGCCCCTTGCCTACCGCGCATCGATCGCCGCACGCGGTCTGGTCGACGAGCGCCGGGCGGACAGGTTGGGCGTCCCGCTGAGCCAGCTCGGCCAGTTCTCCGGACACGGCGCACACCTGTCGGCGCGCATCGCGGGTTCCGAGCAATCGCTGCGCATGCTGACCGAGAAGAAGCCCAAGGACGCCGAGACCAAACAGTTCGTCTCCGCGATGACCGAACGCCTCGATGACCTCGCGGCGGCGGTCACCGCCGCCGAGAACATGCCGTCGGTCCGGCGGCGCGCGGCCCACGCGGCGATCGGCGAACAACTCGACGCCATCGACGCCGACCTGATGGCCCGGCTGGGCGTGCTCTGACCCACCGCGGGCCCGCACCTGCTGACACCGGCGTGGCCCTCAGGTGCCACCTGGCATGATGGGGGCCACTGCCGGGTGCCCACACACTCAAAGGAGCAGCAACATGGCAGACCAGCCGGATCGGCCCGACGAGAGCCCCGAGGCCGCCGCGCCCCCCGCTGCCGAGCCTGCGAAGAAGCCGCCCGCCGCGAAGAAGGCGACGCCGGCG